>JAIEOO010000026.1 GCA_019750475.1 Acetobacteraceae bacterium | reverse complement strand
GGCGCCGCCCCGGTCACCGCCAGCGCGAGAACCGTGGCGGCCACGGCCCCGCGCCCCCCCTCGCCGCGGCCCGGCCGGCGAAGCAGCCACGCGCCCAGCAGCAGCGGGGGCAGGCCCGTCGCCGCCAGCCATCCCAGGTCCCACGGCAGCGGGTCCGGCACGTCCACGCGCACGCGGTGGATGCCGATGATCCAGTGGGCGCCCACGACGTCCACCGCCTGCCAGGCGGCGAAGCCGAGCAGCGCCGCGCCGATCAGCCGCCGGTCCGCCCCCGTCCCCGCGAGCGCGCCGCGCGCCCGCCAGAGCAGCCACAGCCCGAAAAGCGCGACGGCGTAGACCGCCACGTGGAACCAGCCATCGGCCAGCACCTGGCGCCGCAGATCCTGCCACTCGGCGCCGGGCACGAGGCTCAGGAAGTGGTGCCACTGCAGCACCTGGTGCAGCAGGATGCCGTCGAAGAAGCCGCCCAGCGCGAAGCCGAGCACGCCCCCGGCCCCGAGCAGGCCGCGCCCTGCCGCCATCAGACGCGCAGCGCCTCGGCCGGCGCGTCGTCCCGGGCGCCGCGGGTGAACAGCCCCGCGGCGATAGCGAACAGCCCCACCGCGAGGTGCGGCACCCAGACCTCGTCGCGGAAGTTCAGCAGGAAGGGCGAGGCCGCCAGCGCCATGCCGCCTAGCACGTCGAGCGCGTTGTGCAGCGGCATGCCGAGCAGCGGATACAGGCCCAGCTCGTAATCGGTCAGCAGCGCGTAGGCGATGGCGCCGGCGCCGAACAGGAGCGCCACGATCGTGCCTTCGGCGCTGCCGCTGAAGCCGAGCAGCCAGGGCGCCGCCAGCATGAACACGCCCACGGCGTAGTCGAGCACGCCATGAACCTTGGTCGGAATGAACCGCATCTCCGAATCTCCACCGGCCTTCGCGTCGTGAACGCGCGCGCCGGTGGCGGGTCGTGCGCTTGGCCGTCGGGAAACGACGGGATGGCGCCCGACGGGGCGGCGCGGCGGTGGACGGGATCCGGCCGCCCGGAGCCTCGCCTTGTCCGGACCCGAGGGCCGGGTGAGACTTGCGGCGTCGGGGCCCCGCCCCGCCAGCCGGAGGACGCGGCCCCGTGACCGAGACGCAGACGACATCGCGCCGCATCGGCGAACCGAGCGGCCATCGCAGCCACGCCACCATGGCCGAGGCGCGCGGCCGGATCGTGTTCCTTCCCGGCATGCCGGCCAGGGGGCCGGACGGGACGATCGTGGGCCTGGGCGACATCGGCCGCCGGACCGGGCCGGCGCGCGCGAATCGGAAGGCGGCGGTCGCGGAACCGGGCGGCACGCTCGACGAGGCCTGCCGCGGGGACGTCGTCGTTCGCAGCACGGAGCAGTCCGGCACCATCCACGCCGTCCGCCGCCGCCACGTCGCCTCCGCCTCCACCATCGTCGAGACGCCCAGGACGACCACCCCCGCCGCGCGGATCGGGACCGGCGCCATCGCCGTCCTCCAGGGTTGAGCGCCATGCGACGCCTCCCCCTCGCGGCGCGGCCCGCGCTCGCCGGGGCGCAGGGCTCCGGGCCGACACGCCCGCTCCGGATGAGCGGAGCCGTCCCGCCCGGCGCCGCCGGCCTCCGCGTGCGCGCCGGGGCCATCGGCCGCGAGCCCGGGCAACCCCCGTCGAAGTCCTGGGTGCCGGAGGTCGCCTGGCCTCTGGCGGGCGGTGGGGGGGCCGGGTCGGGCCAGGCCCTCCCCCGCCGGCACCGCAACCCCCCTGCCCCTCGCCGCCCATGACGCCGTGGCGCGACCGGGCGGGCACGGTGTTCACCTGCGAGAAGCGGCCGGTGCTGGCCAGCCGCGGCATGGTGGTGACCAATCATCCGGCGGCGAGCGCGGCCGGGGCCCAGATGCTGGCCGAAGGCGGCACCGCCGTGGATGCGGCGGTCGCGGGGTTGCTCGCGCTGACGGTGTGCGAGCCGATGATGGTGGGGTTGTTCGGCGGCGGGCTGATGCATCTCGCCGGCGCGGGTGGCGAGCATGTCGTGCTGGACGGCATGGCCTGCGCGCCGCTCGCCGCGCGGCCCGAGATGTTCGAGGGCCGGGACCCCAGGCGGCAGAGCGTCGGCGCGCTGTCGGTCGCGGTGCCCGCCAATCTGCTGGCCTGGGAGGAGGCGCTGCGCCGCTTCGGGCGATTCACCCTGGCCGACGTGGCCGAGCCCGCCATCCGCCTCGCCTCGCGCGGGTTCGAGGTGAGCCGGTATCTGCACGAATGCGTGTCCGAGGCCGCGGCGGACCTGGCGCTCGATCGCCACATCGCGGCGCTGTTCCTGCCGGGCGGCGCGCCGGTCGCCGCCGGCGCGCGGCTGGTCCAGCCGGCGCTGGCCGAGACGCTGCGCGGCGTGGCGCGGGAAGGCGCGGCCGCGCTGCATCAGGGGGATCTCGGCACCTCGGCCGTGTTCGACCTGGCCCGCAAGGGCGGCATCCTCTCGACGGATGACCTGGCGGCGGCCCGGCTGGTGTCGCGGGCGCCGGTCCGCGGCACCTATCGCGGGGTGGAGGTGATCGGCCCGCCCCCGCCCTCGGCAGGGGGGGTGCATGTGCTGCAGATGCTCAACCTGCTCGAGGCCGACGACATCGCGGCGAGCGGCTTCGGCACGGCGCGGACGGCGCATCTGGTCACGGAGGCCTTGCGAATGGCCTTCGCCGACCGCGCGGTGGCGACGGGCGACCCGGACTTCCTGGACGTGCCGGTGGCGCGCCTGATCTCGAAGGACTACGCGGCGGAGCGCCGGGCCCTGCTGGACCTCGACCGCGCCGGGCGCTGGGTGCCGGGCGTCGGGCCGGCGGAGAGCGCCAACACCACCCATGTGACGGTCGCGGATTGCGAGGGGCGCATCGCCTGCTGCACCCACACCATCAACTCGACCTTCGGCGCGCGGATCCTGCTGCCGGAGACCGGGCTGATCCCCAACAACTACATGGCGCTGTTCGATCCCCGGCCCGATCGCGCCCAATCCATCGAGGCCGGGAAGCGGGTCACGACGTCGATGTCGCCGCTGATCCTGCGGCGGGAGGGACTGCCCTGGGCGGCGCTCGGCCTGCCGGGCGGGCTGCGCATCTTCGCCTCGACGTTCCAAGCGGTGATGAACCTGGTGGATCACGGCATGTCCCTGCAGGCGGCCGTGGAGGCCCCGCGCCTCTGGACCATGGGCGGCCCGGTCGAGATGGAGGGCGGCTTTCCCGAGACTCTGCGCGCGGCGATGGCGGCGCGCGGGCACGAGGTGCTCGCCGTGCCGCACGTCGCGGGCGGGATGAACGCCATCCGCTTCCACGCCGACGGGATGCTGGAAGGCGCCGCCTGCTGGCGGGCCGATGGCGTGCCGGTCGGGCTGTCGGGCGGGCCGGCCCGGGCCGGCGTGCGCTTCTGGCCGGATGCGACTCGGCGCTGATGCGGCCCGATGACCGAAGGGGCGCACGCCCCGGAGGGCTGAATTGGCCCGCCGGCAGCGCGGCCCGATGACCGAAGGGGCGCACGCCCCGGAGGGCTGAATTGGCCCGCCAGCAGCGCGGCCCGGTGACGGAAGGGACGCAGGCCCCGCGGGCCTGCGTCGGCCCGCCGGCAGCGCGGCCGCACACGCTTCCTTAACTCCCTCCGTGCCACCCACAGGCCACCGGAGCGGCAGGAGGCGGCGCGGATGGACCAGGGCTTCACCCCGAACGTCAGGCGGCGCGCGCGATGACCGTCGTCGTCCTCGGGGCCAACGGCATGCTCGGGCACAAGCTGCTCGCGCATCTCTCCGCGACCGTGCCGGACGTGGTCGGAACCATCCGCGCCGCCCAGCCCAGCGCCGCCCTGCGGCGCCTCGCGCCGCGCGCGCGGCTCCTCGGCCGCGTGCACGCGCGGGACCATGCCGGCCTGCTCGAACTGCTCGGCCATCTGCGCCCGACGGCGGTGGTCAACGCCATCGGCGTCATCAAGCAGCGGCCGGAGGCGGTGGACGCCGCCCTCACCCTCTCGGTGAACGCGGTGCTGCCGCACCGGCTGGCGAAGTGGTGCGCCGCGCGCGGCGTGCGCCTCATCCACTTCTCGACGGATTGCGTCTTCAGCGGCCGCGCCGGCCCCTACGCCCCCGAGGCCCGCCCCGACGCGACGGACATCTACGGCCAGAGCAAGGCGCTCGGCGAGGTGCGGGAGGCGGGGTGCCTGACGCTGCGCTGCTCCATCATCGGGCATGGCCTGCGCGACGGGCCGTCCTTGATCGACTGGTTCCTCTCCCGCCGCGGCGGGGAGGCGAGGGGCTACACCGGGGCGCTCTACACCGGCCTGCCCACCGTGGTGATGGCCGACATCGTCGCCCGCGCCCTCAGCGCCTGGCGGGACCTCGACGGCGTCTGGCAGGTCGCGAGCGAGGCGATCAGCAAGCACGACCTGCTCGCCCTCGTGAACCAGCGCTACGGCCTCGGCGTCCGGCTCTCGCGCGACGACGCCTTCCACTGCGACCGGCGGCTCGACGGCAGCGCCTTCGCCGCGCGCACCGGCTGGCGCCCGCCCGCCTGGCCCGAGCTCGTCGCCGCCATGCACGCCGATTTCGCCGCATCCGCCCAGCCCGAGCAGAGGAGCGCGGCATGAGCCTCGACCCCATCCTCGACGGCAAGCGCGTCCTGATCACGGGCGGCACCGGCTCCCTCGGCCAGGTGCTGCTGCGCCGCCTGCTCTCCGGCCGGCATGGCTCGCCGGCCAAGCTCATCGTGCTGTCGCGCGACGAGGGCAAGCAGCACGACATCCGGGTGCGCTACCAGAACAAGCTCGCCGGGGAGGACGCGCTCTACGAGAATTTCCGCCGGCGGCTGGAGTTCCGCATCGGCGACGTGCGGGACTACGCCTCGGTCGCGGCCGCGCTCCGGGACGTGGACATGGTCTTCAACGCGGCCGCGCTGAAGCAGGTCCCGGCCTGCGAGTATTTCCCCTACGAGGCCGTGCGCACCAATGTGGAGGGGCCGGAGAACATCGTCCGCGCCATCCGCGACCAGCGCCTGCCGGTCGAGACCGTCGTCGGCGTCTCCACCGACAAGGCGACGAAGCCGGTCAACGTCATGGGCATGACCAAGGCCCTGCAGGAGCGCATCTTCGCCCGCGCCAACCTGGAGCTGCCGGGGACGCGCTGCGTCATCGTGCGCTACGGCAACGTGCTGGCCTCGCGCGGTTCGGTCATCCCCCTCTTCCACGAGCAGATCCGCGCCGGCGGGCCGGTGACGGTGACCGATCCGCGGATGACGCGGTTCCTGCTGTCCCTCGAGGAGGCGGTGGACGTCATCATGGCCGCCGTCGCCGGCGGCCGGCGGGGCGAGACCTACATCCCCCGCGTCCCCACGGCCCGCGTCACCGACATCGCCCGCGCCCTCATCGACGGGCGGGACATCCCCATCCGCGTCACCGGCATCCGCCCCGGCGAGAAGCTGCACGAGACGCTGATCTCCGAGGAGGAAGCCGCCCGCGCCTTCCGCCGCGGCGACTACTTCGTCATCCAGCCCATCCTGCCCGAGCTGCGCGAGGGCGCGCTGGAAGGCCCGGGGCTGCGGGGCGAATACTCCTCGGAGCACGGGGTCATGTCCTACGACGCCCTGCGGGAGCTCCTGGTCCAGCGGGACCTGATGCTGCCGTCGGACGGCCGCCCGGTCGCCCGCGCGCGCGAGCCGGAGCTGCTGCGGTAGGGCGTCCCCGCGACACCGCTTCGCGATCCGGCGGGGGCCCCGCCTGGCGCCCCGCTGTCGGCGGCGGCGCCGCGAAGCCCCGGCGCCCCGAGGCCGACGCCGGAGCTCCGGCCGGCGCTCGGAGGCGCGCCTTCCTTGGCAGCACGGCGGGAGCGGCTATGTTGCGCCGCGCCATGAACCCCGCCGCTCCCAGCTTCCAGGACATCATCCTGCGCCTGCACGCCTTCTGGGCGAAGCAGGGCTGCGTCATCCTCCAGCCCTACGACATGGAGATGGGCGCGGGCACCTTCCACCCGGCGACGACGCTGCGCGCCCTCGGCCCCGATCGCTGGAGCGCGGCCTATGTGCAGCCCTCCCGCCGTCCCTCCGATGGCCGCTACGGCGAGAACCCGAACCGCCTCCAGCATTATTACCAGTATCAGGTCATCCTGAAGCCGAGCCCGCGGGACCCGCAGGCCCTGCTGATGGACAGCTACAAGGCCCTCGGACTCGACCCGGCGCTGCACGACATCCGCTTCGTCGAGGACGATTGGGAGAGCCCCACCCTCGGCGCCTGGGGCCTGGGCTGGGAGGTGTGGTGCGACGGGATGGAGGTGACGCAGTTCACCTATTTCCAGCAGGTGGGCGGCATCCCCTGCGAGGTCCCCTCCTGCGAGCTGACCTACGGCCTGGAACGCCTGGCCATGTACATCCAGGGCGTCGAGAACGTGTACGACCTGCGCTTCAACGATGAAGAAAACGGCCGGGGGGGCGTGACCTATGGCGAGGTCTTCCTCCGCGCCGAGCGCGAGTACAGCGCCCACAATTTCGAGCACGCCGACGTGGCCCTGCTGTTCCGCCACTTCGAGGACGCCGAGCGGGAGTGCGAGGCGCTGCTGAAGCAGGGCCTCGCCATGCCGGCCTACGACCAGTGCATCAAGGCGAGCCACCGCTTCAACCTGCTGGACGCGCGCGGCGCGATCAGCGTGACCGAGCGCGCGGCCTATATCGGCCGGGTGCGGGCGCTGGCGAAGGGCTGCTGCGAAACCTGGCTTGGCCGGGCGGCTTAGGGTAGAAAACCGGCGGAGGTTCTACCATGGGCCAGCTCAACATCAAGGATGAGGCGCTGATCGCCACGCTCAAGCGGCTGGCGGAGCGCCGCCAGACCACGGTCACGGGCGTCGTCCGCCAGCTCGCGTCGGAGGCCGAGGCCCGCGACGACGCCGAGCGCGAGGCGCGGGTGGCCGCCAAACGCGCCGCCATCATGGCGATCGCGGAGCGTGCTTCGAAGCTGTTTCCGCCCGGGGCAACCAGTGACCATTCGGACCTTTACGACGAGAACGGCCTGCCACGGTGATCGTGGACAGCTCCGTCCTGCTGGCGATCCTGCTGAGGGAAGACGATGCGCCACGCTACGTGGACGCGCTCAGCGGCAGGCAGGATTCGCGGTTGTCGGCCGCGACCTTGGTCGAAGCCAGCATGGTCGCTGAGGGGCGGGCCGGTCGGGCGGCGGGTGTCGAGCTGGAGCGGCTGGTCGCCGAGGCCGAGATCGAAATCGTCCCCTTCACCGCCGAGCACGCGGCCCTCGCGCGCGAAGGTTGGCGCCGCTACGGCAAGGGCCGCCACCCCGCCGGGCTCAACCTCGGCGATTGCTTCGCCTACGCGCTGGCCAAGGCGCGCAGTGAGCCCCTTCTCTACAAGGGCGATGACTTCGCCCGAACCGATGTGAAAGCGGCGATTGAGTGACTGAACTCCTTCTCGAACTCCTCACCGAGGAAATCCCGGCGCGCATGCAGGCACGCGCGGCGGAGGATCTGTGCCGCCTGGCGCAGCAGGCGCTAGCGCCGCTCATCCAGGGCGCGCCGCGCGGCTTCCACGGCCCCCGCCGCCTCGGCCTCGTCGCCGAGATGGCCGCCTTCGCCGAGACGGCGCCGAAGGAGGAACGCGGCCCGCGCCTCGGCGCGCCGGAGCAGGCGCTGGCCGGCTTCCTCAAGAAGCACAACGCGACGCGCGAACAGCTGATCGAGCAGAACGGCTTCCTCGTGCTGGTGAAGCCCGGGGAGCGCATCGCGGCCGAGGCGCTGCTGGCCCAGAAGCTGCCCGAACTGCTGTGGTCCTTCCCCTGGCCGAAATCCATGCGCTGGGGCGTCAGCCAGTTCCTCTGGGTGCGGCCCTTGCAGCGCATCCTCTGCGTCTTCGACGGCAAGCCGGTGCCCGTCGCCCTCGCCCGCGGGGAGGATGCCGCGCACGGCATCGTCGCCGACGCGCTGACCGAGGGCCACCGCGTCCACGCCCCCGGCGCCTTCGCCGTGACGGGCTACGCCGACCACGCCGCCAAGCTGCGCGAGCGCTTCGTCATCGTGGACGCCGCCGAGCGCACGGCGATGATCCGCGAGGGTGTCGCGAAGCTCGCCGCCGCCGAGGGGCTGGAGGTGGTGCCCGACGAAGGCCTGCTGGCGGAGGTCGCGGGCCTCGTCGAATGGCCGGTGCCGCTGCTCGGCCGCATTGACGACGCCTTCATGGACCTGCCGGCGGAGGTGATGCGCACCTCCATGCGGGTGAACCAGCGGTATTTTGCGCTGCGGCACCCCGATGGCCGCGCGGCGAACCGCTTCGCCCTCGTCGCCAACATCGCCGCTTCGGATGGCGGGGCAGCCTTGGTCGCGGGCAATGAGCGCGTGCTGCGCGCGCGCCTCTCCGACGCGCGGTTCTTCTGGGACCAGGACCGCAAGCAACCGCTGGAGAGCTTCCTGCCGAAGCTCGACGGCGTGGTCTTCCACGCGAAGCTCGGCACCCAGGGAAAGCGTGTCAGGCGGCTCGAGTTTCTTGCCCGATTCTTGGCACCAATGGTCGACGCCGACGTCGAAGTAGCTTCGCAGGCAGCGCGTCTCGCGAAGGCAGACCTAGCGAGTGGCATGGTGGGGGAGTTTCCCGAGCTCCAGGGGATTATGGGCGGCCATTATGCCCGCGTCCAAGGCCTCGCTCCCATCATCGCCGACGCCATAGCGCAGCACTACCGCCCGGTCGGCCCGGCCGACACCGTACCAACCGACCCGGTGCCCGTGGCCGTGGCATTGGCGGACAAGCTGGACCAGTTGGCCGGCTTCTTTGCGGTAGGTGAGAAGCCCACCGGCAGCGGCGACCCGTATGCGTTGCGGCGGGCAGCGCTTGGCGTGATAAGACTTGTTCGAGAGAACGCTCTCCGGGTGCCAATTCGCAAGGCAGTGATGCCCACGTTGGTTGAGGTGATTGGAGAGCGCCTGTTTGGAGAGTTCAGCGATCAGCTAGTTGATGCACTGCGGCGCCTGCCAACCGACATCGCGTACGAGGAATTTGAGGCAATCCGAAAGGTCCTCGATAAGACCTTCGACCGCGGCATACTGGAGCGACGTGAGCAGTTCGCGGCGGACTTCCTGGCAAACCAAGCAGCCGTGCTCGACTTCCTCACCGAACGCCTCCGCGTCCAGCTCCGCGCCGAAGGCGCCCGGCACGACGTCGTCGCCGCCTCCATCGGCCAGGATGACGACCTGCTCCGCATCCTCGCCCGCGCCGACGCGCTGAAGGCCCTGGTCGAGTCGGAGACGGGCGCCAACCTGCTCGCCGCCTACAAGCGCGCCCAGAACATCCTCCGCATCGAGGAGAAGAAGGACGGCAAGGCGCACGACCAGGCGGTCGAGCCGGACCGGCTGGAGGCGCCCGAGGAAATCGCCCTCAACGCCGCCCTGGCCAAGGCCGAGGCGGAAGCTCAGGTTTCGCTGGCCGCCGAGGACTTCCCCGCCGCCATGGCGGCGCTGGCCACCCTCCGCGCGCCGCTCGACGCCTTCTTCGAGAAGGTGATCGTGAATTCCCCGGAACCATCTCTCCGGCAGAATCGTTTGCGGCTATTGTCGCGCCTGCGTTCTGCCATGGACCAGGTCGCAGACCTCTCGAAGATCGAAAGCTGAGGAACCAGCCAGCCATGACTCAGTGGGTGTACAGCTTCGGCGCCGGCCGCAACGAAGGTCGCGCCGACATGCGCAACCTGCTCGGCGGCAAGGGCGCCAACCTGGCGGAAATGGCCTCGATCGGGCTGCCCGTGCCCCCGGGCTTCACCATCACCACCGAGGTCTGCACCCACTATTACAAGAACGGCAAGCAGTATCCCACCGAGCTCCAGGCGCAGGTGCGCGAAGCCCTCGCCCGCGTGGAACAGGCGGTCGGGCTGACCTTCGGGAATGAGGAACGGCCGCTGCTCGTCTCCGTCCGCTCCGGCGCCCGGGTCTCCATGCCGGGCATGATGGACACGGTGCTGAACCTCGGCCTGAACGACCGGACGGTGCAGGGCTTGGCCCGCGCCTCGGGCGACGCCCGCTTCGCTTGGGACAGCTACCGCCGCTTCATCCAGATGTTCGGCTCGGTCGTCCTCGAAGTGGACCATCACCGCTTCGAGGAGATCATCGAGGAAGCCAAGCTCTCCAAGGGCGTGGTCGAGGACACGGCCCTCTCCGCCGAGGACTGGCAGAACGTCGCCACCGGCTACCTCGCCATGGTCGAGGACGTGACGGGCAAGCCCTTCCCTCAGGCGCCCGAGGACCAGCTCTGGGCCGCGATCGGGGCCGTCTTCGGCTCCTGGATGAACCAGCGCGCCATCACCTACCGGCGCCTGCACGACATCCCGGCCGAATGGGGCACGGCGGTGAACGTCCAGGCCATGGTCTTCGGCAACATGGGCGACGATTGCGCCACGGGCGTCTGCTTCACCCGCGACCCCTCCACCGGCGAGAACATCTTCTACGGCGAGTATCTGGTGAACGCGCAGGGCGAGGACGTCGTGGCCGGCATCCGCACGCCGCAGCCCATGGCGAAGCTGCGCGCCAAGCCCGGCGAGCGCCCGATGGAAGAGGTGATGCCCGCCGCCTACGCCGAGCTCGTCCGCGTGCGCGAGACGCTCGAGCGTCACTACAAGGACATGCAGGACATCGAGTTCACGGTGCAGCAGAACAAGCTCTACATGCTGCAGACGCGCAACGGGAAGCGCACCGCCGCGGCCTCGCTCAAGATCGCGGTGGACATGTGCCGCGAGGGGCTGATCGACCGCACGGAAGCGGTCCGCCGCGTCGCGCCCGGCTCGCTCGACCAGCTGCTGCACCCGACGCTCGACCCCAAGGCGCCGCGCAAGCTGCTCTCCAAGGGGCTGCCCGCGTCGCCCGGCGCCGCCTGCGGCGCGGTGGTGTTCTCGGCCGATGAGGCCGAGATGCGCGCCCAGAAGGGCGAGGCCGTGATCCTCGTCCGCATCGAGACGTCGCCCGAGGACATCCACGGCATGCATGCCGCCCGCGGCATCCTCACCACGCGCGGCGGCATGACCTCGCACGCCGCGGTCGTCGCCCGCGGCATGGGCCGGCCCTGCGTCGCGGGTGCCGGCGGCATCACGGTCGATTACGGCGCCCAGGCGCTGATGGCCGGCGGCCACATCGTGAAGGCGGGCGAGACCATCACGCTCGACGGCGCGACGGGCGAGGTCTTCATCGGCGCCGTCGCCATGATCGAGCCGAAGCTCTCCGGCGACTTCGCGACCCTGATGGAGTGGGCCGACGGCGTCCGCCGCATGAAGGTCCGCGCGAACGCCGAGACGCCGCTGGACGCCGAAACCGCGAGGAAGTTCGGCGCCGAGGGCATCGGCCTCTGCCGCACCGAGCACATGTTCTTCGACCCCGCGCGCATCGGCGCCGTGCGTCAGATGATCATGTCCGAGACCGAGGCCGGCCGGCGCGACGCGCTCGCCCGCCTCCTGCCCTTCCAGCGCCAGGATTTCGAGGAGCTGTTCCGCATCATGGCGGGGCTGCCCGTCACGATCCGCCTGCTCGACCCGCCGCTGCACGAGTTCCTGCCCCACACCGAGGCCGAGATGGAGGAGGTGGCGCAGTTCCTCGGCGCCGACCTCGCCACCATGAAGCGCCGGGCGGAGGACCTGTCCGAAGCCAACCCGATGCTCGGGCATCGCGGCTGCCGTCTCGGCATCACCTTCCCCGAGATCTACGAGATGCAGGCCCGCGCCATCTTCGAGGCGGCGGTGAGCATCGCCAAGGAAACCGGTTCCGCGCCGGTGCCCGAGATCATGATCCCCCTCGTGATGGTCAAGCGCGAGCTGGAGATCACCCGCGCCCAGGTGGTGAAGGTCGCGGAGGAGGTCTTCGCCGAGTCCGGCACGCGGATCGAGTACCTGGTCGGCACCATGATCGAGCTGCCGCGCGCGGCGCTCACCGCCGATGCCATCGCCCAGGAGGCGGATTTCTTCTCCTTCGGCACGAACGACCTGACCCAGACGGTCTTCGGCCTGTCGCGCGACGACGCCGGGAAGTTCCTGCCGCACTATGTCGAGCGGAACATCCTGCCGAAGGACCCCTTCGTCTCGCTCGACCCCGAGGGCGTGGGCGCGCTGGTGGAGATCGCGGCGACCAAGGGCCGCAAGACGCGCAACGGCATCAAGCTCGGCATCTGCGGCGAGCACGGCGGCGACCCGGCCTCCATCCAGTTCTGCGAGAGCGTCGGCCTCGACTACGTCTCCTGCTCGCCCTACCGGGTGCCGGTCGCGCGGCTCGCCGCGGCGCAGGCCGCGCTCTCCAGCGGCGGGGTGGACCGGACGGCCTGACCGGCCGCCCGTGCCCCTCTCGGCGGAGCCGCAGCTCTTCGTCGCCGATCTCGCGGCGTCGCTCCGCTTCTCCGCGCGCCTCGGCTTCGCCGAGGCGTTCGGCTGGGGCGACCCCGCCTTCTCCGCCCAGGTCGCGCGCGACGGCGCGCGGGAACGGGATGCGCTCGCTGCCGTCATCAGCCTCGATGACCCGTGGCCGCTCGTCGCGGAATTCGCGGCCGCGGGCCTCGCCTTCCGCCAGGCGCCGCGCGACGAGGCCCGGGGCGCGCGGACCTTCCTCCTCGAGGACCCGGACGGCGACCTGATCCTGTTCGCGGGGCGCGGCCGTGAGTGAGGTCGCGATCAGGCCCCTGAACCGCGAGGAGATGCCGGCGGTGCGCGCGCTGCACGACGCCTCCTTCGCCGCCCTCGCCACGGCCTATGGCGCCGCCATCGGCGCGGCCCACGCCGCGCTCGTCGCCGCGCCGGACTACGCGGCCGATGTGCTGCGCTCCGATGTCTGGGTGGCGGAGCGGGACGGCGTCCTGCTCGGCTCGGCCGGCTGGATCGCCACGGAGGATGGGGCGGCGCGGATCCGCAAGGTGTTCGTCCATCCCGGCGCGGCGCGCCAGGGCGTCGCCTCGGCGCTGGTCCGTGCGGCCGAGGCGCGGTCCGGTGCGGCCCGCTTCGTGCTGCGGGCCTATCTCAACGCGGTGCCGCTCTACGAGCGGCTCGGCTACGTCGCCGACCGCCCCGGGATGATGGAGCTGCCGGGCGGCGCCGCGATGCCCGTGCTGTTCATGCGGAAGGGGTAGCCCCTACCGCATCGTCTCGAAGAACCCCGTCTCCTCGTCGAGGCGGCCATGCTCGCAGGCGCGGAAATCGTAGCGGCTGACGATGCCGAGGATGCGCCCGTCCTCGACGACGGGCAGGTGCCGGAAGCCCGCATCGTTCAGCGTCCGCAGCGCGTCGAGCGCCGTCTCGCGCGCGGAAATCGTGACCGGCCGGATCGTCATCACCGAGGCCACGGGCGTCTCGGACGACAGCCCCTCGGCGAGCGCCCGCACCGCGTCCCGCCCGGTGAAGATGCCGGCGAGGCGCCCGCCCTCGACCACCAGCACCGCCCCGATCCGGTGGCGGTGCATCAGCGCGCAGCATGCGCGGATGGTGGCGCCCGCCTCCACGGTCACCGGCTCGCGGTTCCGCACCATCTCCGCCATCGAGCGGCGATCGGTCTGCATGGCTGAACCTCCTCCGTGCCGCAGGGCTGGATGCCCGCTGGCCGAGGATGACAATGCCATGACAGCATGTTCGGCTGCCTTGCGTCAGCGCAACCCGCGCGCCGTCACCCCAGCCGCCGGGCGTAGCCGGTCTTCAGCAGCCAGGCGCAGTCGGCCCACACCGCGCCGCGCTCGGCCTCCGGCAGGGCCCGGGCCACGGTCTCGATGGAGGCGCCCGCCTCGCCCATGGCGGCCAGCAGCGCCCCGAGCCGCGCCAGCCGCCGGGGCGGCGGGGCGCCGATCATGGCGGAGGGCAGCGCCGCCGCCTGCGGCAGGGGGAGCGTCGGCGCCGCCGGATCGCGCGCCAGGACCGTGTCGGGCCGCAGCGGCGCGGTCGGGAAGCCGGCGAAGATCCGCGTCGGGTCCGGCGGCAGCGTTCCGCGCGGCTCGGGCGCCGCCTCCCGCCGGGCCGCGAGCTCGCGCCACAGCTCCAGGTAGCGCGGGACGATCGCCGCCCAGTCGAACTCCCGCCGCACGCGGGCCTGGCCCGCCGCGCCCATGGCCCGCCGCCGCGCGGGATCGAGGGCGAGGGCGGCGAAGGCATCGGCCGTCGCCGGCACGTCCACCGCCGCGAGCTGCCCGGCATGGCCGACGAAGTGGTCGTAATCCATCGCCCCGCTCGCGTGGGCGAGGCCGAGGCCGGGCGCCGTTCCCGGCGGCGGGAAGCTGGTCGGGACGCGGAACCCGTCCTCCTCGTGGCGGACCGTCTCCTTCAGCCCGTCCCAGTCGCTCGCGACCACCGGCAGCCCGGCCGCCAGCGCCTCGAGCGGCGCGAGGCCGAAGCTCTCCTGGATGTTGTCGGACAGCAGCGTCGCGATGTCCGCCGCGGCCCAGAAGGCCGGCTGCGGCGCCTCGGGCTCGGCGCCGGGCAGCCGGTGCAGCACGACGTCGGGGCAGAGGGCGGCGGCGCAGTCGCGCACCGCGCGCTCCTGCCCCTCGTTCGAGGTCCAGCCCGCGATCAGCAGGTGCAGCCGCGCCCCCGCGGGCATGCGCGGCGCCACGCGGCCGAGGGCGGCCATCATCGGCCAGTGATGCGCCTTGGCGTGGAACGAGACCCGGCCGTGGAACAGCACCGCCACGTCGCGCTCGCCGAGGCCGAGGCGGGCGCGCTCGGCCTCCCGCTCGCCGGGGCGGGGCGCGAAATTCGCCGTGTGGATGCCGAGCGGGATCAGCGGCAGCTCCGGCAGCGGCGGGCGCTGCGGCCCGAACCGCGCGGCGAGACGCGCCAGCTCCTCCTCCAGCACGCGCCGCACCACGGCCCGCGCCGCCTCGGAGGTGCAGATCACCGCGTCCCAGGGCTGCGCGTCGGAGGCCGGCCAGGCGGCGATCGCCGCCGTCGCGCCGAGCGAGGACAGGGTGTGGGTGATGCCGCAGAGCGAGAAGCGCCGCGCCGCCCCGGCCATGGCCCGCCGCCGCGCGAGCTGCGCGAGGTCCGGCCCGCCGGTGAACAGCGTGCCGTAGCGCCCCACCTCCTCGATGGCGTGGGGCAGCACGCATTGCGCCTGGGTTCCGCCGAGGCGCTTCACCAGCAGGTCGAAGGCCGGGGCCTCGCGCTCGCCCAGCATGAGGTAGGCGGCCTGCACCGGCCCGAGGCGCTCGATGAAGGCGCGCAGGATGGCGGTCGAGGCCGATTGCCGCCCCATCACCTTGCCGCCCGTCGCCGGGTAGGACTCCGCCGCGAAGGCCGTGCACACGAGCGGGGGGCGGAGAGGCGGCGGCGGGACGGGCTGGGTCATCTCGGGCTCGGCCCTGCATACCGGCCCTGCGCCGGAGCGTCACCCGCATCGCCCGCCCAGGGTGACAAGCCGCGTTGACCGAGGGGGGGCGCGCTGGCATCCCACCTCCCGCCCATGAGCACGCCCGACCCCTCCCTCCGCAATGTTCGCGCCTGGCCCTTCGAGGAAGCGGCCAAGATCGCCGACCGGCTGGCAACCAGGGGCAAACCGGCCGCCCTGCTGGAGACGGGCTACGGCCCCTCCGGCCTGCCGCATATCGGCACCTTCGGGGAGGTGGCGCGCACCACCTGGGTCCGCCGCGCCTTCGAGCGGCTGACCGGGCTCCCGGCGAAGCTGCTCGCCTTCTCGGACGACATGGACGGCCTGCGGAAGGTGCCCGACAACGTCCCCAACAAGGAGCTGCTGGCCCGGCACATCGGCCAGCCGCTCACCCGCGTGCCCGATCCCTTCGGCACGCATCCCTCCTTCGGGGAGCACAACAACGCGCGGCTGCGCGCCTTCCTCGACGCCTTCGGCTTCGAATACGAGTTCGCGTCCAGCACGGATTACTACCGCTCCGGCCGGTTCGACGCGGCGCTGCTCCGCATGGCGGAGCTGCACGACGCCGTGCGCGACGTCATCCTGCCCACCCTCGGCGCCGAGCGCCGCGCCACCTACTCGCCCTTCCTGCCCATCCACCCCGAGACCGGCGTGGTGATGCAGGTGCCGATGGAGGAGGTGCGGCCGGGCGAGGACCTGCTGGTCTGGACCGATCCCGAGACGGGCCGGCGCCACGGCACGCGCATCACGGGCGGCCACTGCAAGGCGCAGTGGAAGGCCGATTGGGCGCTGCGCTGGTACGCCCTCGGCGTGGACTACGAGATGTCGGGCAAGGACCTGATCGACAGCGTCAAGCTCTCCTCCCGCATCTGCCAGGTGCTGGGCGGGGAGCCGCCCGTCACCCTGACCTACGAGCTGTTCAACGACGAGCTCGGGCAGAAGATCAGCAAGTCGAAGGGGAACGGCCTGACCATCGAGCAATGGCTCGACTACGGTCCGCCCGAGAGCCTCGCGCAGTTCATGTTCCCCTCCCCCGGCAGCGCCAAGCGCCTGCACAAGGGCGTCATCCCGCGCGCGGTGGACGACTGGCTCTCGAACGTCGAGAAGCTGCGCGCCGCGCCCGACCCGGCGAACCCCGCCTGGCACATCCATGGCGGCCACGCGCCCGCGGCGCCGCCGCCCGCCATCAGCTACGCGACGCTGCTGAACCTCGCGGGCATCGCCAACACGGACCAGCCGGCGCGGCTCTGGGCCTACATCGCCAAGTACTACCCGGGCGCCTCCCCGGCCGGGGACCCGCTGCTGGCCCAGATGGTGACGAACGCCTGCGCCTATTGGCGCGACTGGATCGCGCCGGAACGCCGCTTCCGCGCCGCGACGCCGGAGGAGGCCGAAGGCATGCGGCGGCTGGCCGCCCTGCTGCGCGAGCGCGAGGCCGCGCTCATGGCGCTGCCGGCCGGCGCCGAGCGCGAGAAGGCCTTGCAGGACGCGGTGTACGACGCCGGCCGCTTCGGCCCCTTCGTGACGAAGAAAAAGGACGGCTCCGACGGCGTCGGCCGCGCCTGGTTCCAGGCCCTCTACGAGGTGCTGCTGGGCAAGAGCGAGGGGCCGCGCTTCGGCGGCACCATCGCCGTCATGGGCATCCACGAAACCGTCTCCCTGATCGAGGACGCCCTGAAGCGCGAGCCGCAGGCCGCGTGAGAAAGAGCCTGCCCTTCCTGCGGAAGCACGGGGCGACGGTCTTCGGACTGCTGCTGCTCGTCGGCGCCGTCTGGGTCGTCCAGCGGGAGTTCCGCAGCCTCTCGGTCGCCGACGTGTCCCGCGCCATGACGGCGATTCCGTGGTCGGCGCTGGGCTGGGGCGCGGCGCTGACGGTCGCCGCCTATCTCGTGCTGGCGGTCTACGACAAGCTGGGCGCGAGCTACGCGGGCCGGCCCTCCTCCTGGGGGCGGGCGCTGCTCGCCTCCTTCTGCGGCTACTCGCTGGCGCACAATCTCGGCTTCGCGGCCGTCTCGGGCGCGGCGGTGCGGTTCCGCCTCTATTCGGCCTGGGGCTACACGCCGCTCGAGATCGGGAAGGTCATCGGCTTCACCTCCCTCACCTTCGGCCTCGGCGGCATGGCGCTGGCCGGCGCGGTCCTGCTGATCGAGCCCGAGGTCGTGCCCTGGGCCGGCACGCATCTGCCGCACTGGGCGATGCAGGCGCTCTCCCTGCCGCTCTTCGGCATCGTCACCGGCTACGTGCTGCTGAGCCGCTTCCGCCGCTCGATCCGCGTCTTCGGGCACGAGGTCGAGCTGCCTGGCGTGCGCATGGCGATGGCGCAGACGGTGCTCGCGACCGTCGACGTCGCGGTGACGGCCGCGATCTTCTACGTGCTGCTGCCGCCGGCCGAGGGCCTCACCTTCCTCCGCTTCGTCGGCATCTACCTCGCGGCCTACGCGGCGGGGATCCTCGCCCACGTGCCGGGCGGCATCGGCGTGTTCGACGGCGCGATCCTGCTCGGCCTCTCGCCCTACATGGGCGCGGCCGAGGTGGTGGGCGCGCTGCTCGTCTTCCGCCTCTACTACTACATCGTGCCGCTCTTCATCGCGGGCGGCCTCTTCGCCGGGTTCGAGCTGAGCCAGCGCCGCAACGTCTTCGCCCGCTTCACCAGCGCGGGACGCGGGGCCATGCCGCTTGAGGTGCCGATCATGTCGGGCCTCCTCGCGCTGGCGGGCGGGGTGCTGATTTTCCTCGGCGCCCTGCCGCTGCGGCCCACGGTGCTGGCCGACTGGGCCGGGACCGAGGCGGCGTTGGCGAGCCAGTTCGCGGCCTCCGTCGTCGGCTCGCTCCTGCTCGTGATGTCCTGGGGACTGGCGCGGCGCCTGACCATCGCCTGGGGCATGGGGCTCTTCCTCCTGGTGAACGGCGCGCTGATCGCCGCCCTGCGCGAGGAGGCCTGGTGGACCTGGGGCGCCTTCCTGCTGGTGGCCGGCATCCTCGCCACCATGCGCGGCGCCTTCTACCGCAACAGCCGGCTCGTCGCGCAGCCGCTCTCCTCGCAGATGCTGGTGCCGCTCGTCGCCGTGACGCTCTGCGGCCTGACGCTCGCCCTCGTCGCCTACAACACCCGCGTGCAGGACGCCGCCTGGTGGGAAGTGGTGCTGAGCGAGGCCGCCCCGAACCAGCTGCGCTTCACCGTCGGGCTGACGGCGGTGCTGCTGCTCATCGGCACGGCGCGGCTGCTCCGGCCGGTGAAGATCCGCCCCCTGCCCTATGACGACGCCTCCCGCGCCCGCCTGGCCGCCTGGGGCGCCGCGCTCCCCGAGGCCGCGGACGGCGTCCTCCTCGGCGAGCGGGAGGAGGCGGGCCTCGTGTTCCGCCAGGGCGAGGAATGCTGGGTGGCCGAGGGCGACCCCGCCGGCGACCCGCGCGACGCCGTCTCCGCCATCTGGCGCTTCCGCGACCTCTGCGAGCGCAACGGCGTCCGTCCCGCCTTCCACGACGTGGGCGAGGCCTATCTGCGGGTCTACGCCGATATCGGGTTGCAGGCCGTGATGGAGGAAGGTCGGCCCGGCCGCTACTGCGTCACCGCGCCCGACCGCGCGCTGACGGGTTGATCAGCGCCTGGCCATCAGCGCCAGGTGCGCCTCGATCATCGGCAGCGCGGCGGGCGGGACGACGTCGCGCCAGTCTGCGACGCCTGGCAGCCGGCCCGGGTTGCGCAGCACCAGCTCCGTCTTGAGGTAGGGGAAGCCCATCCGCTCCACGAGGACCCGCCAGAGGTGGTGCGTCGGGTTGAGCGGGTAGCGCAGCATGGCGTCGGCCGCGGCAAAGCGCGGCCCGAGCGCGGCGCGCGTCGCCGTATCGGTCGCGGCGCAGGCGGCGGCGTAGCCGAACAGCGCGGCGCGGCGCAGCCCGGCCGCGCGGAAGCGCTCCGACAGTCCGATCTCGCCCTGCTGCACCGTCCGCCACTTGGAGCGGAAGTCGCGCACCGCGGCCAGGTGATCGAGCAGCACGCCAACCCCCGCCCCGCGCGCGAGCAGCGCGTAGGATTGCAGATGCGCGCCCCCGCCCCGGCTCTCCGTCATGCCGAACAGCCCCTCCCCGCCCGCGCGCCAGGCGGCGAGCAGCGGGTCCATCGGGCGGATCGGGCCGAGCACGCTGTCATTCGCGAGGAGGAGTTCCGCCGGCCGCCCGAGGCGCGGCAGGACGCGCGCCGCCGCGTCGCGCCAGGCGCCGAAGTCGCGTCCCACGTTCCGGCGCGCGAGGCGCAGCACCGTGTCCTTGCCCACCGCGTCCCAGTCGCGGTCCGGCACGGCGGCGTTGGAGACGAAGACCATGTCGAAGCCGGCCCCGCGCCAGCCCGCGACCTGCCCGCGCACCATCTCCGAGACGCGCCCGTCGGGCGACCAGTGCAGATAGAGGCCGAGCGCCCCGCCGCGCGGGACGGCCCGCCCGGCCTCCTCCCGCAGGATGTCGCCCTTCAGGGGCGCGAGGCGGTCGAGCAGGCCGGTCCAGGCCACCTCCCACCCCACCTCCGCCGCACGGCGGAGGAAGCGCGTGGGCGAACGCGCCGCCAGGCCGTGCAGGACACGGGAGAGCTCCTCACGCCCTTCGGGCAGGTCGGTAAGGCTTACCAAGATCCGGGCGGAAAGGGCGGCGGGATGTCGCGCAGCCGCGGCGCCTTCTGGTCCTTGGCGGACAGCACGGGCCCGCCCGGCGGCACCGGCCAGGCGATCCCGAGGTCGGGGTCGTCCCAGGCGATGCCGGCATCGGTCGCCGGGTCGTACTCGGCGTCCACCTTGTAGAGGACCTCGCAATCGGGCGTCAGCGTCACGAAACCATGGGCGAAGCCGCGCGGCACCCAGAGCTGGCACCAGTTCTCGGCCGAGAGCTCCATCGCCACGTGCTGGCCGTAGGTCGGGCTGCCCTGCCGGATGTCCACCGCGATGTCGAGGATGCGGCCGCGGATGCAGCGCACCAGCTTGCCCTGGGCCGTCGGCGGGCGCTGGAAATGCAGACCGCGCAGCACGCCCACCTCCGCCGAGAAGGAGTGGTTGTCCTGCACGAAGGCGACGTCGAAGCCCTGCGCCTGCAGCGCCGAGCGCTTCCAGACCTCGGAGAAGAAGCCGCGCGCGTCGCCGTGCCGCTTCGGCTCGACCAGCAGGACGTCGGGAATGGCCTGGGGCGTGACCTTCATCCGTGCTTCCCCTCGGCCACCTCGATCAGGTAGCGGCCATAGGCCGTCTTGCCGAGCGCCTCGCCGCTGGCGCGGAGCTGCGCGGCCGTCAGGAAGCCGCGGCGGTACGCGATCTCCTCCGGGCAGGAAACCTGGAGGCCCTGGCGCTCCTGCACGGTCTGCACGAAGTTCGCCGCCTGCAGCAGGCTCCCCGGCGTGCCGGCGTCGAGCCAGGCGCAGCCGCGCCCGAGCTGCTCCGCCCGCAGCGTGCCATCCTTCATGTAGAGGATGTTGAGGTCGGTGATCTCGAGTTCGCCGCGCGCCGAGGGCACGATCTGCCGCGAGAGATCGGTGACGCGGGCGTCGTAGAAATAGAGGCCGATCACCGCCCAGTCGGATTTGGGCTGCTTGGGTTTCTCCTCGAGCGAGATCACGCGGCCCGTCGCGTCGAACTCCGCCACGCCGTAGCGCTCCGGGTCGGCGACGCGATAGCCGAACACGGTCGCCTCTCCGGCCTCGGCGTGCTGGCGCGCGGCGAGCAGCTTCTCGGAGAGGCCGCCGCCATAGATGATGTTGTCGCCCAGCGCGAGCGCCGCCGGCCCGCCCGCCACGAAGTCGGCGCCGATGTGGAAGGCCTGCGCGAGGCCGTCGGGCGAGGGTTGCTCGGCATAGGTCAGGCGGATGCCGAACTGGCTGCCGTCGCCCAGCAGCCGCTTGAAGGCCGGCAGGTCGGCGGGCGTCGAGATCAGCAGGATGTCCTGGATGCCGGCCAGCATCAGCGTGCCGAGCGGGTAGTACACCATCGGCTTGTCATAGACCGGCAGCAGCTGCTTCGAGGCCGCGAGCGTCATGGGATGGAGGCGCGTGCCGCTGCCCCCGGCCAGGATGATCCCCTTCACGACTTCACGCCTCCCAACCTCTGTCCCGCATAGGCCTTCTCGCGGATCGGCCGCCACCAGGCCTCGTTCGCCAGGTACCAGCGGATCGTGTGTTCGAGGCCGCTCTCGAAATCGTGCCGCGCCTTCCAGCCGAGCGCGGCCTCGGCGCCCGAGGGGTCCATGGCGTAGCGGAAATCATGGCCCGGCCGGTCGGTCACGAAGGTGATCCGCCGCTCGCGCGGGCCGGCGGCGTCGGGCCGCAGCCGGTCGAGTGTCGCGCAGATGGCCTTCACCACCTCGAGGTTGGTGCGCTCCTGCCGCGGGCCGATGCAGTAGGTGGCACCGGGCTGGCCGCGGAACAGCGCGAGCACCAGCGCCTCGGCATGGTCCTCGACATGCAGCCAGTCGCGGATGTTCTCGCCCTTGCCGTAGACCGGGAGGGGCTTCCCCTCGAGCGCGTTCAGCGTGACGAGCGGGATCAGCTTCTCGGGGAACTGCCAGGGGCCATAGTTGTTCGTCGTGTTCGAGACGAAGGACGGGAAGCCATAGGTGTGGTTCCAGGCCCGCACGAGATGATCGGACGCCGCCTTGGACGCGCTGTAGGGCGAGCGCGGGTCATAGGGCGTCTCGGGCGTGAAGGGCGGATCGCCGGGGTAGAGGCTGCCGAACACCTCGTCGGTCGAGACGTGGTGGAAGCGGAAACCGGCCTTCGCGTCGCCCTCGAGGGACGCCCAGTATTCCCGCGCCGCCTCCAGCATCACCTGCGTGCCGACGACGTTGGTGCGGATGAACTCGGCCGGGCCATCGATGGACCGATCCACGTGGCTCTCCGCCGCGAGGTGCATCACCGCGACGGGCCGGTGCGTGCGGAAGGCGGCGCGCACGGCCTCGAGGTCGCAGATGTCGGCCTGGACGAGCACGTGGCGCGGATGGTCGCGCCAGCCCTCCAGCGCCTCGGGGCTCGCGGCGTAGGTCAGCTTGTCGATGTTGACGACGCTGTGGTCGGTGGTCGCGAGAAGGTGACGCAGCACGGCCGACCCGATGAAGCCGCAGCCGCCGGTGATGAGTACGACAGACAAGGATGCGCCCCTGCTTTGATCAGGCGGGGGGCCTAGCAGACGGGGGCGCGCGGTCAAGCACGCCGCCCTGCGACCCCGGCCGACCGCTTCAGGCCGTGGCGCGCGAAGGCCCTCCGGCCCCGGGCCGGCGGCTCACCGCCAGGGCGGCCGCCGTCGCGGCGCGTCCGCCACCTCCCGCGCGCCGGTGGCCAGCGACAGGTTCGGATTCCAATAGGGGTCGTCGTCCAGCACGTCGCCCCAGCGCTCGCGCATGACGGCGACCTCCCGCCAGAAGCGATCCCGCCGCTCGCCGGTCATGTCATCCCCGCGCGAGGCGGATTCCTTGTGGAGCAGCACGGCGTGCGGCGTCCACAGGTTGCGCAGCCCACGCGCCTGAAGCTTCAGGCAGAGGTCCACGTCGTTGAAGGCGACGGCCAGAGCTTCTTCGTCGAATCCGCCCACGCCCAGGAACAGCTCCCGCCGGACCGCGAGGCAGGCCGCCGTCACGGCCGAGACCGAGCGCACCACCCGCAGCTGGTCCCAGGGCCCCGGATCGTCCTGCCCGGCCCCGGGATAGAGATGCCCGGCCACGCCGCCGGGCCAGCCCGTGCCGAGCAGCACGCCCGCATGCTGCACCGTCCCGTCCGGGTAGAGCAGCTTCGCCCCCACGGCGCCGATGCCGGGGCGGCTCGCCTGCGCCGCCATTTCGGTCAGCCAGTCGGGGTGCAGGACCTCGGTGTCGTTGTTGAGCAGCAGCAGGATGTCGCCCCGCGCCGCCGCCGCCGCATGGTTGTTCAGCCGCGAGAAGTTGAAGGGCCCGTCCATCCGCAGCACCCGCACGCGCGGGTCCTGCGCGGCGCGGTGCAGCACGGCGAGGGCGAGCGGCTGCTCCGTGCCGTTGTCGGCCACCAGGATCTCCAGCGCCGGGTGGTCCGTCCGGCGCAGCAGCCCTTCGAGGCAGGGGCCGAGCAACTCCCCCCGGTCGCGCGTCGGGATGATGACGGAGACGAGGGGCGCCGGGTCCGGCAAGGGCCAGCGCAGACGGGGCGGCCCCTCCCCGCGCGCCTCGGCCGGCAGCCCGCGCGCCTTCAGCGCGGCGAGCACGGTTCCGGCCTCGGCGTCGGGCGAGGCCCGGTGCAGCAGCGTGGCGGGGACGTGCCGGAACGCGGCGCCGCCCAGCCGGTCATGCAGGTCGAGCAGCCAGCCCACGTCCGGCGCGGCCTCGAGGCGCGCCGGCAGCAGGTCCCGCCGGATCGCGAAGGCGCGGCCCGGCAGCAGCCCGGCGCGCAGCAGCTCCGGATCGAAGCGCGGCTTGAAGCACGGCGCGGTCCGGTGGCCCGCCTGGTCCAGCCGGTCCTCGTCGCCGTACAGGATCGCGGCGTCGGGATGGGCGCGGGCCGCGACGGCGAGTTCCGCCAGCGCGCCCTCGGCCAGCCGGTCGCCGGGGCCGAGGAACAGGACCCACCCCCCGCCCAGCTCCGGCAAGGGCCGCAGCCGCGGCTCGTCCGACGCGGCCCGGCCGGCCGCGAGCGCCGCCTCCCAGCGGGGATAGGGCTGCGCGATGAGCTGCTGGAGCGCGCCCTCCTCCGCGAGGACGAGGCCGAAGACGGGTGGGTCCGGCCAGGCGGCGACCAGCCGCGCGATGGCGTCACGATCGGCGGCGCTCAGCGTACCGTGGGCGCGGACCCAGCTCGCGTAGGAACTCGTCCCCCAGAGCCGGACCCCACGCCGCGCCAGGGCGCGGAGGGCAGGCCCGGCGAGGCGACGGAGGCGACCATGCAGGGCCGGACGGCCACGCAACCACAGCCTCGCGCGGGTGATCCAGCTATGGCGGGGCGAGGCGGGCGGCATGGCGCCGCGCCTACCACGCCCCCCCGGTCGGCGGGAGGTGCGCGCGGCGCCTCACCACGTCATCGGCATGCGCAGATGCGCGCCGGGCGCCGGCTTGAACAGCCGCTCCTCCAGCCGGTTGCCCATCGTATTGTCCTGCGCCGTGGCGCCCCGGCCCGGAATGCGGGGCGAAATGAAGCTCGGCGTCACGCGCACCTGGTTCGGGTCGTCGAGCGACGAGGTGAGGCCCGGCGGCGCCTCGATGTTGAGGTTGGGCATCGGCGCGCGGTCGCCGCGCGGCTCGGGGCGCGCCGCCTGCCGGGCGAAGGGTGCCTCCAGCACCATGCCGCCGCCCATGAAGGCCTGATCGGCCGGGTCCGTCCGCGGCCGCGGGCGGGGTCGAGGCGCCGGCCGCGGCCGCTCCGGCTGCAGATTGGGCACGACCGGCGAGACCGCCATCCCCCCCGGGGGGACGGCGCCCGCCGTCTGGGCGCCGGCCGGCGCTCCCAGCCCGAGCGCCAGCGGCACCGCGAGCAGCAGGGCGCGCATCACGCCGCCGCCCGCAGGCTGGGCAGGAGCGGCCCCGCGGGCGCCGCCCGCCAGGCGTCGAGCGCCCAGCGCACCGAGGGGAAGGCGATGTCGTCCCATGGGATCTCCTCCCAATTGAACAGGGCGACGGCCTCGCTCTCGGGCCCGGCGGAGAAGCCGGGCTCGGCGAGGCGCGCGCGGAAGATGACCTGAACCTGGCTGATCCGGCGGATGGAATAGAGGCCGAGGACGCCCTCGACCTCGATGCGCGCCCGCGCCTCTTCCCAGGCCTCGCGCGCGGCGCCTTCCTCGAGGCTCTCGCCGTTCTCCATGTAGCCGGCGGGGAGCGTCCAGAAGCCGCGGCGCGGCTCGATCGCGCGGCGGCAGAGCAGCACGCGCCCGTCCTCGGCGACGACGCTGCCGACCACGATCTTCGGATTCTCGTAGGCGACAAAGCCGCAATCGCCGCAGACGAGGCGCTCACGGTCCTCTCCCTCCGGGACCTGCCGAGAGAAGCGGGTGGCCGACATGCCCTTAACGTGATGCCCCGGCCTGCCCCCAGCAAGCGCAACCTGACGCGAAAAGGGCCGTCCCGGCATGCCGGGACGGCCCTGTTGCCGACTTGTCGCAGTGTTGCTGCGACGCAGCGCGGCGATCAGCCCGAATGTCAGCCCGAATGTCAGCCCGCCTGGGCGGCGCTGAAGGCGAAGTTGTCGAAGGAGTTCTCGGCGACCCGGAACCACTGGAACAGCTCGCGCCGATAGGGGTTGTAGCTCTCCCAGATGCGGCGGAAGCGCGGGTTCTGGCCGGCCAGCTCCGCCATCAGCGCCTCGTTGGCGCGCCAGGCGGTCTGCAGGATCTCGCGCGAGTAGAAGCGCAGCTGCGCGCCACCCGCGACGAGGCGCCGCAGCGCGATCGGGTTCAGGTGGTCGTAGCGTGAGACCATCTCGCTGTCGGCCTCGGCGCAGGCGATGGCGAGCGCGTCCTTGTACTGCTGCGGCAGCGCGTCGAAGGCGCGGCGGTTCGCCATCATGTGCAGCCGCGCCGCGGGCTCGAACCAGCCCGGCGCGTAGTAGAACCGCGCCACGCGGAAGAAGCCCAGGCGCTCGTCGTCATGCGGGCCGACGAACTCGGTCGCGTCGATCACGCCGCGCTCGAGCGAGGGATAGATGTCGGCCGGCGCCGTGAGCTGCGGCGCGGCGCCCATCGCCTGGAACACCCGCCCGGCATAGCCGGAGATGCGGATCTTCAGGCCCTGCACGTCCTGCGGCGTGCGGATCTCCTGGCGGAACCATCCGCCCATCTGGGCGCCGGTGTCGCCGGCCGGGAAGCCCACGATGTTGTAGTCGGCGAAGAGCTCCGCCGCCATCTGGTTGCCGCCGCCGTGGCGCAGCCAGGCCGTCATCTGGCGGGTGTTGAGGCCGAAGGGGATCGCCGTGAAGAAGGCGAAGCCCGGCTCCTTGCCGATGTACCAGTAGGCGGCCGTGTGCCCGGCCTCGATCGTGCCGGCCTGGACGGCGTCGAGGACCTGGAGGCCGGGGACGATCTCGCCCGCCGGGAAGGTCTGGATGCGGAAGCGGTTCTCCGTCAGCGCCGCCACGCGGTTCGCGACGCGCTCGGCCGTGCCATAGAGCACGTCGAGATTGCGCGGGAAGCTCGACTGGAAGCGCCAGCGCACCTCCGGGTGGGTCTGGGCGATGGCCGGAGCGGCGAGGGCGACCGGCGAGACGGCCGCGGCGCCGAGCAGGAAGCGGCGATCCATGGTGTTTCCTCCAAACGTCACGGACAAGATGGATGGCCCTTAACTCACTCCGCGGCGGCGGGGAAGGCGGGCGCGCCGCACCCGGCGCCGACCGCAAGCTGCACATCCCCGGAATGAAAAACATTCGAGCTTGGACGCAACCATGGGTCTGTCCCGCCGTTGAGCTCGCGGTTGCATTCGTCCGGCAGCAGCAATCATGCAACGAAGTCCGATGGCCGGCATCGCCTTGGGCGTGTGCCTCGCCCTCTTTCTGTCCGCGGAGAGCGCCGCCCAGACCGGCAATCCGCCCCATGACGCGGTCGCGACCCTGTCCGAGCCCGAGCGCCGCAGCTTGTTCCACCAGGCTGTCCGCGCGGGGGGCAATGCCTGCTCGGCGATCGTCGCCACCTGCCATGCGGGCTTCGGCGCCGACCGCGACAGCTACTGGGATGTGCGCTGCTCCGACGGGCCAGCCTACCGCGCGCGGATCGCCGCCGACCGCTTCGCCCCCGCGACCTTCCTCCGCTGCGGCGCGGCCGCCGACGGCCCGCATGGCGGGCCCTGCTTCCAGCCCGTGGCGGCCATGGCCGCCACCACCGCCGTCCTGCGCGGCGACGAGGCGCGCTGCACCGCCGCCTGCCAGAACCAGCCGGCCGCCGCCCAGGGACAATGCGTGCAGCGCTGCGTCACCGGCCAGGGGCTGCAGGTCGGGCAGCAGGTGGCCGACACCCTGCCGGCGGGGACGCGGTTCGGCGTCTTCTACTTCACCGACAATCCCTACCCCTTCTTCGGCTTCGGCAACGGCTCGGCCGACCGGCTTGAGGTCAACACGCGCGCCGTCCGCGCCTGCCAGGCCGCCGCCGGGCGCATCCCCTGCAAGTTCCAGGGCGAGTTGGTGAACCAGTGCGGCGCCGTCGCCTTCGCGATCAGCCGCCACCCGCAGGCCATCGCCCTGACCGCCGGCCCTTCGACCCAGGTGCTGAACCTCGGGACGACGGGCCGCGGCGAGACGCAGCGGGCCGCCGAACAGGAGGCGCTGCGCGCCTGCCGCCGCGCCGAGGGTCCCGGCTCCGCCTGCCGCATCGTCGCCCCGGGCTGCTAACCCACGAGACACGGGAGAGAACCAAGCATGATCCGGCCCTTCCTCCGCGCCGCGGCCCTCACCCTGGCGCTGCCCGGCCTCGCCGCCGCGCAGCCCGCGGCCACCGCCGCTCAGTCGCCCACCCTCGCCGATGTCCGCCAGCGCGGCGAACTCCGCTGCGGCGTCGACGGGGAGCTGCCAGGCTTCTCCGCCCCCGACCCGCAGGGCGTCATGCGCGGCCTCGACGCCAATACCTGCACCGCCGTGGCGGCGGCGGTGCTGGACGACGTGAGCCGGGTGCGCTTCGTGCCGCAGCCGGCCGTCGAGGCCGGGCTCGACGCGCTTGCCCGCCGCGAGATCGAGGTGCTGGCCCGCAACGCCACCATCACCCTGTCGCGCGACGCCGGCCGGACGGTCTCGCCCGCGGCGGTGACCTTCTTCGACGGCATGGGCTTCCTCGTGCCGCAGCGCCTCGGCGTGGCGAGCCCGCGGGCGATGCAGGGCGGCACGGTCTGCTGGGCCGGCGCCGAGGGCGCGGGGACGGCGGGCGAGAACCTCGCGGGCTTCAGCGCCCGGTTCCAGCTCGGCTGGACGCTCCGCCACGAGACCCAGCCGCTCGCCGTCGCGGCGCTGAGGGAGGGCCGGTGCGACGCCCTCGCCGCCGACAGCTCGGCCCTCAACGTCCGGCGCATCCTCGACCTGCCGGTGCCGGAGGAGTGGGTCGTGCTGCCCGAGATCGTCTCGCGCGAGCCGCTCGCGCCCTATGTCCGCTCCGGCGACGACGGCTGGCGGGCGCTGGTGGCGTGGGTGCATCACGCCCTGCTGGAAGCCGAGTATTTCGGCGTGACCTCGGCGAACGCGCTGCAGAGCCTCGGGCACGAGGACTGGCGCGTGCGGCGGCTGCTCGGCGCGCAACCCGGCATCGGCGGACCGATGGGCCTGCCCGACGAGTGGGCGCTGCGCGCCATCCTCGCCGTCGGCGACTACGGCGAGATGTTCGAGCGGAACCTCGGGGCCCGGTCCGTGTTCCGGATGGACCGCGGCCTGAACGACCTCTTCACCCGCGGCGGCCTCCAGGTGCCCTTCCCGACGCGCTGAGCGGAACCGGCGGGCGCGGGCGGCTTGCGCCCGGGCCCGATCGGGCCAAGTGGCGCGCATGGATCACGCGCTCGCCTTCCTGGCCCTGTTCTCCGCCGCCCTGCTGTTCGGCGGCATGGTGTTCTTCGCCACCGTCGTGGCACCGACCGTGTTCCGCCTGCTGCCGGCGGAGTGGGCCGGGCGCTTCGTGCGGGGGATCTTCCCGCTCTACTACGCCTTCCTGATCGGCACGGCGGCGGCCGGCGCCGTCGCCATGTTCCCCCTCAGCAAGCCGGGCTCCGGCATCCTCGCCGTCGTCGCCGGCATGACGGTGTGGCTGCGCCAGGGACTGATGCCGCAGATCAACGCCGCCTCGGACCGCGCCCAGGCGGGCGACGCGGCGGCGAAGCGCCTGTTCGACCGGCTGCACCGCCTCTCGGTCCTCGCCAACATCCTGCAACTCGTCGCCGCCGGCGCCGTGCTCGCCATGTTCGTCCCGTAGCGGGCGCCCCCGCTACTTCAGCGCCATCACGACCGCGCCCGATACGGCGTCGGTCACGCCGAGACCGGGCCCGAGCTCCTCGAGCGTGTCGCGGAAGCCGTTCAGCGTCGCGATCATGTTCGGCCGCGCCGACACGAGCGCGTCGGTGTCGGTCCATTCGGCGATGATGCAGTAGCTGTGCTCCGCCGTCCTGATGATGTTGGCGTGGACCAGGCCTGGCCAGTCCTGGCCGACGGTGCGGTGCGCCTCGAGGAAATCCCGGTCGCGGCCGGGCTTGACGCGGAAACGCACGGTGTTGAAGGCCGTCATGCTGGTTCCTCCCTCGCCGAACAGGCGCGGATGTCTCCGCCGCCGCGCCCGGTCCGGGGCGCCGGCGCGCAGCCTAGGCGACGGAGCGCGGCCGCTCCAACGAAACTTTGGCCGAGGGCAGCACCCCCGCGCCGGATCAGGCGCTCTCCCGCATTCGGTCGCGCCCGCACCCCAAGCGCCCTGCATCCAGCGCCCGCCGCGATGCCCCGAAGCGGCTCCGCCGCGATGCCCCGAAGCGGCTCCGCCGCGATGTCCCGAAGCGGCTCCGCCGCGATGCCTGTAAGCGGCTCCGCCGCGGGGGCGGCGCACGCTCAACCGATCAGCCCGGCGACAGCGCAAGGCCGGGACCGACCGTCCCGCCGGCCGCCCGTGCGGTCAGGGGCGCCCGCCGCATTCGTCCGCAGAACGCAGCGCGGCGGAGCGGCGCGGACAACCGCGGCGGGGATTACCGCGCCCGCCACCGCGCGACGTTGCGGTTGTGCTCCTCGAGGGTGCGGGCGAAGGCGTGACCGCCGGTCCCGTCCGCCACGAAGAACAGGAACTCCGTCGCCTCGGGCTGCGTGGCCGCGCGCAGCGATTCGCGGCCCGGCGAGGCGATGGGGCCGGGCGGCAGGCCGCGGACGCGATAGGTGTTGAAGGGGTGGTCGCGGTCGAGATCGGCCCGCGTCAGCGGCCGGTCGAGCGGCATCCCGGGGCTGACGGCGTAGGCCGTCGTCGGGTCGGATTGCAGCATCATCCCGCGCCGCAGCCGGTTGACGAAGACGCCGCCGACCCGCGCGCGCTCGCTGGCCACGCCCGTCTCGCGCTCGATGATCGAGGCCAGCACCAGGGCCTCGCGCGGCGAGGCGAGCGGCAGGTTGGGCGCGCGGCTGGCCCAGGCCTCGGCCAGCGCGCGGTCCATCGCCTCCTGCGCGCGGCGGACCACGGCGGCGCGGGTGTCGCCCCACTGGAAGCTGTAGGTCTCGGGCAGAACGGAGCCTTCGGGGATCGCCGGCAGCTCGCCGATCAGCCCCTCGGTCCGTTGCAGCAGGGCGGCGATCTGGCCCGAGAGGAACCCTTCGGGGATGGTCAGGCGCCGCTGGACCGGCCGCGCCTCGCGCAGCACGGCGAGCACCTGGCGGATCGAGGCCTGGGCCGGGAACTCGAACTCCGCGGCGCGGAGCGGCCCGGCCGAGCGCGTCAGCAAGGCGGCGGCCGAGAACAGGCGCGGTTGGGAGATGACCCCCTGGGCGAGCAGCGCGCCGGCGATGTCGTCCACGCCGCCGCGCGGCACGACGACGGGCTTCGCCGCCGCGAGCGGACCGGGCGCGTCGAGCTGGCGCCAGGCGAGGACGGCGGCGCCCCCCGCGAGCACGAGCCCGGCCATCAGCAGCAAGCCGAGGATTTTCAGCAGACGCCGCATCGGCGCGAAGCCTCAGGTTGGGAAGGGACTGGCCCGCAACGCCCAAGGCGGCCCGGGGGATGCCCCCGGGCGGAGCATGTCAGGGCGCCGCCCGGAACACGACGGAGGCGTTGGTGCCGCCGAAGCCGAAGCTGTTCGACAGCGCGACCTCGATCTTGCGGTCCTGCGCGACCTTGGCGACGCGGTCGATCGGGCTCTCGCGCGAGGGCTCGTCGAGGTTGAGGGTCGGCGGCGCGACGTCGTCGCGAATCGCGAGGATGGAGAAGATCGCCTCCACCGCGCCCGCCGCGCCGAGCAGGTGACCCACGGCCGACTTGGTCGAGGACATGGCGAGGCCCTTGGCGTCCTCGCCCCAGAGCCGCTCGACCGCGGAGAGCTCGATGTCGTCGCCCATGGGCGTCGAGGTGCCGTGGGCGTTCACGTACTGGACCTCGGCCGGAGTGACGCCGGCAGATTTCAGCGCCGCCCGCATGGCGCGGAAGCCGCCGTCGCCGTCCTCGGTCGGCGAGGTGATGTGGTAGGCGTCGCCCGACATGCCGTAGCCGATGACCTCGGCGTAGATCTTCGCGCCGCGCTGCTTCGCGTGCTCGTACTCCTCGAGCACCAGCACGCCCGCGCCCTCGCCCATGACGAAGCCGTCGCGCCCCTTGTCCCAGGGACGGGAGGCCTGGGCGGGCGTGTCGTTGAAGCCGGTCGAGAGGGCGCGCGCGGCGCAGAAGCCGCCGATGCCGAGCTCGCAGATCGCGGCCTCGGCGCCGCCGGCGACCATCACCTCGGCGTCGCCGAGCGCGATCAGGCGGGCGGCGTCGCCGATGGCGTGCACGCCCGTGGCGCAGGCGGTGACGGCCGAGTGGTTCGGCCCCTTGAAGCCGTACTTGATCGAAACCTGGCCCGAGGCGAGGTTCACCAGCGCCGAGGGGATGAAGAAGGGCGAGAGCCGGCGGGTGCGGCCGGCGGCGACCAGGGTGCCCGCTTCCTGGATCACCTCCAGCCCGCCGATGCCGGAGCCGATCATCACGCCCGTGGCGCAGCGATCCTCCTCGTCGGCCGGCACCCAGCCCGAATCGGCGATCGCCTCATCCGCCGCCACCCAGGCGAGCTGGATGAAGCGGGCCATCTTCTTCTGGTCCTTGACCGGGATCCACTCGTTCAGGTCGAGCCCGCCATCGGCCTTCGTGCCGTGCGGCACGTGGCCGGCGATCTTGGCGGGCAGGTCCTTCACGTCGAAGGACTGGATCGCCGAGATGCCGCTCTCGCCATTCACCAACCGCCGCCACACATGCTCGACCCCGAGGCCGAGCGGGGAGACGATCCCCATGCCGGTGACGACGACGCGCCGCGGCGCGAAACCCTGAGCGAACACCTCAGCCGAACCCTTCCCCGTTGCCCGTCAGATCAGGCCGAGGCCTGCTGCTTCTCGATGAACTCGATCGCGTCCTTGACGGTGGTGATCTTCTCGGCGGCGTCGTCCGGGATCTCCACGCCGAAGGCCTCCTCGAAGGCCATGACGAGTTCGACCGTGTCGAGGCTGTCCGCGCCCAAATCGTCGATGAAGGAAGCCTCGGGGGTCACCTTGGCCTCTTCGACGCCCAGGTGCTCCACCACGATCTTCTTCACCTTCTCGGCGGTCTCGCTCATCTCGAAATCTCTCCTGCTGGCGGCGCCGATCTGGCGTCCGGGCCCTGACCCCCCGTCGGGCGGCGGCGGGTTATCACGGAATAGGGGTCGGGCCTAGCTGCCCGTGGCAGGCCCGTGACGGCCGGACCTAGGGCCGCCCTGCCCGGAAGGCAAGCCCGGCCATCGCTGCGCCGGCATCGGCGGAGGGTGGTGGTTGGACCGGGGGCGTCGCCCTTGCTACGCCCCCGGATCATGCGTGCCCTCCAGCTTCTCGCCGACCGCGAGCTTCACCTCGTGGACATCCCGGACCCGCCCCCGCCGGGCGAAGGCGAGGCCCAGATCGCCATCCGCGCGGTGGCGCTGAACCACATCGATGTCTGGGGCTGGCGCGGCATGGCCTTCGCGAAGCGCACCCTGCCGCTGACCGTGGGCGCCGAGGCCGTGGGCGAAGTGACCGCGACCGGGCCGGGCGTCACCGCGCTGCGCCCGGGCCAGCGCGTCGTGCCCTATGGCGGGATGACCTGCGGCACCTGCCGCGCCTGCCGCGAGGGGCGGGACAATCTCTGCGAGAACGTCGCCGGCGTGCGGGGCTTCCATGCCGATGGATTCGCGCAGGCGCTGGTGAACGTCCCGGCCCGCCTGCTCGTGCCGGTGCCGGACGGCGTCGCCACCGAGGACGCGGCCTGCGCCGGCATCACCTTCTCGACCGTGCAGCACATGCTGTTCGACAACGCCGGCCTCCAGGCGGGGGAGGTCGTGCTGGTGCACGCCGCCGGCTCGGGCATCGGCACGGCGGCCGTGCGCATGGCCAAGGCGATCGGCTGCACCGTCATCGGCACGGTGGGCGACGAGTGGAAGGCGACCAAGGCGCGGGAACTCGGCTGCGACCACGTGGTCAACTACAACGTGGACCGGTTCGAGAGCGTCTGCCGCCGCGTCACCGGCAAGCGGGGCGTGGACGTGGTGTTCGAGCATGTCGGGGCGGCGACCTGGGCGGCCTCGCTGCTCTCGCTCCGGATGGGCGGGCGGCTCGTCACCTGCGGCAGCACCTCCGGCGTCTCCGCCGAGACCAACCTGATGATGCTGTTCCAGCGCCAGCTTCGCCTCATCGGCTCCTTCGGCGCGCGGCGCGAGAACATCGCCCAGTCGCTCGACAAGATGGCGGCGGGGATCCGGCCCGTCCTCGACACCGTGCTGCCGCTCGACCGGTTCGGCGAGGGGCTGCACCGCCTCGAATCGCGCAACGTCTTCGGCAAGATCGTCGTCACGCTTTGAACGACCTGCTCGACCGCCTGCTGGCCGGGCTGGTCCGGCTGGTCTTCGCCGCGCTGCGGCTGCTCGGGCCCGACGCCGCCTCGGCGCTGGGCGGCTTCGTCGCGCGGAGCCTCGGCCCGCTGACGCGCAACCACCGCCACGCCATGGACAACCTGCGCCTCGCCTTCCCCGGGAAGACCGAGGCCGAGCACCGGGCGATCGCGCGCGCCGCGTGGGACAATCTCGGCCGCACCGCCTGCGAATACCCCCATCTCGGCGCGCTGTTCGATTTCGACGCGGCGCGCGGGGCCGGCGACCGCATCGAGGCCTCGCCCGAGACGCTCGAGCGATTCGCCGCCATCCGCGCCGCCGGGAAGCCCATCCTCGTCTTCGCCGCCCACCTGGCGAACTGGGAGCTGCCCGCCGTCGCGGCGCACCGCATGGGCCAGGCGGCCGCCATCCTCTACCGGACGCCGAACAACCGGCGCATCGCCGCCGACATCATCGCCATGCGGGAGCCGATCATGGGCCGGCTGATTCCGGCCGGGATCGCCGCCCCCATCCGCCTCGCCGAGGCGCTGGAGGAAGGGCTCGCGGTGGGGATGCTGATCGACCAGCGCTTCGGCCGGGGCCCGCGGGTGCCCTTCTTCGGCCGGCCGGTCGCGGCCAATCCCTTCCTCGCGCGGCTCGCCCGCCGCTACGACGTGCCGGTGTACGGTCTGCGCGCGGTCCGGCTGGCGGGCGCCCGCTTCCGGCTGGAGCTGACGGAGCCCATCGCCCTGCCCCGCGATGCCGCCGGCCGCGTGGAGATCGAGGCCGCGACGGCGGAGCTGAACCGCATCATCGAGGGCTGGGTGCGCGAGAACCCCGGCCAATGGCTCTGGATGCACCGCCGCTGGCGGGAGTGAGGCACGCCCTCAGGCAGCGCGCATGGCGCGGCGCGCCATTTCGAGGTCGTGATCCATTTGCAGCCCGAGCCACAACTCGGCCGAGGTCCCGAACCGCCGACCGAGCAAAATCGCCGTCTCCGCCGTCACCCGGCGCGTGCCGTTGAGGATGCCCGTGATGCGGTTGGCCGGCACTCCCATCTCCGCCGCCAATCGGTTGGCGGAGAGACCGAGTGGCTTCATGAACTCCTCGCCCAGGATGTCGCCCGGCGTCACCGGCGGCAACGGCGGCAACGGCGGCACGGTCGGGTCAATCACATCGGACAGGTCCACCCGTCCCGCGCGAAGGTCCTCCATCGTGATCACATCGTCCTTACCCGTCATCGCGCGTTTCCTTCAGTGATAATCCACGATCTCAACGTCTTCGGCGCCATCCCGCCACACGAAGCAGATGCGCCGTTGGTCGTTGATCCGGATGGAGTGCTGCCCCGCCCGGTCGCCCTTCAGCGCTTCCAGACGATTGCCCGGCGGTGCGCGAAGGTCGTCGAGCGTGGATGCCCGATTGAGGTAGCGCAGCTTGCGCCGCGCCTGCTCGGCCAAGTCGGGACCGAACGCCTTCACGCGCTGCCCTTCCCAGATCGCCGCCGTGCGCTTGTCCCGAAAGCTCCGGATCACCTGCGCAGGCTACTCTCATTGTACGCGTTACGTCAAACATAAAGACGCTGCCGCCTTCCGTCGCGGCACCGGCCAAGGCAAGCTTCCTCCCACAAGAACGACCGGAGGAAACCCCATGTCCGTCTCCCGCCGGGCCGCGCTCGCGCTTCCCGCCCTGGGCCTGGCCCTGCCCCGCACCGCCCTCGCGCAGGACTGGCGGCCGACCCAGCCCGTGCGGATCATCGTCAACGCGGCGCCCGGCGGCACCACCGACATCATGGGCCGCATCCTCGCGGCCTCGCTCCAGGCGCGGCACGGCATCAACGCCGTCGTGGACAACCGCTCGGGCGGCGGCGGCACCATCGGCACGGTGGAGATGCTGCGCGCGCCCGCCGATGGGCACACCCTGCTCTCGGGCAATATCGGGCCGCAGGCCATCGCCTATTCCCTGTTCCGCAACCTCTCCTACCGGGCGGAGAGTTTGCAGCCCGTGGGCAACATGATCCGCGGCCCCAACGTGCTGCTGCTGCATCCGAGCGTGCCGGCCCAGACCGTCCCCGAATTCGTCGCCCATCTGAAGCGCAACCCCGGGCGCCTCGCCTACGGCTCCTCCGGTGTCGGGCAGTCCCCGCACCTGTCGGGCGTGTGGTTCACGCAGCTCACCGGCACGGAGGCGACGCACATCCCCTATCGCGGCGCCGGCCCCCTGATGCAGGACCTGATCGCGGGCAACGTCCAGTTCTCCTTCGACAACCTCACCACCTCGGTGCAGCAGATCCGCGCCGGCCAGGTGCGGGCGCTGGCCGTCACCAGCGCCGACCGCAACGCCCAGATGGCCGAGCTGCCACCCATGCGGGAGACGATGCCCGAACTCGCCAACTACGAGGTCAACACCTGGTTCGGCATGTTCGCCGCCGCCGGCATCCCGGCGGGCGCGCTGCGCTTCCTCAACGCCGAGATCAACGCGCTGCTCAGCACGGAGGAGACGCGCGCCCGCTTCGCCCAGATGGGCGGCGTGCCCATGCCCGGCAGCCCCGAGGATTTCGGCCGCTTCGTCCAGGCCGAGATCGAGAAATGGGCCGGCGTGATCCGGCGCGAGGGCCTGCAGATGGACGTCTCGTGACCGACCTCCTCGTCAGCGGCGGCGTCGTCATCACCCTCGACGAGGGGCGCCGCGTCATCCCCGACGGCGCCGTGGCGATCACGGGCGGGCGCATCGCGGCGGTCGGGCCGCGCGCCGCGGTCGAGGCCGCGCACCCCGCCCCGGCGAAGCGCCTCGATGCGCGGGGCAAGGCGGTGCTGCCGGGGCTGATCGACGCCCACGCCCATGCCGGCCACGCGCTGGTGAAGACCATGGGCAGCGGCGACAGCGCCGCCTGGTCCGAGGCGTGCCGAATCATCTACACGACCGCGTCCCCACCGGAATTCTGGGCGGCCGAGGCCCGCCTCGCCGCGCTGGAGCGGCTGATGTTCGGCGTCACCACCGGCGTCTCGCTGCTGGGCGGGGGCGACAGCGTCCATCGCGTGGACGACCCCGTCTTCGGCGAGGCCCGGGCGCGCGCCGTGGCGGAGGTCGGCATCCGCGACATGATGGCGGTGGGCCCGACCCGCCCGCCCTTCCCCCGCCCCTATCGCGGCGCCGCCGGCGGGATGGTCGAGGTGAGCTTCGAGCGGCAGCTGGAGACCATGGGCCTGCTCTTCGAGCGGCTGCACGGGCGCGGGCGGCAGCTCCTCTGCACCCTGATGCCGGTCTATCGCGAGAGCCGGCACGACGCGCTGAAGGCCGCCGAGATCGGCGCGCAGGGCCGCGCCGTGCGCGACCTCGGCGCGCGCTTCGGGGCGCGCTTCCACCAGGACGGGCACCGCAGCGGCAGCATCGCCATGGCCGACGACATGTTCGGCCTGCTCGGCCCGGACGCCTTCCTCTCCCACTGCACCGAGCTGACGGACGAGGACATCGCGACCCTCGTCCGGACGGGGGCGAGCGTGGTCCACAACCCCACCGCCATCGCCGCGGTGCGCGGCTTCTGCCCGGTGATCCGGCTGCTGGAGGCCGGGGTGAATGTCTGCGTCGCGAGCGACGGCGCGGCGCCCGACCGCAGCACGGACATGTTCCGCCACATGGTGCAGGCCATGCGCTACGCCCAGCGCGCCGCCCGCGACGAGCGCCTGCTGCCGCCCGGCAAGGCGCTGGAAATGGTGACGCGGGACGCCGCCGAGGCGCTCGGCCTTCAGGACGAGATCGGCAGCCTGGAGGTCGGCAAGCGCGCCGACCTCATCACCGTGGACATGACGGCGCCGCACATGGCGCCGGCCAACATGCCGGTCTGGCGCGTGGTCTGCTTCGCCTCGGGCGCGGATGTGCGGGACGTGGTGGTGGAGGGCGACGTGCTGATGCGGGATCGCGCGATCCCCCATCTCGACGCCGCCGGCATCGTCGCCGAGGCCGAGGCGCGCGCCGCCGAGATGCTGCACGCCTCCGGCCTCGCGCATCTCGCGGTCGAGGATCCGGGCTGGGGGCGGGTGCGGCTGTAGGGCGGGCGGCGCCGGCGGGCTCAGTTCCTGCCCAGCATCAGCCAGTGGAAGGCCAGGTGCCTGGCCCCGCGGCACAGCGCCGGGATCGGGTCGGGGCCCGGCGGATCGGGACGGTGGCGGATCGTGTTGGCGATGGCGGCCCCCAGCGTGCGCCCGATGCCGACGCCGCCGAGGGTGAAGCCCGGCGGCGAGGGCACGGAGCCCCGCCGCCGCAGGCTGTCCTCGCAATAGGGAACCACCACGGCCTCGGCGCCGCTGACCACCAGGTTCACGGCCCGGCCCGACGATGCGGGCCGGACGGTGATGGAACCGGAGGGAATCGCGAGGATCCGCGCGCCGTCGGGCGCCACGGCCACCAGCGGCGCGGCATCGGGAAACGCGGGCGCCTCGGCCATCAGGGCCTCGATCACCCGCTGCTGCGTCAGGCGCGCCACCGTGCCGTCCTCGCGCACCAGCCGGGCGGCCGCGAACACGACGGCCGTCGTGCGCCGCCGGATCTCGTCATTCGCCTGGGCCTCGGCGGCCGCAGCGCATCGCGGAAGGACGGCCAGCGACAGGGCGAACACCGCGCCGGCGCGAACCGACCGGGAGCCGATCACCCGCAGCATGCCCTGGCCTCCTGACGCGATGCCCCTGCCATGGCGCAGCACCGCGCGTCCGGGGGCGGACGCGCCGTTCGTCCCCCGGAAGCCACGCTTCGCCCTTGCTTCCCGAAAATCATCCGGACAAACTTTCCCCATCACGCGGGAGGCAGAACTCATGGAACGACGCAGCCTGCTCAAGGCGGGGGCGCTCGGCGCCGCGGCCATCGCCGCCCCCGCTTCCGTCCGCGCCCAGACCGCCACCACGCTGCGCTTCACCCCGCAGCAGGATCTCATCACCCTCGATCCGGTGACGACCACGGCCTACGTCACCCGCAACCATGGCTACATGGTTTACGACACCCTCTACGGCATGGACGCCGATTTCCAGGCGACGCCGCAGATGGTCGAGGGCCACCGCGTCGAGCAGGACGGGCTGCTCTGGGAATTGCGCCTTCGCGACGGGCTGCTGTTCCACGACGGTGAGCGCGTGCTGGCGCGGGACTGCGTCGCGAGCATCCGCCGCTGGGCCCGCCGCGACCCCTTCGGCGAGACGCTGATGGCCGCGACGGCGGAGCTGTCGGCCCCCGATGACCGCACCATCCGCTTCCGCCTGAACCGCCCCTTCCCGCAGCTTCCCATCGCCCTCGGCAAGGCCTCGGTGCCGGTCTGCGCCATGATGCCGGAGCGGCTGGCCAACACTGACCCGTTCCGCCAGGTCACCGAATTCGTCGGCAGCGGGCCCTTCCGCTTCCTGGCCGATGAGCGCGTGCCCGGCGCCCATGTCGCCTACCGCAAGTTCGAGCGCTACGTGCCGCGCGCCTCCGGTACGCCGACCTGGACCTCCGGCCCCAAGGTCGTGCATTTCGACCGCATCGAATGGCGCGTCATGCCGGACCCGGCGACGGCCACCAACGCGCTCCTCGCGAACGAGCGCGACTGGCAGGAATACGCCTATCACGACCTGCTGCCGCTGCTGCGCCGCAACCGCCAGATCCGCATCGAGGTGCTGGACCGCACGGGCTTCGTCTCGATGCTGCGGATCAACCACACGCAGCCCCCCTTCGACAATCCGGCGATCCGCCGCGCGCTGTGGGGTGCCGTGGACCAGACCGCCTGCATGCAGGCGCTCGTCGGCGCCAACGAGACGTCGCTGTTCCAGGTGCCGCTGGGCTTCTTCGGGCCCGGCACGCCGCTCGCCACCGATGCCGGCCTCGACCCGCTGCGCGGCCCGCGCCACTACGACCGCGTGCGGGAGGCGCTGCAGGCCGCCGGCTATCGCGGGGAGCCGGTGGTGGTCATGGTCCCCTCCACCTCGCAGCCGAACCTCGCCGTCGGTCCCGTCGTGGTGGACCAGTTCCGCCGCGCGGGGCTGAACATCGAGATCTTCTCCATCGAGTTCAACGCCATGCTCCAGCGCCGCAACCGGCGCGATCCCGTCGCCGCCGGCGGTTGGAGCGGCTTCGTCACCAACTGGGCCGGCATGGATTGGCTGAACCCTGCCGGGCATTTCTCGCTGCGCGGCAATGGCGATGCAGGCTGGCCCGGCTGGCCCACCATGCCGCGGATGGAGGCGCTGCGGGATTCCTGGTTCACGGCGCCCGACCTCGCCGCGCAGCAGGCCATCGCGCGGGAGATGCAGCTGGAGGCCATGCGCGAGGTGCCCTTCTACCCGCTGGGCCAATACCTCCAGCCCACTGCCTGGCGCACCAGCCTGACCGGGATCCTGCCGGGCTTCGCCACGTTCTGGAACGTCCGCCGCGCATGAGCGCGGCCGGGCTGGAACCGCCGCCGCGCAGGGGCGCGGCCGCACGGTCCACGGCCACGCACCGGACACCACACGAGGAAACGCAAGAGTGACCAACGACGCCCTGCGCGCCACCGCGCTCGACTGGATGGCCGCGAATGAGGCGCGCATGTCCGCCTTCAACGCCCGCATCTGGAGCCACGCCGAGCCCGCCTGGCGCGAGTACAGATCGGCCCGCGACTACGTGGACCTCCTCCGCGCCGAGGGCTGGAGCGTCGAGGAGGGCTCGGGCGGCATGCCGACCGCCTTCGTCGCGAGCTGGGGCGCGGGCCAGCCGGTGCTCGCCGGCTTCTCGGAATACGACGCGGTGCCGGGCAACTCGCAGCAGGTCGTCCCCTACCCCGCGCCGCGCGCCGGGCTGCACCCCTACGCCGCGGGGCATACCGACCCGCATTCCATGCTCGGCACGGCGTCGCTCGCCGCCATGCTGGCGGCGCAGGCGGCGATGAAGGCGCATGGCGTCCAGGGCACGCTCAAGCTCTTCGGCGAGCCGGCGGAGAAGGTCTGCGGCTCGAAGCCCATCCACGCCGCCAAGGGCTATTATGACGGGCTCGACGCCGCCGTGGTGTGGCACCCCTGGCCGCTCAACACCGTCACCGGCGAGACGCAGTTCGGCGCCTATTGGAGCGCCATCATCACCTTCGAGGCCGAGGCGCCGGAGCGCTGGGTGGACCCGTCGCTCATGCCGATCGACGCCGCCCACGCCATCGCGCGCTGCCCCGGCGCGCTCGACGCCATGTGCCTCATGTACACGACGACGAAATACACCAAGGAGGCGATGTTCCCCCATGCCGGGTCCTGGACGCTGAACGAGCACGTCCTCGGCGATGCGGGCGCGACCTCGGACAACCTGCCGCCGCGCTTCTCGCAGATCCAGTATTCCTGGCGCTCCTCCTCCCTCGCCATCCAGGAGCAGATCTGGCGCGTGCTGGCCAACAACGCCCGCCACGCGGCGGGCGCGACCGGCTGCCGCGCCTTCGTGCGCTGGGTGACGAAGACGCGCGTCGGCGTGCCCAACTCCGTGCTGACCGACCTCACCTGGAAGAACCTCCAGGCCGTGGGCGCCCCCGTCTTCGGCGAGGAGGCGAAGCGGTTCGGCCGCGAGATCCAGACGCATCTCGGCATCGAGCCGATGGAGGACCCGTTCATCCCCGGCGTCTCGCGCCTCACCCCGCCCGAGGAGAACGAGGCGAAGCTGCGCGCCGGCCTGCCGCCCTGGCAGAAGCACCTCAGCGCCGACGATTACGTGGAGTTCTCGTGGCACGCGCCGACGGTGCGGCTGCTCTGCGGCCGGCCGCGCATGCGCCCGCCGGGCCCGGGCTATTCCTACCCGGCCTGGTGCTTCAACGCCCTCGGCGGCCTGCCCGCCGCGGTGGACCCCGGGATGTTCGTCGCGGCCAGGACCATGGCGCTGACCCTGCTCGACCTCGCGGCCGATCCCGCGACGCTCGCCGCCGCCCAGGCCGAGTTCCGCGAGCGCACGGGCGGCGGCGTGGGCGGCCCGGGCTGGGTCGGGCCGCTGCTGCCGGCGGACATCGTCCCGCCCGTGGACCTGCGCTGGCCGGAATACGTCACGACGCCGCGCGGCGAGGAATGGACCTTCCCCACCCCCATCGAAGGCACGGGCGCCGGCGAGCCGCTTTGACATTCCCCACGAAAACGCTGCGCGTTTCCGCGGGGGGCCCAATGGGCACTTGCTTCGGATGAGGTGGCGTTGGCGGGCTGGGCGCGCTCAGGCCGCCAGCGGCAGGCGCACCACCTCGGGCACATCGGTGTAGGCGCGGCGCAGCTTCTCGAGGAAGGGTGGCTCGCCCTTCCGGCGCGTCAGCGCCGCCGTGTCGCTGCCGGGGATCATCGTGTCGGTCGCCTCCAGCGAGAATTCGCGAATGAAGCGCACCCTGGCGTCGCGCAGCGCCGCCACCTCCCGCACGCCGCCACCGGCGGCGAAGACGGCCGCCGCCAGCACCCCGTCCTCGATCGCCTGGGTCGCCCCTTGGCCGAGCGTCGGCACCATCGCGTGCGCGGCATCGCCCAGGAACAGCACGCGGCGGTCGAGCGCGTCGCGCAGCAGCGGCGTCACCTGCAGCCGCGCCCAATGCAACTGCCCGATGAGCCGCGCCGTCTGCGCCACCATCCAGGCCACCGCCGGGCAAGGCTGCTTCCCCGCCGGCAGATACATGGCCCGGGCGTGCTCGGCCGTCCGGTGCTCGGGCGGCACGTCCCGCCCCGGCTCGACCGGGAAGGCCCCGGCGATATAGGCCGCGCCGCCCGGCAGCCTGTAGGCCAGCAGCCGGTTGTTGCCGTTGAACCACTGGCCGTAATCGTCGAAGGGGCAACCGGACGCGTCGGGCACCAGCAGCCGCGTCATCGAGATGCCGATCTGCTCGACGACGGGCGCGCCCGCCGCCAGCGCGCGCAGGCGGGAATAGCGCCCGTCACCCGCCACCAGCAGGTCGAAGCCGCCCCGCCGTGCCAGGCCGCCATCGCCGCGGCGGAACACGGGCACGAGCCGCCCGGCGGCATCCTCCTCCAGCGCCTCCAGCGCGTGGCCATAGGCCGTGACGCCCGCGACCGGCCCGCGCATCAGCCCGTACAGCTCCGACCAGCGGAGCCGCGCGCCCGGCTCCTCCGCCACGTCGCGCAGGTCGAGGTCGAGCAGGCGGGTGCCGTCCGCGAGGTCCACGAACCACCGTTCCCACGGCAGCGACGCCGCCCGCAGCGCCGCGTGGCGCTCGGGGTGATGCAGGCGCAGCGCCTTCAGCGCGTTGGGGCAGATGTTGAGGCCCGTTCCCGCCTCCTCCCGCGCGCCTTCGGCCGCGCGCTCGAAGGCCGCGAGTTCGAGCCCCTTCACCCCCCGCAGCCGGTCGAGGAAGAGGGAGCCCACCACCCCCGTGCCGATCACGCCGATGCGCATGCCCTGCTCCCCGTCGCCCCGGGGCAGGTCCAGCAAGAAGCGCGCCGCGAGCCGCGCGGCGGCGCGCCTCGGGGCCGCGCCGGCCGGCGCCCGCC
>JAIEOO010000146.1 GCA_019750475.1 Acetobacteraceae bacterium | reverse complement strand
TCCGCCAGGCGCGCCGGCCTGCCGGCCGCGACGCTGGTGCCGGCGCTGCGGGCTGCGGCGCTCGCGCTGCCGACCGACGACGCGAGCGCGCGGATCGCCGCCACCATCCGCGCGCAGGAGCTGGCGACGCTCGTCGCGCGCTGACCGAGACATCATCACGGCGCCGCGCGGCGCCATCCGGGAACGAGGGACATGGGCTTCAACTGCGGCATCGTCGGCCTGCCGAACGTGGGCAAATCCACGCTGTTCAACGCGCTGACGCAGACCGTCGCGGCGCAGGCGGCGAACTACCCCTTCTGCACGATCGAGCCCAATGTCGGCCGCGTCGCCGTGCCCGACCCGCGCCTCGACCGCCTGGCGGAGATCGCGAAGAGCCAGAAGATCGTGCCGACGAGCCTGGAGTTCGTGGACATCGCGGGCCTCGTGCGCGGCGCCTCGAAGGGGGAGGGGCTCGGCAACCAGTTCCTCGCCAACATCCGCGAGGTGGACGCCATCGTGCACGTCCTGCGCTGCTTCGAGGATCCGGACGTCACCCATGTGGATGGCCGCGTGGACCCGGTGCGCGACGCCGAAACCGTCGAGACGGAGCTGATGCTCGCCGACCTCGAGAGCCTCGAGAAGCGCGTGCCGCAGCTCCAGAAGAAGGCGCGCGGCAACGACAAGGAAGCCGCGGCGCAGCTCGCCCTGATCGAGGCGATCATCCCCGCCTTGCAGCGGGGCGAGAAGGCGCGCACCGCCATCCCCGCCGGCGAGGAGGAGGCGGCGCGGCGCCTCGGCCTCATGACGACGAAGCCCGTCCTCTATGTCTGCAACGTCGAGGAGGCGTCTGCCGCGACGGGCAACGGCTTCTCCGCGCAGGTCGCGGCGTTCGCCGCCGCCCAGGGCAGCCCGAGCGTCGTGGTGAGCGCGGCGATCGAGGCGGAGATCGCGCAGATGGACGCGGCCGACCGCGGCGACTTCCTGGAGGGCCTGGGCCTCGCGGATAGCGGCCTCGACCGCATCATCCGCGCGGGGCACGACCTGCTCGGCCTCATCACCTATTTCACCGCCGGCCCGAAGGAGGCGCGGGCCTGGACCATCCGGCGCGGCATGACGGCGCCGCAGGCGGCGGGCGTGATCCATGGCGATTTCGAGCGCGGCTTCATCGCCGCCGAGACCATCGCCTATGACGACTATGTGGCGCTGAACGGCGAGCAGGGCGCCAAGGAAGCCGGCAAGATGCGCGTCGAGGGCAAGTCCTACGTCGTGAAGGACGGCGACGTGATGCTGTTCCGCTTCAACGTCTGACCGCTCCGCCTATCGCGCCGATGCGGCGTGCCGATTGGCACGCCGCCGCTTTGCCTGCCACGCTTCCTTCCATGGCCGCCACCCCGGCGACCGGATCGGAAGGAAAGACGACCATGTCCATCAAGCGCAGCATCGCCGCCGCCGCCCTGCTGGCCGCCGCCGCCACCGCGGGCGGCGCCGCCCCGGCCGCCGCCCAGGGCACCCAGTGCCAGGGCCGCGTGTTCATCGACGCCGTCCTGCAGAACGGGATGGGCGGGAACGAGTTCCAGTACTTCTTCCATATCCGCAACGGCACCGGCAGCCCGATGACGGCGGATGTGCAGCTCCAGAACTTCCCGGGCGACGTGCAGCTGTTCAGCCCGACGCTGGTGAACATCCAGATGCAGCCCTGGGCGACCGTGGCCATGGTGCGCTTCGGCCGCGGCACCAACGGCAACATCACGAACCAGACGGTCGCCGTGGCCTATGACGCCGGCGGCGGCGGTGGCCCGACGGTGCGGGTGGTGAACTGCCGCGCGGGCTGAGCGGCCCCTGTTCCGGGAGTGAACGTGACGGCCCCGGCGCGCCTCGCGCCGGGGCCGCTGCCGTTTCGGCGCCGGGCGAGGGACGGTGCGGGCCGGTCGGTTCCGCGTCCGGCTCGGCCGTGACCGGGGCCTGGGCATGGCCGTCCCGCGGTCATCGGGTCGCGCCCGACGACCTGGCCCGCCTCGCCTGGCGCCCGTTCAGAAATCGCTGACGCGGCCCTTCCGTTCCCAGTCGTTGTAGCGCGTGGGCTCCGGCCCCTTGGGGCCGTCCTCCTCGACCGCCGGGGAGGCCGGGGGGCGCCGGGGGCGCTCATAGGCCGTCAGCGGCGGGGCGCTGCGGGGCTTGCCGGCGCTCGGCAGGGTGTCGGGGGCCTTCGTGGAGTCGCTCATCGCCCGCCATGTGGCGCCGAGGACGCGCCCTGGGAAGCCATCCGCGATCAATAGGTATCAACGATCGAAAGTATCGTTTTCATCGTCTCGATCAATGGCCGGCGGGCGGGCATCTTCCCGGTCAGGCGAGGCCATCCCGGCCCGCCGGCAACGACAGGAGACGACGACGATGACACGCTTCGCCACCCTCGCCGCCGCGGCTGCCCTGGCCGCCGGCTTCGCCACCCCGGGCACCGCCTCGGCCTCGGCCAATGCCTGCAACGGCCGGGTCTTCGTGGACACGGTCTACCAGAACGGCATGGGCGGGAACCAGTTCGACTACTACTTCCATCTGCGGAACGGCACCGGCCAGCGCCTGCAGGCGGACGTGACCTTCAGCGGCTTCCCGCACAATGCCCGCCTCGACGCAGCCGAGCGCCGGGCCCTGCGGATGGATCCCTACGCCACCCTGTCCCGGCTGAAGTTCGGCTCGGGCACCAACGGGAACATCGGCTCGCAGACGGTCCGCGTCGTCTATGACGGCCAGGCGAGCCACGGCCCCACCATCCGGGTCCGCAACTGCCGCGCCTGGTGAGCGGGATGCGCGCCAGGACGGGCCGCCCCGGCCGAGAGGCCCGGGCGGCCCGATGCGTTTCCGGGGATGCCCGTGTGGGGGCTGCCCGTGTGGGGGCTGCCCGTTCATCGCCGCGGGCGATCCGCCGCATTGGCCCGGCCGGTTGGACCGGCCCCCGCAAGACTGACAATCTCCCGCGTGGCGGCGGAGGACGACGCCCCGCCAGGACCGCATCAGGAGACGACCATGTTCCGCACCCCCGCCCTCCTCGTCGCCGCGCTGCTGGCCGGCGCCGGCGCCGGCTCCGCCCAGGCCCAGGGCACGACCTGCCAGGGCCGCGTCTTCGTGGACAGCGTGTACCAGACCGGCGTGGGGGGTGACCGCTTCGAGTATTTCTTCGTGCTGCGCAACCAGACGAACCAGCGCGTCACCGCCGACCTCGCCTTCTCCGGCTTTCCGTCCAACGTGACGCTGTTCAGCCCGAGCCTGCCGAACGTCGCGATGGGCCCGAACGCGACGGTCAGCCCGAACACGCGCTTCGGCAACGGGACGAACAACAACATCTCGGCGCAGACCGTCCGCGTCGTCTACGACGCGGCGCCGCCCGCCGGGGCGGCGATCCGCGTCACCAACTGCCGCGCCGGCTGATCGCCGCGCCCGCGCCCGCGCCGGTACCGGCGCGGGCGCGACTGCTTTTCCCGCGGCGTCCTGGACACCATATGCGGCGATCATGAGCGGCTATTTCCGCACCCTCCTCCTCCTCGCCGGGCTGACCGCCCTGTTCATGGCCATCGGCTACGCCCTGGGCGGCGAGCAGGGGATGCTCATGGCGCTGCTCTTCGCGGGCGCCATGAATCTCTGGGCCTGGTGGGGGAGCGACCGGATGGTGCTGCGCATGCAGAACGCGCAGCCCGTCTCGCCCCAGGAAGCGCCCGACCTCTACGCCATGACGCAGCAGCTCGCGCAGCGCGCGGGGCTGCCCATGCCGGCGCTCTACGTCATCCACGAGGACCAGCCCAACGCCTTCGCCACCGGCCGCAGCCCGGAGCGCGGGGCCGTCGCCGTCAACACCGGCCTGCTCGACATGATGTCGCGGGAGGAGGTGGCGGGCGTGATCGCGCACGAACTCGCCCACATCAAGCATCGCGACACGCTGATCATGGCCGTCACCGCGACGCTCGCCGGCGCGATCGGCTTCCTCGCGCAGTTCGGGATGGTGCTGGGGCGCGGCCGCGACAGCCGCGTGAACCCCATCGCCGGCCTGGTGATGATGCTGCTCGGGCCGCTCGCGGCCGTGCTGGTGCAGGCGGCGATCAGCCGCTCCCGCGAGTATGAGGCCGATGCCGAGGGCGCGCGCATCTGCGGCGACCCGACCTGGCTCGCCTCCGGCCTGTCGCGGCTCGAGCAGTACAAGCACGGGCGCGTCAACCAGGCCGCCGAGGCGAACCCGGCCATGGCGCACATGTTCATCATCAACCCGCTCTCCGGCGGGGCGTTGGCCGGGCTCTTCTCCACCCACCCGCCGACCGAGCAGCGCGTCGCGCGGCTGATGGCGATGGCGGGCGGGGGTGGCGGCGCCCTGCCGCGTCAGGTTCCGGCGCGCGGCGCCTCGCCCTGGGCGCAGCCCGGCAGCCCGCGCGGCCAATCGCGCAGTCCCTGGGGCTGATCAGCGCAGCGCCCAGGCCCCGCTCGCGTCCCGGGCCACGGCGCCGTCGCCCTCCAGCATGATGAGATGCGCGAGCAGGCTGCGCCCCGCCGCGGCCACGAGGCGCGGATCCATCGGCCCGTAGACCGGGCCGACCAGCGCCTCCGCCGTCAGCGGGCCGCCTTCGCGCAGGGCCTGGAGGATGCGGCCCTCCCGCTTGCGGCGATGCGCCGCGAGCGCGTCCAGGAAGGGCATCGGCTCGCGGATGAGGGGGCCATGGCCGGGCAGGTAGATCCGGTCCTGCCCCTCCCGCGCGCGGAGCTTCGCGAGGCTCGCGAGATAGGCGCGCATGTCGCCGTCGGGCGGGCTGACGACGCTGGTCGACCAGCCCATCACGTGATCGGCGCTGAACAGCGCCCCCGTCCCCTCGAGCGCGAAGGCGAGGTGGTTGCCGCAATGCCCCGGCGTGAAGAGGGCGGTCAGCCGCCAGTCGTCGCCCTCGACCGTCGCGCCGTCGGCCAGGCGCACATCGGGGTCGAAATCCTGGTCGCCCCCTTCGCCGCCCTGGTCGGGCGGCGTCGCGTGGGGACCATAGCCGTAGGTCGCGGCGCCGGTTGCCGCCTGGAGCGCCCGCGCCCCCGGCGAGTGGTCCCGGTGGGTGTGGCTGACCAGGATGTGGGTGATCGTCTCGCCCGCCGTCGCCGAGAGGATGGCCGCGAGATGCGCCGTGTCCACCGGCCCGGGGTCGAGCACCGCCGTGCTGCGGCCGCCGCCGATGATCCAGCTGTTGGTGCCGCGGAAGGTGAAGGGGCCGGGGTTGTGGCAGATCACCCGGCGGATGCCGGGCGCCACCTGCTGCACCTCGCCATGCGGGTGGGGATCGTCGCGGTTCAGGGGCAGATTCAAACGGGGGTCCTCCGGACGGCCCGACAATCGCGGGGGCGGCGGCCGCGATCAACCCCGCGCCCTTGCCAGGGGACGCGGCAGCCGCGACGCTCGCCGCATGGCCGTCCCACGCGCCCTTCTGGTTCCGGCGATCGCGGCACTCCTGCTGGGGTGCGAGATGACGCCCCCCTCCGGCCCCTGCGCCGCGCCCGAGGTCGCCGCCGAGGCGGGCCTCATCCCGGCCGACGTCGCGCCCGTGGCGTCCATCGGCCGCCGCGGCGTGCGGCTGCTCGACGGCCTGGGCGGCCGCGTCGCCGTGCTCGACGTGCAGGCGGGGCGGCGGCCGGACGGCCTCGCGCATGTCGGCGTCCGGCTGGCGAACTGCACGGGCCGCGACTTCGCCTTCGAGGCGGCGACGCAGTTCTACGACGTGGCGGCCGTCGCGGCCCAGCCGCCGACGCTGCGCCGGCGCGTGTTCCTGCCCGCCGGCACGACGCGCGACTACACCGAGGTTTCCCGCAATCCAGCCGCCGCGTCCTTCTTCGTCGAGGTCGGCGCGGCCCGCTGAGCGGGGCCCGGAGCGGCGTCAGCGCGGCTGGCGCCGCATCTCGCCGCGCAGGATGGCGAGGCCCGCCAGCACGATCAGGCCGGCGCCGGCGAAGGTCATCCAGCGCTGCTCCTCGCCGAAGGCGAGCCAGCCGATCAGCACCGCCCACAGCACCCCCGTGTAGGAGAAGGCGCCGAGCGAGGAGACCTGGGCCGAGGCATAGGCTTCCGTGAGCAGCACCTGGGCGACGCCGCCGATGATCCCGATCAGCAGCAGCACCTTCAGCTCCCCCCAGCCGGGCGTCACCCAGACGAAGGGCATGACGAGGCCGGTGATCGCCGTCATCAGGATCGACTGCCACAGCACGATGGTGGAGGAGCGCTCGGTCGCCGAGAGGCTGCGCACCAGCAGCGTCGTCAGGCCCGAGAACAGCCCGTGCAGCGTCGCCATGGCCATGCCGATGAGCACGAGGCCCGTCATCGCGCCGCCGAAGGCGCCCTTGCCGAGGGCGATCACCAGGATCCCCGCGAAGCCCACGCCCACGCCGAGCGCCCGCCAGAGGCCGATCCGTTCGCCGAGGAAGGGCACGGCGAGGAGGGCGGCGAAGATGGGCGTCGTGTAGGTCAGCGCCGTCTGCTCCGCGAGCGGCAGGACGCCGAGCGACCAGAAGGAGCAGCCCATGGCGGCGGTCCCGGTGCAGGCCCGCAGCACGTGCTGCGGGAAGCGGCGCGTGCGCAGCTCCGGCCGGCCCTGGCCGCGCCAGGCGAGCAGCAGCACCACCGGCAGCGCGAGGGCGGCGCGGAAGAACATCACCTCGGCGAAGGGGATGCGGCTGACCGCGTCCTTCACCAGCGCGCCCATGACGGCGAACAGCGCGGTGGCGGCGAGCATGAGGGCCGCGCCGCGGCGGAAGTCATGCCGGAGGGGCACGGCCGTTCCCCTCGGCACGCCCGTGCCCCGCGCGCTCCCCGGCGCGCTTGCTCTCCGCGCGCTCCTCGGCGCGCTTGTTCTCCGCGCGCTCTTCAGCGCGACGCACCCTCTCGCGGTGGACATTGTAGAGGCCCGCCGCGATGACCACGCCGGCGCCGATCAGCGTGGTCCAGGCCGGGATCTCGCCGAAGATCAGGAAGCCCAGAACCACGCCGTAGATCAGCGGCGTGTATTCGAGCGGCGCCAGGGACGCGACGCGCGCGAGGGCGAAGCCGCGCGCGAACAGCACATGGGCGATGGCGTTCGAGACGCCGAAGAAGGCGAGCAGCAGCGCGAGCCCGGCGGACGGGACGAGGTCCGGCGCGCCGCCCGGCGGCCACAACCCCTCGACCGGCAGCACCGCGAGGCCGAAGGGGATGTGCATGGCCATCAGCCAGAAGGCGATGGTGGTGGGCGGGTCGGTCGCCGCCAGGGTGCGCGTCCAGATGCGCGAGACCGCCATGCCGCAGACGCCGACGAGCAGCAGCGCCGCTTCCCACCGCCACAGTTCGCCGCCGGGTTGCAGCATGAACAGCACGCCGCCGAACCCGACGACGCAGGACATCCAGCGCCGCCAGCCGACGCGCTCGCCCAGCATCGGAATGGCCAGCAGCGTCATGAGCAGCGGCGCCGCGGCGGCGACGGCGTAGCTGTCGGCCAGGCCGAACCCCGCCATCCAGACATAGTACCAGAGGATGGAGACCGAGCAGTGCAGCGCCGAGCGCCCGAGCACGAGCGGCGCGTTGCGCGGGACGAGGCCGCGCCCGCGCGCCAGCACCGCGACGGCGATCGCGCCGACGACCCCCCGCCACAGCATGGCGCCGGCCACGCCGACATCGGTCAGCGCGAACTTGATCGCCGCGTCGGCGCAGGAAATGACCAGGTAGCCTGCCGCCGCGAAGCCGAGGCCGCGGACCGCGGCCTCTCCGCTGGTGGACCGGCCGACCGGCGGCGCTTCACCCAAGAACCGCGTCCGCCTGCATGCACGCCGCGCCTTCGTGATCGCGCGTCTCGGCCGTGGCGGCCTGGCCCTCGACGCGCGCGAGGACGGACAGGCGGTTGCCGGCGAAGGCCGGGCGCTTGCCGCGGAAGGCGAAGCGGGCGAGCCGCGCGCCGGGCCCCGCGGCCTCGAGCATGGCGGCCGCGAGCAGCGTGGCCTGCAACGGGCCATGCACGATCAGGCCCGGGTAGCCTTCCTCCCGCGTCACGTAGGGGAGGTCGTAATGGATGCGGTGCCCGTTGCCGGTGAGCGCGGAGTAGCGGAACAGCAGCAGCGCGTCGGGCCGGGTCTCCCGCCGATGGGCGCCGGGCCAGTCCGGGGCGGGCTCGGCGGCTTTCACGGCCGCGCCCTCGGTGCCGCGATAGACGATGTCGTGCTCCTCGCGCAGCACCGGGCCGCGCGGCCCGTCCAGCTCGTGCTGGACGGTGACGAAGACGAGCCGCCCCGACCCGCCCGATTTCTCGCTCACGGCCTTGATGGTGGAGGTGCGGCGCACCGTGTCGCCCACCCGCAGGCCCGCGGCCTGGAACGACAGCCGCCCGCCGGCCCACATGCGGCGCGGCAGGTCGTGCACCGGCGGCAGGAAGCCGCCGCGCTTCGGGTGGCCATCGGTGCCGACCTCGCCGGGCACGCGCCAATCCTGGAAGAGCATCCAGTGCCAGAGCGGCGGCAGGTCGCCCTCCGGCAAGGTCACGTCGAGGGTCGCGGCCAGGCCTTCGGCGAGGCGCGCATCCATGCGGTCCTCCCGCGTTTCGGTGCGGCCGACGTATTCCTCGTATGCCATGCGGGCAGGGTCTCCTCAGGCGGGCATCCTTCCCGCAGCGGCGCCGCCCGGGCAACCCGGGACGCGGCAGCCCTGCCCTGCGGCGGAGCGAGCCGCCAAGCGGATACTTGGCGGTGCGGCCGACGGCACATCCGGCGGATCCGCGGGGCGAGACGCGGCAGCGCCGCGGAGGCGGACCTTCGGCGGCGCCGGATGCTGCCTCGCATCCGCCCCGATTCCGCCTTGCCCCCGCCGCCCGGCGCGGCCAGAACCGGGGCGTGGAACACGCCGAATACGACAAGATGGACGCCGTCGAGGACCGCATGTGGTGGTACCGTGCGATGCACGCCCACGCGCTGCGGGCGCTCGACGGCCTGCCGGCGGATGCCGCCATCCTCGATGCCGGCTGCGGGACGGGCGGCTTCCTGCTGAAGCTGCGCCGGGCCTTCCCGGCCGCGCATCTCGCCGGTCTCGAATACTTCCCCGAGGCCGCGCGCCGCGCCGCGAACAAGGCGCGCGCCCAGGTGACGAGCGGCACGATCAACGCGCTGCCCTTCCCCGACCGGCGCTTCGACGCCGTCGTCTCGCTCGACGTGCTGTGCCACCGCGCGGTGGAGCCGGCCGAGGCGCTGGCCGAGCTGCACCGGGTGCTCAAGCCGGGGGGGCGGCTGCTGCTGAACCTGCCGGCCCATGAATGGCTGCGCTCCGCCCATGACATCCGGGTCCACACCGCGCGCCGCTTCGACCGGCGCGGCGCCGCCGCCCTGCTCGGCCAGGCGGGGTTCGAGGCGGTGGAGGCGCGGCACTGGAACAGCCTGCTGCTGCCGCTCATGCTGGTGCAGCGGAAGGTCCTCGCCCGGAAGGACGACGCCGCCTCCGACGTGCAGGAATTCCCGCCCTGGCTCGACGCCGCGCTGCACGCCGCGACCCGGGTCGAGGCCCGGCTGATCTCGGCCGGTCTCCGCTTCCCCGCCGGCGGCTCGCTCCTCGCCACCGCCACGCGCCCCTGACGCCCCCTGGAAGGCACGCCCATGAACAACGAGAACCACCCCGTCGGCCTCTCCATCGTCGTGCCGGTGTATCGCGGCGCGGCGACCGTCGGCCGCCTGGTGGAGGCGCTGTCGGCGCTGAAGCCCGCGGGCGGCATCGAGATCGTGCTGGTGAACGACGGCAGCCCGGACGAGAGCGGCGATGTCTGCCGCGCGCTGGCCGCGAGTGCCACGGTCCCGCTGACCTACCTGGAGCACGCGCGCAATTTCGGCGAGCACAACGCGGTGATGACCGGGCTGCGCCACGCGCGCGGGGCCTACATCATCACGATGGACGACGACCTCCAGAACCCGCCGGAGGAGGTGCTGCGCCTCTACGATCACGCGCGCCTCGGCGGGTGGGACGTGGTCTACACGCGCTACGCCAAGAAGGAGCACGAGGGCTGGCGCAACCTCGGCAGCCGCTTCGCCAACAAGGTGGCGGACCTGCTGCTCGACAAGCCGAAGGGGCTCTACCTCTCGTCCTTCCGCTGCATGTCGGCCCTCGTCGCGCGGGAGGTGACGCGGTATTCCGGCCCCTATCCCTACATCGATGGGCTGATCATGCAGGTGACGCAGCGCATCTCCTCGATCGAGGTCGCGCATTACCCGCGGGCCGAGGGGCGGTCGAACTACAACCTCCGGCGCCTGGTGCGGCTGTGGCTCAACCTCGCCACCAACTTCTCCGTGCTGCCGCTGCGCTTCGCGATCTTCGCGGGCGCCGCCATGGCGGGCATCGGCTTCCTCGCCGCGCTCGTCGTCGTGATCGAGGCGCTGTTCTTCTTCACGCCCTCCGGCTGGGCCTCGACCATGACGCTCACCCTGCTGATCGCGGGGGTGCAGTTCATGATGCTCGGCATCGTGGGCGAGTATGTCGGCCGCGCCTTCCTCTCCGCGAACGGCAAGCCCCAGGGCGTGGTGCGCGAGCGCGTCGCCCCGCGCGACGCGGTGCGCGCGCCGGAGGAAGCGTGAGCCTCTACTGGGGCGCGCTGGCCGCGGCGATCTGCGCGTCGCTCGTCGGCCAAGTGCTGCTGAAGATGGGGGCGGAGGGCCTGGCCGGCGCCGCGCCGGGCGTGGGCGGCTTCGTCGCCCAGGTGCTGCGCTGGCCGACGCTGCTCGGCCTCGCCTGCTACGGATCAAGCGCCTTCCTCTACATCCTGGCGCTGCGGCGCATCCCGATGAGCGTGGCGCTGCCCTGCACGGCGGCGAGCTACGTCGCCATCGCGCTCATCGGCTGGTGGTTCTTCCGCGAGCCGCTGGGGGCGCAGAAGGTGGCGGCGATCCTGTTCATCGCGACGGGCGTCGTGCTGCTCGCCACCTCCTGACCGCTACAGGATCGAGAACCCGCTGCCGGCGACGCCGGCGCCACCGGCCGCCGCGATGCTCAGCCCGTTCATGCCCTGGAGCCAGAGGTAGCCGTTGGTCGCTTCGAAGAAGAGAAGGTCCGCCTGGTCGTCGCCCGTGTAGTCGGCGACCTTCGCGAGGGTGTAGCCGCCGCCCTCGGCGCCCATCCACCCGCCGCTGCCGGCGGAGGTCGTGGCGGCGCTCGTGATGTAGCCCCAGAACCAGTTGCCGGTGCCGTGCTTGATCAGCACGTCGGCGCGGCCGTCGCCGTCGAAATCCCCGGTGCCGGCGACGGCGAAATCCGCGCCCGGCGTCGCGTAGCTGCCCTGGGACGACACCGTCGTGCCGTTCATCTGCCAGAGGTAGAGCTGCCCGGTCGTGCCGTTGCGCCACAGCACGTCGGCCCGGAGGTCGCCGTTGAAGTCGGCCACCGCGGCGATGCTCCACGCCGTGTCCAGCGTCCCGCCCGACGTGCCCAGCGTGCCCGTGCCGTCCATCCGCTGCACCGCCCAGGACCCGTCGGCGCCGCGGAGCAGGATGTCGGCGCGACCGTCGCCGTCGGTATCGCCCACGCCGGCCACGCTCTGGCCGGCGGCCAGCGTGCCCGCGCTGCCCTCGCCGATGCGCGAGGTGCCGTCCATCAGCCAGACGTAGAACTGCCCGGTCGCGCCGTTGCGCCAGAGCAGGTCGGCCTTGGCATCCCCGTTGAAGTCGCCCTTGCCGGCGACGGCCCAGCTGTTGCCGGGCCCGCCCAGCGCCGCCTCGGCGCCGCGCCCCGCGCCGCTCATCTCCCAGCGATAGAGCCAGCCGCCCGCGATGCTCTGGAACAGCACGTCGCCGAAGCCGCGCCCGGCCATGTCCTCGGTCCGCGCGGGGCCGATGGTGATGGTCTGGTCGCTGAAGGCCAGGCGCTCGATCGAGCTCAGCGTGTCCGTCCCCGGCGGGCCGCTGATCGTCCAGCCTTCCGTAATGCGCTTCGTGAGGGTGAAGCTGGCGCGCGACTGGGCGAAGGTCGCGGTGTCGAGGCCCTTGCCGCCGTTGAGCGAATCATCGCCGAGCCCGCCGAACAGCGTGTCGTTGCCCGCGTCGCCGAACAGCGTGTTGTCGCCGATGCCGCCGAGCAGCGTGTCATGGAACAGCGAGCCGAACAGGTTCTCGAACGCCGTGAGCGTGTCGGTCCCGGCCCCGCCGGTGTTCTGGGCCTGGGCCATGTCGAGCGAGACGGTGACCCCGGCGCCGGCGCCGGCGTAGCTCACCGTGTCGATGCCCTGGCCGCCGGCCAGCAGGTCGTTGCCGCCGCCGCCCTCGATGGTGTTGGCGCCGTCATGGCCGGTCAGCGTGTCGTTGAAGGCCGAGCCCAGCAGATTCTCGAAATTCGTCGCGATGTCGGTGCCGGCGCCGCCCGTGTTCTGCGCGTTGCCGACGGCGAGGGAGACGGTGACGCCGGCCGCGGCGCCGGCGTAGCTCAACGTGTCGTTGCCCGCGCCGCCGTCGAGGGAGTCGTTGCCGGCCCCGCCTTCGACCGTGTCGTCGCCGCCCTGGCCCTGCAAGGTGTCGTTCTGGCCGTAGCCGAACAGGCTGTCGTTGCCGGCGCCGCCATGGATGCTGTCGGCGAGCGTCGTGCCCGTGCCGCGGATGGTGCCCGTGGCCTGGGAGAACAGGGTGAAGGTCGCGCCCGCGATCCCCGCATAGGCGCCCATCCGAAGGTCGCCGAAACCGTCGCCGTTGACGTCGCCCGCGGCGCCGAAGGAGCCGGCGATGCCGAGCGAGTTCGCGCTGTTCCCGCCGGTGAACACGGAGGCTGCGGCCGATGGGGTCGTGTTGAAGTTGATGTTCGTCCAACCGGACGCGCGGCCCAGGAAAAGCAACAGCTGGTTGGACTGGGGATTGGCGACCAGGACGTCGTCGAAGCCGTCGCCGTTCACGTCACCGGCCCCGGCGGCGTAGGCACCGAAGCCTTCCGTGTAGCTCTGCGCCACGGTGCCGGAGATGGAGATGCCCTGGCTGGGGGTCAGGCTGCCAAGGTCGATGTCGGTCCAACCGCCGGCGCGGCCGAACAGGAGGAAGGCGGCCCCATTGCTTCCCACCAGCAGATCCGTCAGCCCGTCCCCGTTCACATCCCCCGCATTGGCGAGGCCGTTGCCGACGTAGCGGTTCGCGGTCGCGCCGAGGATCCGGAAGCCCTGGCCCTGGGGAACGCCGCCGGAGAAATCCACGTTGCCGAGATTGGCCCCTCCGAAGGCCACGGTGACGACGCCCGCCGTGGCATTGGCGCCGACCGTCGCGCTCGGGGTCGCCCAGGCGAAGTCGGCGTAGCCATCCCCGTTCAGGTCTCCGGCCGGGGCGATGCTCGCGCTGTTGACCAGGGGCGCCGTCGCGGCGTTGGCGGCGGCCAGGTTGATGTTGGACCAGTTCGCGTTGTTCGCGCCGCCGGCCTTGCCGAGCACGATGCGCGTGACCCCAGATGCGGCGACCACGCCGATGTCGGCGAAGCCGTCGCCGTTGACATCGCCCAGCCCCTCGACCTGGACGCCGAAGGAGTTCTGATTGGCGCCGTAGATCGCGATGCCGCCCGTGGCGGCGGTCAGGCCCGACAGGCTGGTGTCGCCGAGGCCGGCCGCGGTGCCGAACACCAGATAGGCGGCGCCGCTGCGGAACACGCCGCCGATGCCGGCGAAGCTCTCGCCCACGACGAAATCGGCGAGGCCGTCGCCGTTGACGTCCCCGACCCCGGCGACGTCCACGCCGAAGCGTTCATTCTGCCCGGTGAGGTCGGCGACGGCCGGCGGAGCGGGCGTCGAACCGAAGGCGATGTCGGACCAGCCACCGGCGCGACCGGCGACCAGCATGGCGGCGCCGAACCCGCCGCCTTGGGACATGTACGGCGCTGCGGCGAGGAGGTCGTCGAAGCCGTCGCCGTTGACGTCACCGGCCGCGCCGTTGATCCAGGCCTGGCTGCCGCTCGTGCCGCTGATCCGGAAGCCGGTCGTCGCCGTCAGCCCGGTTGAGAGGTTGAGGCTCGATGCGAAGGCGGCGGTGCCGGACATGCGGATGATCCCCCGAGGCGCGCCCCGAGGGTTGCATGCGGGACACCGGTGTCCACCAACCGGCGGTTGGTACGCTGGTGAAATTTTGTCGGACGGGTGAGCCCGTGAACGCGCCGGGAGCGACGCGTCTGACCCTGAAATTCGGGGCAGCCATGCCTTATTTTGTTCAACCCCTTGTGTGCAGGAGCGTTCGCCACCCCGCTGCTCGAAGAATTGCGCAAGGCCAGCTTCGAGTTTGTGTGGATCTGTAGTTGGGCAGGGTGAACATGGACGGAAGCATATTGTCTAGGCCGTCGCCGGAGCTTTGGGGCGGCCTCGAATGCACCGTCGTCCGCGTGAACGGGACCATGCGGGACCAGTTCCAGGATACCGGGCACACGGATCGCATCTGCGACCTCGAGCGGGTGGCCGATCTCGGCATCCGCACCCTGCGCTATCCCGTGGGGTGGGAGCGCGTGGCGCCCGATCAGCCGGACGAGCTGGACTGGGCCTGGCATGACGAGCGCCTGGCGGAACTGCGGCGCCTCGGCATCCGGCCGATCCTGGGCCTCCTGCATCACGGCAGCGGCCCGGCCTACACCTGCCTGTCGGACCCCGCCTTCCCGGAGAAGCTCGCGGCCTATGCGGCGCGGGTGGCGCGGCGTTACCCCTGGGTGAACATGTGGACGCCGGTGAACGAGCCGGTGACGACCGCGCGCTTCTCCGGCCTCTACGCCGTCTGGTCGCCGCACAGGGCGAGCGAGCGCGACTTCCTCCGCATGCTGCACCACGAGTGCCGCGGCGTGCTGCTCGCCATGCGGGAGATCCGGAAGGTGAACCCGGGCGCCATGCTGATGCAGACAGAGGATCTCGGCCGCACCTTCGGCACGCCCGACGTGCAGGAGGCGGTGGACTACGAGAATGGCTGGCGGTGGCTCTCCTTCGACCTGCTGCTCGGCCGCGTGGACGGCGCCCATCCCTGGCGGGCCCGCCTGCTGGCGGCCGCCGTGCCGGAGGCGGAGCTCGACGATTACCTGGTCGGCGACGCCGTGCCGCTCATGCTGGGGCTCAACCATTACGCTACCAGCGAGCGTTGGCTTGATCACCGCAAGCACCTGTACCCCGACGCGCTGCAAGGCGGCGACGAGCGGTATGTCGACACCGAGGCCGTCCGGGTGCCCATGCCCGAGGGGACGACCGGCTGGCTGCCGCGGCTGCGCGAAGCGTGGCAGCGCTATCCGGGCGTGCCGATGGCGGTGACCGAGGCGCATCTCGGCTGCACGCCGGACGAACAGGTGCGTTGGCTCTGCGAGGCGCATGACGCGGCCCGGCAGCTCCAGCGGGAAGGCTGCGACCTGCGCGGCGTCACCGTCTGGTCCATGCTCGGCGCGGTGGATTGGTGCAGCCTGCTGGCCGCGCGCCGGGACCGCTACGAACCCGGCACCTTCGACGTGCGGGGCGACGCGCCCCGGCGCACGCCGCTGGCCGACGCGGTGGAATCGCTGGCGAAGCGGGGCCGCCACGAGCACGAATGGCTGCACCAGCCGGGCTGGTGGCGGCGGGAGGATCGGATCCACGCCTTCCTCCGCGACGTGGACTGGCGGTGACGCCGGCGGATGGCAGCGACGCAGGGCTGAGACGGCGCGCCGAACGCGCGCTCGACTGGCTCTCCATCCTGCTGTCCGATGTGCGCTACGGCCTCGGCGCCTATCTCGGCGTCTATCTCCTGACGGAGCATGGCTGGGACGAGGCCGGGATCGGCCTCGCCCTCTCGCTCGGCGGCTTGTCCGGCCTGCTGGCCCAGGCGCCGCTGGGCGCCTTCGTGGATTGGGTCCGGGCCAAGCGCGCCCTGCTCGCCGTCTGCGTGCTGGTGGTGACGGCCGCGTGCCTCGCCATTCCGCTCGCGCCGCGCTTCTGGCCGGTCGCGCTCGCCGGCGTCGTCGGTTCGCTCGCCGGCTGCATGATCACGCCGGCGCTGGCCGCCATCTCGCTCGGGGTGGTCCGGCAGGCGCGGTTCGCGCGGCGGGCCGGGCGCAACGAGGCCCTGTTCCACCTCGGCAATGCCGGGATCAACCTGATCATCCTGCTCGGGGCGGGCGCCTTCGGGCCGCCGCTGCTGTTCTGGCTGATGGCGGCGACGGGACTGGCCAGCGCGGCCGCGTCCTTCGCCATCCCGCGCGCGGCGATCGACCTGGACGCCGCGCGCGGGCTGGAGCCCGGGGCGGGGCCCTGTCCGTCGCCCTGGCAGGTGCTGGCCGGCTCCAGGCCGCTCCTCGTCTTCGCGCTGTGCGGCGCGCTGTTCCACTTCGCCAACGGGGCGATGCTCGGTCTCGTCGCGCAGCTTCTCGCGCGGCAGAATGCCGGGCAGGGCCTCGCCTTCACCGCGGCCTGCGCCATCGCCGCGCAGGCGACCATGGTGCCCATGGCGTGGCTCGCGAGCCGCAAGGCGGATGGCTGGGGACGCAGGCCGCTCCTGCTGCTCGCCTTCGCGGCCCTCGCCCTGCGCGGCTGGCTCTACACCTGGTCGCACGAGGCGCCCTGGCTGATCGCCGTGCAGTTGCTCGATGGCATCGGGGCGGGGCTGATCGGCGCCCTCTACCCCGTCGTCATCGCCGACCTGACACGCGGAACGGGCCATTTCGCGGCGGCGCAGGGCGCGGTCGGCACGATCCACGGCACCGGCGGCATCCTGAGCGGCGCGGTCGCCGGCATGGTCGTGGTCTCGGCCGGCTACGACGTCGCCTTCCTCATGCTGGCGGGCTCGGCCGCGCTGGGTGGCCTGCTGTTCTGGGGGCTGATGCCGGAGACGAAGGACAGCCCGGCCTGCGCCGTTCCGGCCGTCGCCGCCTGACGCGGCCTCGGCTGCGGTCGAAGGCGAGGCGTCCGCTGCCGCGCGTCATCACGCGGCGCCACAGGCCCTCGGGCAGGGCCGCGCGCAGGTCGCTCTCGGTGCCGGCGTGGCGGCAGGCCATCAGCCATCCGCCCCGCGCCTGCCCTTCGTTGCGCCGCGCGCCGGGGCCGCGCCGCTCCGCGCGGTCGGGCGGGCGCCAGGACAGAGGGCGCCCGTTCCGCCTCGTTGCCGGGCGGCCCGCCGATGAGCGGTCCCGTCGTCAGCCCGGCCAGCCCCGCGGGCACCGGGCCCGCCAGCTCGAACCCGGGTGCCGCGCGGTCAGCGTGGCCGGGCAGGTGAGGGCCGCCGCCATGCCGCGCGCAGGGCGAAGCCGAGGCCCAGCACCCGCATGGCCGCGCCCCTCATTTCTCGCACCGGATGAAGAGCGTGGACCGGTGCGCGATCTCGCCCACATCGGCGGCGCTGCGATCCGCCCCGTTGCTCTCCGCGACGCGGGGCTCGATGCCGGCGCGGCGGGCGAAGGCCAGCGCCGTCTGGCCCTGCACCGCGAAGTTCACGTTCTGCGCGATGTCGCCCGTCCGCCGGGAGACCGCCTGCGCGTTGAGCTTGGAGACGACGACGCCCACCACATGGCCCTGCATGTCCACCAGCGGCCCGCCCGAATTGCCGGGCTGGACCTCGGCGCTGATCTGGTACTGGTTCGGGTTGTCGCCGATGCCGCGCAGCCCGTTCACCTCGCCCCGGGTCAGCTTGGGATCGGAGGAGAGCAGCCCGGCGAGCGGGAAGCCATAGGCGACGACGCCCTCGCCGCGGCGGACGCTCGGCGTGCCGCGGAAGGCGAGCGTCGGCCCGCCGAGGCCCGGCACGTTCAGGATCGCGAGGTCGAGCTGGGCGTCGTGCCGCGCCGGCGGCCGGGCCTCGAGCCAGTGGTTCGACGGCGTGCGCAGCAGGATGCGGTTGCAGCCCTCGATGACGTGGTGGTTCGTCATCACGCGCTCGCCGGCGATGAGGAAGCCCGTGCCGGTGGAGACGCTGCGGGCGTTGCGGTTGGGCTCGGCGAGCGGCACCTCGCGCGAGACGGGGCCGGCCATGCCCTGGCCCGGCTGGGCGGCGCGCTGCGGCTGCGGCGCCGGACGGGCGGCGGTCGCGATCTCGAGGTTGCGGTTCACGCAGATGTCCTGGTCGCGCAGGACCGACTCGCGCCCGTCCGAGAGCACGAGGCGCAGGTCGAAGCGGCAGCCGGCCTCGGCCGAGGGGTTCACCCGGAACCCGCCCCCGTCGCCCAGCGGCCGGTCGGGCCGCAGCAGGTTGCCGCCCCAGTCGCCCTGGCCGCCCCTCGGGCTGCGCACGGCGAAGAGCTGCGTGGCCTCCGTGCCGGTGCGGTTGACGATCCGGAAGTCGCCGGGCCCGGCGGAGTTCTGCGCCGCCGCCGGCAGGGCGAGACCGAGGGACAGGACCAGGAAGGGCAGGGCGCGCGTCATGCGCCGGATGTGCGGCGGCCCCGCGGGCCACGCAAGAGCCGAGGCTTGACCCTGCCACGGGAAGAAGGACCACCTTCCGCCCCATGAGCGACGCCCTGACCCTGCCCATCGCCGGCATGACCTGCGCGAGCTGCGCCGGCCGCGTGGAGCGCGCCCTGGCGGCGGTGCCCGGCGTGACCGGGGCGCATGTGAACCTCGCGGCCGAAACGGCGGAGGTGGCGGGCGGCGCGCCGGCCCCGGCGCTCGCGGCCGCCATCACGCGCGCCGGCTACGCGCTGAGGGAACAGACGATCGAGCTCGCCGTCACCGGCATGACCTGCGCCGCCTGCGCCGCGCGGGTCGAGCGCGCGCTCGCCGCCGTTCCCGGCGTGCTGGAGGTGGCGGTCAACCCGGCCTCCGACCGCGCGACGCTGCGCGTCGCGGCCGGGCTGGACCAGGCGCGTCTCGTCGCCGCCGTGGAGCGGGCGGGCTACGGCGTCGCGACGGCCGATGCGGCGGACGCCGACGCGAAGGCGCGCCGGGCGGAGGATCTGCGCCTCGCCGCGGCCGCCCTGCTGACCGCGCCCTTCCTCCTCGGCATGTCCGGCGCGATCTTCGGCCGCGACTGGATGCCCGGCGGGTGGTGGCAGCTCGCCCTCGCGGCGCCGATGCAGTTCTGGATCGGGGCGCGGTTCCACCGCGCGGGTTGGGCCGCGGTGCGCGCCGGCACCGGCAACATGGACCTCCTGGTCTCGATCGGCACCAGCGCGGCCTTCCTCCTCTCGGTCTGGATGCTGCTGTCGGGGCACGATCACCTCTACTTCGAGGCGGGCGCCGTCGTGATCCTGTTCGTGCTGCTGGGCAAGCGCCTGGAATCGCGGGCGAAGCGCGAGGCCGGCGCCGCGATCCGCGCCCTGCTCGACCTCCGCCCCCGCACCGCGCGGCGCCTCGCCGCCGACGGGACGGAGCAGGAGGTGGCGGCCGCCCTGCTGCGCGTCGGCGACCGGCTGGTGGTGCGGCCGGGCGAGCGCCTGCCGGTGGACGGCGTCGTCGAGGAGGGGCAGTCGGGCCTCGACGAGAGCGCCCTGACCGGCGAGAGCCGCGCCGTCGAGCGCGGTCCCGGGGAGCGGGTGACGACCGGCGCCATCGCCCTCGACGGGCGCCTCGTCGTGCGGGCCACGGCGGTCGGCGGCGACACCACGCTGGCCCGGGTCGCCGCGCTGGTGCAGGCGGCGCAGGCGAGCCGCGCGCCGGTGCAGAAGCTCGTGGACCGGGTCAGCGCCGTCTTCGTGCCGGTGGTGCTGGGCATCGCCGCGCTGACGCTGCTGGGATGGCTGCTCGGCGGCGCCGGGTTCGAGGGGGCGATGATCAACGCCGTCGCGGTGCTCGTCATCGCCTGCCCCTGCGCCCTCGGCCTCGCCACGCCGGCCGCCATCATGGCGGGGACCGGCGCCGCGGCGCGGGCGGGCATCCTGATCCGGGACATGGAGGCGGTGGAGCGCGCGCGGCGCATCACCCTCGTCGCCTTCGACAAGACCGGGACGCTCACCGAGGGGCGGCCGCGCCTGGCGGCCCTGCACGAGAGCGAGCCCGGGGCGCTGCGCCTCGCGGCGGCCCTGCAGGCCGGCAGCGAGCACCCGCTGGCGTGGGCGGTCCTCGCCGCCCATCCGGGCGCCGTCCCGCCGGTCGAGGATTTCCGCGCGCTGCCGGGGCGCGGCGTCCGCGGCGTCGTCGAGGGGCGTGCGCTGCTCCTCGGCAGCGCCCGCCTGCTGTCCGAGCTCGGCCTCAGCCAAGGCGAGGCCGCGCCGGGCGAGGCCGCGGAAGGGCGCACCCTGTCCTGGCTGATCGACGAGGGGGGGGCGCGGCCCCGGGTCCTGGCCCTGCTGGCCTTCGAGGACGCGCCCCGGCCGACGGCGGCCGCCGCGGTTGCAGAATTGCACGCAATGCGTGTATGCGTTGCTATGATTTCAGGAGATGCCCGGTCGGCGGCCGAGTCCGTGGCCCGGCGCCTCGGGATCACGGAAGTTGCTTCGGAAGTGCTTCCGGTTGACAAGGCTGCTCAGGTGCGGTCCTGGCAGCGAGGAAGTTTGGTCGTCGCCATGGTGGGAGACGGCGTGAATGACGCACCGGCACTCGCCACCGCCGACCTCGGCGTGGCGATGGGCAGCGGGACCGACGCGGCGATCCACGCCGCTTCGATCACCCTGCTCCGCAGTGAGCCGGCGTTGGTTCCCGCCGCGCTCGACATCGCACAACGGACGCACCGGAAGATCCGGGAGAATTTGCTCTGGGCGTTTGGTTACAATCTGGCGACTGTTCCGATCGCCTGTTTGGGCTATCTCTCGCCCATGTTGGCGGGGGGAGCGATGGCGCTTTCCTCGCTTTCGGTATTGGCAAACGCGCTGCTCCTGGCGCGTTGGACGCCACGCGGCACCGGGCGCGCAGCGGCCTGACGCACAGGGCGCGCGCCGGCAAGTTGGAGGAAGTGCTATGAATATCGGACAGGCTGCCGCCGCGAGCGGTGTCTCCGCGAAGATGATCCGCCATTACGAGACGCTCGGGCTGGTGAAGCCGGTGCGCCGGCCCAACGGCTACCGTGCCTACACCGAGCAGCACGTGGGCATCCTGCGCTTCATCCGCCACGCTCGGGAGCTGGCCTTCCCGCTGGCCGAGGTGAAGCGCCTGCTGGGCCTCTGGCAGGACCAGAGCCGCGCCAGCGCCGATGTGCGGCGGATCGCCATGGAGCACGTGGCCGCGCTCGACGCGAAGGCCGAGAGCATCCGGGCCGTCGCCGAGTCGTTGCGTCATCTGGCAGATCACTGCCAGGGCAACGAACGGCCGGATTGCCCCATCCTCGAGACGCTCGAGGGGGGACCGGCCCCCAAGGAGCGTGTCAAGGATCATGCGTGACGTCGAGATCTCGGTCGAAGGCCTGACCTGCGACCACTGCGAGCGGGTCGTCCGCAACGCCATCATGGGGCGTGACAAGACGGCCGAAGTGAAGGTGGACGTGGCCTCCGGCCGCGTCCACGCCCGCACCAAGTTGGAACGCCAGGACGTCGTCGAAGCCATCCAGGCGGAAGGCTACCGCATCCGCGCGGCCTGAGCGCCGGCGCGGCTCGGGGAGGCGGAGCCTCCCCCCAACCAGCGACGCGCGCCATGAAAAAAGGCCCCGGCGGAGGGATCCGCCGGGGCCTCGTTGTTCTGGGCTGGGTCCGCCAGGGTCAGTCCTGGTTGCGGGCGCCCATGAACTGCAGCAGCAGCTGGAACAGGTTCACGAAGTTCAGGTAGAGCCCCAGCGCGTCCATCACGCTGCGCTTGCCTGCCTCTTCCGTGCCGTCGGCGTAGGCGTACTCGATGTAGTCGGCCTTGATGCGCTGCGTGTCGTAGGCGGTCAGGCCCAGGAACACGACCACGCCGATCACCGAGATCACGAAGGCCATCACCGGCGACTGCAGGAAGATGTTCACCAGCGACGCGAGGATGATGCCGATCAGGCCCATCATCAGGAAGCTGCCCATCTTCGTCAGGTCACGCTTCGTCGTGTAGCCGATGAGGCTCATGGAGGCGAACATCGCGGCGCAGACGAAGAAGGTGCTGGCGATCGAGGCCTTGGTGTAGATGATGAAGATGTTGCTGAGGCTCGCGCCCATGACCGCGGCGAAGGCCCAGAACAGGGCCTGGGCCGTCGTCTTGCTCATCCGGTTGATGCCGAAGGAGAGGACGAGGATGAAGGCGAGCGGCGCGAGCATCGCCACCCAGCCGAGGATGGTCGGCGCCGTCGCCAGGCCGCGCGGCGTGCGCACGGTGGTGTAGAACAGCTCCGCCACGGCCGGGTTGTGGGCGATCAGGTACGCCACGATGCCCGTCAGCAGCAGGCCGGACGCCATCCAGTTGTACACGCGCAGCATGTAGCTGCGCAGGCCCTCGTCGAGGGCAGCCTGGTCCACCGCGGCGGTCCGGCCCCAGCCGGTGCCGAGCGGCTGCGTCCAGCGGGACTCAGGTTGAAACGCCATCTGCAGATTCCTCCTCACGGGGGATAGGCCCCGTCGTGGACAGTATATGGAACGCCTGTAATCCAGATCAAGCGGCATCACAGGGCCGGCGCGGGTTTATTCGGCGAAAAAGCGCCGGAAAACCAACGAATTCCGGGGGTCATTCATTGCGCAGCAACGGGCCCGGACGGACGCGCAGCGCGAGCGCCGTGCCGGCGTAGCCGAAGGCGAGCGTCAGCGCCATGCACCCCAGCACGGTGAGCGCGAGCGTGCCCGGCAGGAACACCCAGTCCTGCCGCATCACGTGCCGCACCACCCCCCAGGCGGCCGCCGAGCCGGCGAGGGAGGCCAGCAGCCCGGCGAAGGCGCCGAGCACGCCGAACTCCACCAGGAAGGCGCGCCGAATCTGCGCCCGCGTGGCGCCCACGGTCTTCAGCACCACCGCTTCCCGCACCCGCCGCGCCTGCCCGGCCGCGACCGCCCCGGCCAGCACCAGCGCCCCGGCGAGCAGCGTGACGGAGCCCGTGGCCGTCAGCGCCGTGCCGATGCGGGAGAGGAGCGCGGCCACCTGCTCCAGCGCCTCCCGCACCCGGATGCCGGAGACGTTGGGGAGCGCGTCGGTCACGGCGCGGAGCAGCCGGGAATCCTGCGCCGGATCGCCCCGGACGGTGGCGATGTGCGTGTGCGGCGCGGCCTCCAGCAGGCCGGGCGAGGCGATGAGGGTGAAGTTCATCGCGAGGCTGCGCCACTGCACCTCCCGCAGGTTGGCGATGGTCAGGTCCACGTCGCGGCCGAGGACGTTGACGGTGACCGTGTCGCCGACCCCGACGCCCCAGCCGCGGGCGATGTTGGCGTCGAAGGAGACGAGCGGCGGGCCGCTGTGGTCGGAGCTCCACCAGCGCCCTTCCGTGAGCCGCGTCCCCTCCGGCATGGCGCCGGTGTAGGTCAGGCCGCGGTCGCCGCGGATCGCCCAGGCGCTGTCCGGCGTGGTGCGCCACTGGTCGGCCGGCACGCCGTTCACGGCCGAGATCCGGGCGCGGAGCGAGGGGACGCGCCGCACCTCCTCCACCCCCGGGGTGTCGCGCGCGATGGCGTCGAACCGGGCGACCTGGTCGGGCTGGATGTCGATGAAGAAGAAGTTGGGCGCGGCGCGCGGCATCTCGTTGCCGATGGCGTTGGCGAGGTTGCCCTGGATCTGCGCGATGGCCGCGAGCGTCGTCAGCCCGATGCCGAGCGAGACCAGCATGACCGGCGTGGCGCTGCCGGGTCGGTGGAGATTGGCGAGGCCGAGCCGCCAGGAGGGGCGGCGGACATGGGCGAGCGCGCGGGCCCCGCGCATCAGCGCCGCGGCGCCGACGCGGAACAGCAGCAGCGCGGCCATGGCGCCCGCGCAGAAGGCGATGGCGAAGAAGGGCTGCTCCGCCGTCAGCACGACGAGCGCCACGAGCGCCGCGACGGCCGCCAGGTTGGCGAGCGCGATGCCCCAGCCCGGGAAGGCGCGCACGCCGCCGAGGCCGAGCGTGTCCCGGAACAGGGCCGCGCCCGGGATGCGCCGCGCCCGGCCGAGCGGCCAGAGGGTGAAGGCGAGGGCCGTCAGCAGCCCGTAGAGCGCCGCGAGCGCGAGCGGCGCCGGGTAGACGGCGATGCGCGGCGGCACGGGGAGCGCGCCGGCCAGGGCCTGCGCCGCGAGCACGGTCAGCCCCCAGCCCGCCGCGAGGCCGATCGCGATGCCGATGGCCGAGAGCGCCAGCACCTGCACGAGATAGGCGGCGAAGATGGTCCCGCCCGAGGCGCCCATGCAGCGCAGCGTCGCGATGGTCCGCGCCCTGGCCTCGAGCCAGGCCCGGACCCCGGTCGCGACGCCGATCCCGCCCACGAGCAGCGCGGTCAGGCCCGCGAGCGTGAGGAAGGAGGCGGCACGGTCGAGGAAGCGGTTCACGCCCGGCTCGGCCGCGTCCGAGGTGCGGATGCGCCAGGCGGCCTGCGGGAAGGCGGCGCGCAGATCGGCCGCGAAGGCGCGGCGGTCGGCGCCCTCAGGCAGGCGGATGCGGTATTCCCAGGTGACGAGCGAGCCCGGCTGCACGAGTTGCGTCGCCGGGAGCTGCCCGAAGGGGATGATGGCGCGCGGCCCGAAGATGGTCGGCGTCGCGACCTTGTCGGGTTCCTCCGTGATCGCCGCCGCGAAGCGCAGCGTCGCCTCGCCGAGGCGCACCGTGTCGCCCACGCGCAGCGACAGGCGTTCGGCGACCGAGGGCTCGGCCACGAGGACGGGCCCGCGCAGCGCCGCGGGCGGGTCGAGGACGAGGTCGCCAAAGAGGGGATAGCGGTCATCCGCCGCCTTCAGCTCGACGAGGGTGCGCTCGCCATTGGGGGCGATCACCATGGCCCGCAGCAGGGCGACGCGGCTGATCGTGCCGCCCCGCCGCTCGACCCATTGCAGGACCTCGGGCTCGGCCTCGCGGTAGCCGGCGCGGATCTCGAGGTCGCCGCCGAGGATGCGCGCCCCGTCGGCGGCGAGGCCGGCATCCACGCCGGCCCGCAGCGTCCCGACGGCGGCGATGGCCGCGACGCCCAGGGCGAGGCAGGCCAGCACGATCCGCAGCCCCTTGGTGCCGCCGCGCAGCTCCCGCCGCGCGAGGCGCAGCCCCATCAGCAGGTCGCGCATCATTCGGCGGCGAGCCGGACGGCGGCGCTGTCGGACGCGATGCGGCCGTCCTCGATGCGGATCTGCCGTTCGCAGCGGGCCGCGAGCGCCGGGTCATGCGTGATGAGGATCAGCGTCGTGCCGTATTTCGCCCGCAGGTCGAAGAGCAGGTCCATCACCGCCTCGCCCGTCTTGCGGTCGAGGTTGCCGGTGGGCTCGTCGGCCAGGATCACCTTGGGCAGGGCCACGAAGGCGCGGGCGACGGCGACGCGCTGCTGCTCCCCGCCCGAGAGCTGGCCGGGATAATGGCCCAGGCGATGCCCGAGCCCCACGGCCTTCAGCGCCGCCTCGGCCCGGGTGAAGGCGTGCTCGTCGCCGGCGAACTCCAGCGGGATGGCGACGTTCTCGACCGCCGTCATGGTGGGGACGAGGTGGAAGGCCTGGAAGACGATGCCCACCTCCTCCCGCCGGAAGCGGGCCAGCGAATCCTCGTCCATGTCGGCGAGGTCCCGCCCGGCGACGGCGAGGCGCCCGGCCGTCGCGCGCTCCAGCCCCGCGAGCAGCATCAGGAGCGACGTCTTGCCCGAGCCGGAGGGGCCGACGATGCCCACCGCCTCGCCCTCCGCGATGCGGAGCGACACGCCGCGGAGGATGTTGACCCGGCTGGAGCCGGCCCCCACCTCGAATCCCAGGTCGGTCGCGTCAATCAGGGCAGGGGCAGGGGTCATGGACTGGGCATATGGGCGGCGCGCTGCGCTGCAAAAGACTGCCCTCGGTATCGGAGCGTTACTCGTTCCGGGGGTGGCGCGGGCCCAGGCGCCGCAGCCCTTCCGCCTGCTCGCGCTCGGCGACAGCCTGACGGCGGGCTACGGCCTGCCGCGCGGGCAGGGCTTCGTGCCCCAGCTGGAGGCGGCGCTGCGCGGGCGGGGGCGCCATGTCCGGGTGCTGGATGGCGGCGTCTCCGGCGACACCATGGCGGGGGGCGCGGCGCGGCTCGACTGGGCGCTGGCCGAGCGGCCCGGCGCGGCGATCGTGGCCCTCGGCGGCAATGACGGGCTGCGCGGCCTGCCGACGGACCGCATGGCGCAGGCGCTCGAATCCATCCTGTCCCGGTTGGAGCGGCGGGGCATCCCGACGCTGCTCGCCGGCATGCAGGCGCCGCCCAATCTCGGCGCCGAGTACGGGCGGGCCTTCCAGGCGGTGTTCACCGAGGCGGCGGCGCGGCGGCCGGACCTGATCTTCATGCCCTTCTTCCTGGAGGGCGTCGCCGGCGATCGCGCGCTGAACCAGCCCGATGGCATCCACCCCAACCCGCAGGGCGTTGCCGAGATGATCCGGCAGATCCTGCCTTTCACCGAACGACTTCTGGACCGGGCCGGGGCGACCCCGGCAGGATGACGGGCGAATCCGGGGGCGCCCCGGGCGCGGCTTCGCCGGCCCGAGGAGAAGGGGATTGGTGGCCATGCGTCTGTTCGTCGCGCTCGACCTTCCGCCCGAGGTGAAGACCCGGCTCTCGGGCCTCGCCGGCGGCCTTCCGGGCGTGCGCTGGGTGCCGCCGGAGAACTACCACCTCACGCTGCGCTTCATCGGCCAGGTGAACCGTCCCGAGGCCGAGGAGGTGGACGAGGCGCTGGCGGCCATCCGGGCGCGGCCCTTCGAGCTGACCCTCTCCGGTCTCGGCATCTTCGAGCGGCAGGGTCGGCCGACGGCGCTCTGGGTCGGCGTGGAGCGGACGCCAGGCCTCCAGCACCTGCAGAACAAGGTCGAGACGGCGCTGCAGCGCGCGGGGTTCGAGCCGGAGAAGCGCCGCTTCGCGCCGCATGTGACGCTGGCGCGCCTCGATGGCGCGGTGCCGCCCGACAAGCTCATCGGCTTCGTGCAGGCGCACAACCTGTTCCGGCTGGAGCCGGTGCGGGTCGAGCACTTCGTCCTGTTCTCCTCGCATCTCGGCAAGGACCAGGCGACCTACACGCCGGAGGTCGAATACGCCCTGGCGGCGTGACGCGCCGTCACGCCGTCGCGGTCAGTTCCAGGACACGGTGGCGGGCGAGCGCGGCGAGGTCCGGCGTGACGCCGAGACCGGGCCCCGCCGGGAGGGCCACGTCCCCGCCACGCAGGTGGAAGGCGCCGGCCACCACCTCGTCGCGGAGGGGGTTCGGGTTCACATCCACCTCGAGCCAGCCCGGGCCGCGCGCGGCGGCCAGCAGGTGGAGCGAGGCCATCAGCCCGACGCCCCCGCCGAGGTAATGCGGGCAGTAGCTGAGGCCCGCCGCGACCACCTGCCGCGCGACCGGCAGCGTCGCCGAGAGCCCGCCCCATTTGCAGGCGTCGGGCTGCACCACGCCGAGCGTGCCCGAGGCGATGGCCGCCTCGAAGGCCGCCGCGCCGCGCAGGTTCTCCCCCGCGGCGAGGGGGGCGGCGCTCGCCGCGCGGAGCGCCCGCCATTCGTCCCAGGGGCGGTCGGCCGGCACGGGCTCCTCGACCCAGGCGAGCGGGAAGCGCGCGAGGCGCCCGAACATGCGCGCGGCGCGCGACGGGTCCCAGCCCTGGTTCACGTCCACCGCCACGCGCTCCCCCGGGCGGAGGTCGGCGAAGACGGGGTCGAGGGTGGCGATGTCGGCCTCGTCGCCGAAGCCGATCTTGATCTTGAAGCGGGTGTGGCCCGCCGCCCGCGCCCCGCGGACCTGGCGCAGCGCCTCCTCCCCCGGGTTGAGGCCGGAGGCGTAGGCGGGGACCGGCGCCGCGTCGGTGCCGCCCAGGTGGCGCCAGAGCGGGATGCCGGCGCGGCGCGCCGCGAGGTCGTGGAGGGTGATGTCGGCCCCGGCCAGCGCCGCGGCGAAGGCGCCGGGCTCGCCGGATTGCAGGCCCCAGACATGCAGGGCGCGGTCGGTCTCGGCGAAGAAGGCGGCGGGGTCGGCGATGTCCCGCCCCAGCAGGCGCGGCGCGAGGAAGGCGTGGAACAGCCGCGCCCGGTGCTCGGCCGTGACGTTGGGGAAGTTGCACCAGATCTCGCCCCAGCCTTCGGCGCCGGCCTCATCGGTGAGGCGGAGGAAGACCGCCGCGCGGTCCCGCATGAGGCCGAAGGAGGTGCGGACAGGGTTGGCGACGGGCGCGCGGAAGACGAACACGTCGGCGCGGGCGATCCTCGGCATGATTTCTTTTCTCTCGCTCAAGAAAAAGGTTTGACCGACGCGGCGGAACCTTCATAGAACATCGGTCGTTGCCAGTTTGTTCGATTTCGCGCGCCGGCCGCCGGTCCATCCAGGGGAGGATCCGCGCCGCGCGCCGAAGCAGAGGAGGGGTCGCGCCATGTTGACGCGCAAGCAGCACGAGCTGCTGATGTTCATCCACAAGCATCTGGAGACGACGGGCTTCTCCCCCTCCTTCGAGGAGATGAAGGCGGCGCTCGACCTCAAGAGCAAGTCCGGCATCCACCGGCTGATCACCGCGCTCGAGGAGCGGGGCTTCCTCCGCCGCCGCGCGCACCGCGCCCGCGCGCTGGAGGTGGTGCGGCTGCCCGACAGCCTGACGCCGCGTCGCGGCGGAGCCGCGCCCGGGACCGGTGGCGCCGCCGCCGCGCCGCCCGCGCCCGACAACGTCGTGCAGGCGAGCTTCGGCCGCGCCAAGGCGCCGGCCAATGACGGCGTGCTGACCCTGCCGCTCTTCGGCCGGATCGCCGCCGGTTCGCCGATCGAGGCGCTGCGCGACCAGGGCACCACGATCGAGGTGCCGATGGCGATGCTGGGCGGCGGCGAGCACTACGCGCTCGAAGTCTCGGGCGATTCCATGGTGGAGGCCGGGATCCTCGACGGGGACACGGTCATCATCCGCCGCGGCGAGACGGCCGACAACGAGGACATCGTCGTGGCGCTGGTGGACGAGAGCGAGGTCACGCTCAAGAAGCTGCACCGCAAGGGCAATTCCATCGCCCTGGTGCCGGCCAACCGCAACTACGAGACGCGGATCTACGGGCCGGACCGGGTGCAGGTGCAGGGGCGTCTGGTGGGCCTGCTCCGCCGGTATTGACGAGGGGCGGCCATGGAGATGAACGAAGCGGGGCGAGCGGCCGGCGACACGCGCGTGAGGAGGCGCTCGCTCCTGGCGGCCCTTCCGGCGGTGCTGCTGGCGGGGTGCGCGACGCCCTACGCGCCGTTCGGACCTCTGGGCGGCTATTCCGAAGCGGAAGTCGCGCCCAACGTCTTCCGGATCGAGGCCTTCGGCAACGGCTTCACCTCGCGTGAGCGGGTGCAGGCCATGGCCGTCTATCGCGCGGCGGAACTCGCCGCGGCGCGCGGCTTCCAGCGCATCCTGATCGGCGATCCGCGGCTGACCTCGGCGGGGGTGCCCAACATGCAGACCATCCGACGCGAGACGATCACGGCGCATGGCGGCCGCGCCGTCGCGCACCGGACCGCCATCCTCGTCCGCTTCGTCAACCCCGGTGACCCGGACTTCGCCAGCGGCATGGAGATCGGCCGGGTCGCCGCGCAGTTGGCACCGCTGGCGCGCGGCTGACGCGGCGGCGAGCCCGGCAGGGTGGCGGCGTGCCGCCCGCTGCCCGGTCAACGCCGTGGTCGCCTCAGCGCAACAGGCCCCATTCCGCCGCCGCCATCTCGCCGACGAAGCGCGCGATGTCGGCGCGCAGCCGGGCGAAGCCGCCGTGGCGCTCGATCCGCGCCTCATCCATGTAGAGCGGCCGCGCGATCTCGAGCTGGATGGCGTGCACCCGCTCCCGCGGGCGGCCGTAATGGCGGGTGATGTAGCCGCCGGCATAGGGATCGTTCCGCCGCACGCGGTAGCCGAGCCGCTGCAACGCCGCCTCCGCCACGCGGGACACGCGGGGGGAGCACGCCGTGCCATGCGCGTCGCCCAGCACCATGTCGGGCGGGTCGCTCGACTGCGCGGGGTGCGCCGGCATGGAGTGGCAATCCACCAGGATGCAGAAGCCGAAGCTCGCCCGCGTCTCGGCGATGAGGCCGGCGAGGGCCGCGTGGTACGGCTCCCAGCAGTCGCGCACGCGCTGCTCGGCCTCCGCGAAGGAGAGGCGACGGCGGTAGATGGATTCCCCCGTCGCGACGATGCGCGCGATGGTGCCGAGGCCCGCGCCCACCCGGGGGCTCGTGCTGTTCACCCAGGGGGGCAGGGGCTGCTCGAACATCCCCGGGTCCAGCTCCCAGGGTTCGCGGTTGGCGTCGCACCAGGCGCGCGGGAACTCGGCGGCCAGCAGCGGGGCGCCGAGCGCGGGCGCGGCGGCGAACAGCTCGTCCACGAAGGCGTCCTCGGAGCGCCGCAGCGCCACCGGGTCGAGCCTGGCGGACGCGAGGAAAGGCTGCGGGTAGTTCCGGCCCGAATGGGGCGAGGCGAAGACGAGCGGCGCCGTCTGCCGCTCCGGTCGCAGCAGGCGAAAGGCGCCATGATCCAGCGCCGGCGCGTGGGGGGCCGGGATGTCCATCAAATCGGGGGGCATAGCACCACGCCCGAACGCGCAAGTCACCCGGAAGCTTCGGCCCGCGCCCGGCGCCGGGGGGCGCGCGGCTCCGGCGCCGGGCCGTTCGCCCCCGGCCTGGATCGGCCCGGCGCGGCCGGCCTGCGCGGGAATGCCTCGGCCGGCCTCGCGCCGCTCATCGCGCCTCGCTGGGGGCGTAGCCGAGGCCGCCCTCGTATTTCCCCTGCGCCTCCTCGGGCAGGTAGGCGGCTTCCAGCGCGCGGATGCGGTCGAACCCCGCGAAGCCGTGGAGATTGCCCAGGCGATGCGCCTTGAAGCGCGCATCCATCCGCGCCTCCGCCATCGGGCCTTCCTGCCGCAGCTCGGCCGCGAGGTCGGCCATGGACATGATCGCCTGGCGCATCAGCGCGCCCGGCAGGATGCAGCAGGCGATGCCGAGGCGCCCCATCTCCTCCGCCGACAGGCGGGGGCTGATGCCGGTCATGTTGTAGAAGACGGGTCCCCGCACCTCGCGGCAGACGCGCGCCACCTCCTCGACGCTGGCGGGGCCTTCGACGAAGGCGAGGTCCGCCCCGGCGTCGAGGAAGGCGTTGGCGCGCCAGATCGCTTCCTCCAGGCTGCCGCCATGCGCCCCGCGCGCATCCGTCCGCGCGATCAGCACGAAGGATGGGTCGAGCTGCGATCGCGCGTCGGCGGCGGCGCGGATCTTCGCCACCGCCTCGGCGCGGCCGATCACCTCCCGCCCTGCGACATGGCCGCAGCGCTTGGGCGCCACCTGGTCCTCGAGGTGCATGCCCGCGACGCCGCCGCGGATGTACTCCTCGACCGAGCGGATCACGTTGATCGCGTTGCCGAAGCCGGTGTCGGCGTCGGCGATGACCGGCACCCGCACGGCGGAGGCGATGAGCTTCGCGTTCAGCGCCATCTCGGAGAGCGTCGCGAGGCCGGCATCGGGCAGGCCGAGCAGGTTGAGCGAGGTGCCGTAGCCCGACATGTACACGGCCTCGAACCCGGCATCCTCCAGGATGCGGGCCGAGAGGGCGTTGAAGCAGCCCGGCACGACCAGCGGCTTGTGGGCGGCGAGGAGGGCGCGCAGGCGCTCCCCCGGGCGTGTGGCGTCACCGATGCCGAGGCGCATGGGCCTGATCTCCCTCCCTGGTTCCGCGCGATCCTCCCATGTGCCAGCCTTCGCGGAAAGACGAGGAGGAAGCGCGATGACCGATGGCGTGCCGGTGACCCCCGTGCCGGGCGGGCAGCAGCTCATCCAGCTCGCGGCGCAGCTCTCGGAGCTGTTGCGGCTGCGGACGCTGCCGATCGGGATGAAGCTGTTCGAGGACGCGGCCGCCTTCGCCGCCGTGCCGGGGCTGCGCCGCCCGCCCGAGGGCTCGAAGCACTCCACCTGCCAGCTCGTCACGCAGAGCCGCATCGCCGGGTTCACGCTGGGCATCACGCATGACAACGTCCCCGAGTTCAGCAATTGCGGCGGCGTGATCGGCCTCAACGAACCGTCGGACCTGTATCTGTCCGGCCGGAAGATGGAGGGCGTCTGGTTCGAGAACCGGGAGGCCGCGGCGGCGCATCAGGCGCAGATGCCGCGCGTGCCGGCCCGCCACCACGGCCTCGTCGTCTCGCCGCTGCGGAGCGGGCGGCTCGACCCGCCGGATGTGTGCCTGTTCTACGCGAACCCGGCCCAGATGATCCTGTTCATCAACGGGCTGCAGTGGCGGAACTACCGGCGCTACGACTTCTCCATCACGGGCGAGAGCGCCTGCGCCGACAGCTGGGGCCGGGCGCTGCGCGACCGGACCGTCTGCCTCTCCATCCCCTGCTATGCCGAGCGGCGCTATGGCGGCGTGGCGGATGACGAGATGCTGATGGCCTGCCCGCCCGAAGATCTTTCCCGCGGGGTGGAGGGGCTGATCGGGTTGTCGAAGGCGGGGCTGCGCTATCCCATCATGCCCTACGGCCCGCAGGCCGATCCCGCGGCGGGGATGGCGCGGAGCTATGCGGGCAAGGCGTAGCCGCCGGACTCCGGGCGAGACCGCGGCCCGGCGCCGTCAGCGCAGCCGGGCGATGCCCGCCAGAAGCTCGCTCGGGTCGAAGGGCTTCGCGATCACGGCCGCGGCCTCCAGCTCCCGGGGCAGGTCGGCCGTCTCGCCGTAGCCGCTGCAGAACGCGAAGGGGATGCGCCGCGCGCGCAGGAGTTCGGCCAGCGGATAGCTCCGCTCGCCGCCGAGGTTGATGTCGAGCAGCGCCGCGTCCAACGGTTCCCGCAGCACCAGGGAGAGCGCCTCGGACAGGCTGAAGGCCGAAACCACCTCGTGGCCGGCCGCGGTCAGCACCTGCTCCATCTGGGCCGCGACGAGGGGTTCGTCCTCCAGCACCAGGAGGCGCAGCGCCGCGGCGGTGGTCGCCGCGGCGTCCTCGGGTCGCTCGTCCACGCGCCTCGCGCCGGCGCCCCGGCCGGCCGCCGCGATCACCGCGGTGAGCGGCATCTCGAGGTCGCAGAGCAGCCCCGCCGGCCGCCATTCGAGGCGCACCTGGCCGCGCAGCTGTCGCTCCACGCTCGAGCGCAGCACGACCGATCCGAAGCCGCGCCGGGTCGGCTCGACCACCGGCGGCCCGCCGATCTCGGCCCATCGCAGCCGGAAGCGCGCTTCGGACCCGTGCCCATGGTCCCACGCGATCCGGACCCGCCCGTCGCGCGCGGACAGGGCGCCGTGCTTCGCCGCGTTCGTGGCGAGCTCGTGCACCACGAGCGCCAGGGCCTGCGCGGCCGCGGGCGCGAGATGCAGCGGCGCCCCATGCACCGTCACCCGGCCCGGGTCGTCGCGCGCGTACGGCGCCATCTCGTCGGCGACGAGCTGGCCGAGATCCGCCCCCTCCCACCGCGCCGCGGCGAGGAGGCCGTGCGTCCGGGCGAGCGACTGGATCCGGCCGGTGATCGCCGCCTTGAAGGCCTGGATGTCATCGGCGCGGGTGAGCTGGACGACCGACTGCACCACGGCCAGCAGGTTCTTGGCCCGATGGTCGATCTCCTGCGCGAGCAGCCGTTCGCGCTCCTGCGCGAGGCGCTGGTCGGTGACGTCATGGCCCGAGGACAGGGTTCCGGTGACGGTGCCGTCCTCGTCGCGAAGGAGGAGGTTGCGCCAGGAAATGAGGCGCTGCTGGCCATCGGCGCGCAGGATGGCGTGCTCGTGCGCGTCCGTGTCGCCCGCCGCGCCGCCGACCAGCCGCGCGAAGACGGAGCGCACCTCGGCGCGCTGCCCGGGCGGGACCGCGAGATCGAACCAGTCCCGGCCGAGCAGCGCGGCGGCGTCGGAATGGCCGAGCATCGCGGTGCCGGCGCGGTTGACCGTGCGCACGCGGCCCTGCGTGTCGAGGACGAGGATCATGACCTCGGCGATGTCGAGGTAGCCCTGCGCGCGGTCGCGCTCCATCCGGAGGGCGATCTCGGACTCGTGCTTGTCCTGGATGTCGATGACGGAGCCGACATACCCCATGAAGACCCCCTCGGCGTCGAAGCGGGGGCTCGCGGCATCGATGGCCCAGCGATAGGCGCCGTCGGCGCGGCGCAGCCGGTATTCCAGCCGGAACGCCTCGCGGGCGGCGTTGGCCGTCGCGAAGGCTTTCCCGGTCCGCGCCCTGTCCTCGGGATGGGTGGCGTCGAGCCAGCCCAGGCCCGCGGCCTCCTCGGCTGTCTGGCCGGTGAACTCGTGCCAGAGGCGGTTGAGGTACACGCAGCGGCCGTCGGCGTCGGTCACCCACATCATCACCGGCGCGTTGTCGGCCATGTTGCGGAACCGCGCCTCGCTCTCGCGGAGCCGCGCGTGGCTCGTCTCGGCCTCGTTCTCCGCGCGGGCGCGCTCCACCGCCGACCAGGTCCGCTCCGCGACCTCGGCGACCAGCTCGGCATCCTCGTTGCCCCAGGGGCGGGGCTCGCGCGAATGGACGTAGAGCGCCGCCCGCAGCCTTCCGTTCTTGACCAGGGGAACCGCGACGACGGACCGCACCTCGATCTGGCGGTAGGCGTCCACCACGCCGGGCGCCTGCGTCCGCCGGTCGAGCAGCACGTCCTCGATCACGACCGGCTGACCGGCCCGGAGCGCGGCGATGACGGCGGAGCCGAAGCCGGTGAGGTCCCACACCCCCTCTCGCGCCGGACCCCTGTCGTCGGTCCAGTTCCGGCCGGTGGTCAGCCAGCGGGCCGTGTCGTCCACCTCGCCGTAGCCGGCGCGGTTGGCACCGAGATACCGGCCCAGCGCCTCCTGCGCCGTCGCGATGATCTCGCCGGGATCCGACAGGGTGCGAAGCCGGTCGCCGAGGTCGAAGAGGAACCGGTCGCGGCGGCCGCGCACCACGCGTTCGGTGACCTCATGACCCTGGTTGAAGATGCCGCCGACCTGGCCGGCGCCGTCGCGGATCGGCGTGAAGCTGTAGTTCCAGTATGTCTCCTGCGTCCGCCCGCCGCGGACCATCGGCAGCATCTGGTCGAAGGTCGCGAAGCCTTCGCCCGTCTCCATGACCTGCCGCATCTGCGGTTCGACGACCAGCCAGATGTCGGACCACACCTCCTCCGCCGGGCGGCCGAGCGCCCAGGGGTGACGCTCGGCCGGGATCGGCGCCCAGGCGTCGTTGTAGATGAGGCGCAGCTCGGGCCCCCAGTAGATCGCGGTGGGGAAGCTGGAGTGGAGACAGATGGAGACGGCCGCCATCAGCGAGGGCGACCAGCCCTCGGGCGCGCCGAGAGGCGTCGCCGCCCAGTCATGCGCGCGGATGAGCCGGCCCATCGCGCCGCCCCCAGCGAGGGCGCTGGGAGGTCGCGCGGAATCGGCAGGCACGACGGTCATGCAGGGAGCAACCTCGATCTTCGCAGTTCGCTCGACGTTCAACGCCGGCGGCGCGCCCGGGTTGATCGAGCGGTCGGGTGCCGGCTCCGGTGACGGTTCCCGGTGTCGCGTCGAGGTCTGGCGCGGGACTATCGCATGCCGGTCGCCGTGCGGGAACCGTCATGCCGGTGCCGCGCGGCGCTTTGCCGCGTGCCGGCGGCGCGCCGGCGCGGCGCAGATGGCGCCGCACGCCGAGCGTGGGGCCTCGCCATCGCTCAGGTCGCCGACATCCCCATCGCGCGCTGCATCGGCACCCAGCGGTCGTTCTCGGCGCGGAAGCAGCGCGCCGCCTCCTCCACGCCGCCGCCCATCGGCGCGAGGTCGATCGCCGCGAAGCGCGCCCGCACCTCGGCATCGGCGATGATGGACGACAGCGCCGCGTTCAGCCGCGCCATCACGGCCTCGGGCGTGCCGCGGGGCGCCAGGATGGCCTGCCAGGGCTCCATGTTGCCCACGCGTGTCCACGCCCCTGCCTTCCGCGCGCGTTCCACCGCGCTCCGCGAGGACGGCAGGGAATGTCCGGCCAAGGCCCGGCGTCAGCTCAGGCGGCGACGGTGGTGGCGGTTCGTCCGCGCAGCCAGGCCTTCAGCGCGGACGGCTCCATCGGCCGGCCGGTGAGGTAGCCTTGCACCACCTCGCAGCCCGCGTCGCGCAGGAAGGCGAGCTGCTCGTCCGTCTCGACGCCTTCCGCCACCGTGCGGGCGCCGATCGCCTGGGCGAAGCGCACCGTCGCGGCGACGAGCTGCTCGGCCCGGCGGTCGTGCCCGACACCGCTGATGAAGCTGCGATCCACCTTGATGACCTGGACGGGCAGGCGCAGCAGCTGCGAGAGGCTGGCCGCGCCGGTGCCGAAATCGTCGAGCGCGAGCGCCATCCCCTGCGCCTGCAGCCGGGCGAGATGGCGCGTCACCTCCGCGCTGAGGCCGTCGGCGACGACCTCCTCGGTGATCTCGATCTCGATGTCGGCGGGGGTGAGCGACGCCGCCGCCAGATCGGCCTCGATCTGCGTCAGCGTGGCGGGCGCGGCCAGCTCCCCCGAGGAGAGGTTGAGGGCGAGGCGCGGCGTCGGCAGGCCTTCGCGCCGCAGCTCGACGAAGGTGTGGAGCGCGGCGCGCCGCGCGGCGCGGCCGAGCGCCGGCAGCCGGCCAGACTCGGCCGCGAGCGCCAGGAACTGCGGGGGGGCGAGGACGCCCGCCTCCGGGTGGCGCCAGCGCATCAGCGCCTCGAACCCCGCGACCGAGAGATCCCCGGCGGCGAGCTGCGGCTGGAGCACGGCATGGACGCCGCTCAGCTCGTCCGAGGCGAGGAGCGCGAGGACGGTGCGGCGCGTGGCGAGGCGCGAGAGATCCTCCTCGGCGCGGAAGACGCGGATGGGATGGATCGGGTCCCGCGAGGCCTCCCGCAGCACGAGATCGGCGGCGCGCAGCGTCTCCGCCGGATCGGCGCCGAGCGCGCGGGTCGCGCCCACGGAGGCGCGGAGATGGATGGATCGCGTGCCGAGCTCCACCGGGGCCAGGGTCGCCGCGGCGTGGATGCGCGCGGCCGCGCGCTCCAGCGCCTCGTCGTCGGCGATGCCGGGCAGGACCACGGCGAAGTCGTCGCCCGAGATGCGGCCGACCACGGGGGCGGCGTCACCGGCGGCGAGGCCCTGCGACGCGGCGGCGACCCGCGCCGCCACCTCGCGGAGGGCGGCGTCCCCGGCCGCCTGTCCCTCGGACTCGTTGATGTCCCGCAGCCGCGCGACGTCGAGCACGACGAGCGCGATGGAGGCGGGCTGGCCGTCGCGCGGCCGGGCCAGCCCGTCGAGCAGCGCACGGCGGTTGGCGAGGCCGGTGAGCGGATCGGTCCGCGCCTCCCGCTCGAGCCGGCGGGCCATGCCGAAGACGCGCTGGGCCAGCGGGCGGTAGACGAAGGCGAGGTGGAGCGCCGCGCCGCCCAGCAGCAGCGCGAGTTGCGCGAAGGCGAGGTCCCGCAGGGAGGCGGCCGACTGGCGCGCCGCGTCCTCGAACAGGTCGCTCGCCTGGTTGAGCTTCTCGTTGAGCGTCCCGGTGACGGCGAGGCGCATCATCCACATCGCCTCGAAGGCGCCCTCCCGCTGCGGATTCTCGGCGATCCACAGGGCCTGGCCGGTGAATCGCCGCAACTCGCCGTCGAGCGGGCGCGGCCCGTCGAAATAGTGGCGGCGCAGCGCCTCCGTGGCGCCGGCCGGCGGCGGCCGGTCGGAGCCGGCTTCGAAGGCGGTCAGGCGCCGGTGCAGGGAGGCGAGCGCCAGAGCCTCGGCGCGCAGGTCGAGGCGGACATCCTCGAGGTTGACCTCGCCCGCGGCGGTGACCAGCGTCGTCGCGAGCAGGGCGACGCGCTGCACCTTGGCCCGCAGCAGGGAGGCCTGTTCCGCGACCTCCCCGCGCCGGTCACGGTCCTGCAGCGCGAGGAGGGTGGTGACGGCCCCGCCCGTGCCGAACAGCAACGTGGCGATCACGGCGATGGCGTAGCTGCGCTGCATGGCCGCGCGCACGCGGCGCGCCGCATGGAGCGTGACGGCCGGCTCGGCCGGGCTTGCTGGATCGCTCATGGCGCCATGTCGCCCCGTTGCGCCGGCATGGCTGGTGAGGCTGTGACCCGGACGGCGGCGCGGCGCATCGCGGCAACCATAGGTTCATCTTGAGCCTCGCGTCAAAACCTGACGGTGTATTCATCAAGAAATCTCGCGCAATCGGAAGCTTGGCCATCGAGCCGGACCGGCGGCCGCGAGCATCCCGGTTCGGCGCGGCAACGGGCCAGCCGCGGTCACGTGCCGCAGAACGTCGCCCGGACGCGCTCCTCCGGGCGCGGCGGCGCGCGGAAGCGCGGGTCGGCCGCGTCGTCGAAGGGGCGGGACGTCGCGTCCAGCAGCGCCTCGAAGGGGCCGAAATCGCTGCGCTCCACGGCGGCCGCGATGGCCGCCTCCACCAGGTGGTTGCGCGGGATGACGGCCGGGTTCACCGCGCGCATCGCGTCGCGGCGCGTGGCGGCGTCCCCCGGCGCTTGCGCCAGGCGGGCGCGCCAGTCGGCGCTCCACCCATCCCACGCCTCGCCGAGGGCGGCGCGGAGCGGGGCGTCGTCGCCGGCTTCGGCGTCGGACAGGGCGCGGAAGCTGTTGGTGAAGTCGGCGCCCTGCTCCGCCAGGCGGTTGAGCAGGGTCTGCACCAGCTCCTCGTCGCCCGGCCGCGGCGAGGCAATGCCGATCTTCGCCAGCAGCCCGGTCGTGTAGGCGGACTGGAAGGCGGGGACGTAGCCGGACAGGGCCTCCTGCGCCTGCTCGACGGCGGCGGCCTCGTCGGCCGCGCCCAGCAGGGGCAGCAGCGTCTCCGCGAGGCGGGCCAGGTTCCACTGCCCGATGCGCGGCTGGTTGCCATAGGCGTAGCGCCCGCCATGGTCGATGGAGGAGAGAACCATCCCCGGGTCGTAGGCATCCATGAAGGCGCAGGGCCCGTAGTCGATCGTCTCGCCGCTGACCGCCATGTTGTCCGTGTTCATCACGCCGTGGACGAAGCCGATGAGCAGCCAGCGCGCGATGAGCTCCGCCTGGCGCTTCGCCACCGCCGCGATGAGGCCGTGATACGGGCGGTCGGTGCCGGCGAGGTCCGGGTCGTGCCGGGCGATGACGTGGTCGGCCAGGATCCGCAGCGCCTCCTCGTCGCCGCGCACGGCGAAGAACTGGAAGGTGCCGACGCGGATGTGGCTCGCGGCCACGCGGGTCAGCACGGCACCGGGCAGGGCGGTCTCGCGGTAGACCTCCTCGCCGGTGGTCACGGCGGCGAGGCTGCGCGTGGTCGGGATGCCCATCGCGTGCATCGCCTCGCTCACGATGAATTCGCGCAGCACGGGGCCGAGGGCGGCGCGGCCGTCGCCGCGGCGGGAGAAGGGCGTGGGCCCGCTGCCCTTGAGCTGGATGTCGCGCCGCCGGCCGGCCTGGTCCACCACCTCGCCGAGCAGGATGGCGCGGCCATCGCCGAGCTGCGGCGTGAAGCCGCCGAACTGGTGCCCGGCATAGGCCTGGGCGATGGGTTCGGAGCCGGCCGCGACGCGGTTGCCCGCCAGCACCTCCACGCCCTCGGGCGAGGCGAGCCCGGCGGCGCTGATGCCCAGCTCCTCCGCCAGGGCCGCGTTGACGCGGATCAGCTTCGGCGTCGCGACGGGCGTCGGCGGCAGCCGCGCGTAGAAGCGCTCCGGCAGGCGGGCGTAGCTGTTGTCGAACGGAATGGTGAGGGCCATCCGTCGCACATCGGGCCGCGCGCGTGGCGGATCAACCCGCGCCGGGGAGATGCCGCCGGCATCCCGACCGGCGCCGGGAAACCGCGCCGGCTTCTCCAGGGCGCGCGGAGGCGTTCGAGACAGGCCGAAGCCCCATCGCTCGGCCGATGCCCGGCACGGCCGCCTCGGCGAGGCGGTCCTCACCCACCCGGGAGCCGGCGTTCGCCCCGAAGGGCGGCCAGGATCTCGGGGGTCCGCTCCTGCCATGTTTCGCCGGCGCTACCGCAGCAGGGCCGTGAGGCGTCGGGCCAGGAGGTCTGGCTCGCCTTCGACGCGCACGCGCTTGAGGCGCGAAGCTCCGCCCGCCTCGATGGTGACGTCCGCCTTCCGGACGCCGAGCGTTTTCGCCAGGAACGCGACCAGGGCGGCGTTGGCCGCGCCCTCGACCGGCGGCGCGGCCATGCGGAGCTTGAGGACCGGGCGCCCATCCGCATCCGCCGCCACGCCCTCCAAGGCGTCGCGCTTCGCGCTGGGCGTCACCCGCAGCGCGAGGCGCAGGCCGCCCGGAACCGGGCTCCAGGCCCCCGTCACCGCCCCGCCGTCACACCGGGCGGTCACCCTTCTCGACCTTGAGGGTGCGGCTGTCCACGCCGGGCAGCATCTTCGCCGGGTCGCGCGTGACGATCACGTCGAGTACGGTGGGCGTGTCGGTGTTGGCCAGGCCCTCGCGGATGGCGTCGCCGATCCTGTCCGGGTCCTCGACGCGGATGCCGTGGCAGCCCATGGCGCGGGCGATGGCGGCGTAGTCCTGCTCGACCAGGTCGCTCGACTGGTAGTTGCCATGGCCGAACACCGCGTGCTGCAGCGCCTTCACATAGCCGGAAGCGGCGTTGTTCACGACGATGGCGATGCAGTTGGCGCCGACCCGCTTCGCGGTTTCGAGGTCGCCCAGCGTCATGTTGAAGCCGCCATCGCCGGTCAGCGCCGCCACCCGCCTCCGGGGACCGACGCCGAGCTGCGCGCCGATGCCGCCCGGCAGCCCGTAGCCGATGGAGGCGAAGCCGCGATCCGCCACGTAGTGCCGCCCGGCGCGCTTCGTCTCGTAGAGCAGGCCGGTCCAGTGGCCGGCGAAGCCGCCATCCCCCACCAGCACGCCATCCTCCGGCATCAGGCGGTTCAGCTCGGCGATGAGGCGGGCGAGGTTGATCGGGCGCTCGGTGCTCTCCAGCCGGTCGCGCGCGCCGTCGCGCCACTTGGCCATGCGGGGGGCCACCTGCGCGGCCCATTCGGCGCGGTCGTGCTCGGCGCCCCGCAGCGCGCTGGCCAGGTCGTCGAGGCCCGCGCCGATGTCGCCCCAGAGGGCCACGTCGCAGCGGGAGGTGCGGCCGAATTCCTCCGCCAGCACGTCCAGGTGGATGACGGGCACGCCCTCGGGCAGGAGCTGGAAGCGCCTGGTCGCGATCTCGCCGAGCTTGCACCCCGCGACGATGAGCAGGTCGCTCTCGGCGATCATGTCGTTGGCGACGCGGCTGTAGCGCCCGAACAGCCCGGCGTTGAGCGCGTGCGAGCAGGCGAGCGCCCCCTTGCCGGAGATGGTGTGCGCCAGGGGGATGGCCTGCTCCTCGCAGAGCCGCGCCACGGCCTCGTAGCCGGTGCCGAGATGCACGCCGCCGCCCACCAGCAGCATCGGCCGCTTCGAGCGCGCGATCATCCCGGCGGCCTTGGCCACGTCCTGGGCGTCGGGGCGGGCGCGGAGCGCCGGGATCCGCGTGGTGCGCTCGGGCACCTCGAAATCGGCCGGGGTGAAGTCCGCCTCGCCATGGGCCACGTCCTCGGGGACCATGAGCACCACGGGGCCGGGCTTGCCGGACGTGGCGACGGCGAGGGCGCGGCGGAACAGCTCCGGGATGCGCCTCGGGCTCTCGACGCGGATGAGGTCCTTGCAGGCGGGGCGCAGGATGTCGGCCTGGCGGGCCTCCTGCGTCATGTTCTTCCAGGCGTGGTCGCGGTTGGCGTCGCCCACGAAGGCCACCATCGGCACGCCGGCGTTCAGGCTCTCGACCAGCGCGGTGACGAGGTTCGTCGCCCCCGGCCCGAGCGTCGCGTCGCAGAAGCCCGGCCGGTTGGTGACGCGCGCGTAGGCATCGGCGGCGAAGGCGCCGGTGCGCTCGTCATTGATGAGGAAGTGCCGGAGGCCGAGCACGCGGCAACCTTCGTAGAATGGCAGGAGCTGGAAGCCGCCCATGCCGAAGACCGGGCCGGCCTTCGCCGCCTGGACCATGCGCGCGAGCGCCGCGCCGCCGGTCAGGCGTTCCGTCGTGTCGTTGCGGGGGAGGCTGTCCGTCATGGCTTCGGTCCGGGTGCGAGCTGGGAGAGGAGGTCCACCGCCTCCCGCGCGGTCATTCCGGCGCGGAGGCCCATGCGGCGGGCGGTGGCGTTGACGCGGGAGAGGACCCCGTCCTCATGCGTCGAGCGGCCGTCGCCGATCCGCGCGCTCCTGTGCGAGACGACGCCGCCCGCGATGCCGCGCGCGTCGAGCGCCGGCAGGCGGGAGGTGCCGGCTTCCTCGATGCCGATGCCGGCATCGTTGTAGAAGGCGGCGAAGACGGGGTGCTTGATCGCTGTCTCGGGCTTGCCGCCGAGCAGCTGCCCGTGGCTGCCGGTGCAGAGGATGACGCCGGCATCGGCCTCTGTGACGAGCGCCGCGCTGTCCACCGCGAAGGCGCGGTCGTTGATGGCGAAGCGGCTCTCGCGCTGGGGCGGCGGCTCGCCGCGCGGGGCAGGGGCCTCGGCCAGCAGCAGCGCCGCGGCCGCCCGCGCCGGCATGCCTTCGGCCACG
>JAIEOO010000099.1 GCA_019750475.1 Acetobacteraceae bacterium | reverse complement strand
GCCCGGGGCGAGGCCTCCGCGGCGCCCGGCCCGCGCGATCGGGGCCGCCGCGACGGCCTCGCGCGCGACGCAGCGCAGCGGAGTGACGCGCGCAACCGTCGCGGGGATTACCCGGTCCCGCCGATGGTCAGGCCCCGCATCTTCAGCGTCGGCTGGCCGACGCCGACGGGAACGCCCTGGCCGTTCTTGCCGCAGGTCCCGATGCCAGGGTCCATGCCGCTGTCGTTGCCGATCATCTCGACCTTGGTGAGGCTGTCCGGGCCGTTGCCGATCAGCGTCGCGCCCTTGAGCGCCGGGCCGATCTTCCCGTCCTCCACCAGGTAGGCCTCGCTCATCGAGAAGACGAACTTGCCCGAGGTGATGTCCACCTGCCCGCCGCCGAAGTTCACCGCGTAGACCCCGCGCTTCACCGAGGAGAGGATCTCGGCCGGATCGTGCGCGCCGTTGAGCATGATGGTGTTCGTCATGCGCGGCATCGGGATGTGCGCGAAGGACTGGCGGCGGCCGTTGCCGGTGGGGGCCACGCCCATCAGGCGCGCGTTCTGCCGGTCCTGGATGAAGCCGCGCAGGATGCCGTCCTCGATCATGACGGTGCGGCCGGACGGCGTGCCCTCGTCGTCCACGGTGAGCGATCCGCGGCGATCGGGGATGGTGCCGTCATCCACGACGGTCACGCCGGGTGCGGCGACGCGCTGGCCGACGAGGCCGGCGAAGGCGCTGGTCTTCTTGCGGTTGAAGTCGCCCTCGAGGCCGTGGCCGATCGCCTCGTGCAGCAGGATGCCGGGCCAGCCGGGGCCGAGGACGACCTCCATCTCGCCGGCCGGGGCCGGAACGGCGGAGAGGTTGACGACCGCCTGGCGCAGCGCCTCCCGCGCGCCGGCCTGCCAGCCCCCATTGTCGAGCACGCGGCCATAGGCGAAGCGGCCGCCCGTGCCGAAGCTGCCCGTTTCTCGGCGGCCATTCTCCTCGACGACGACGGAGACGTTGAAACGCACGAGGGGGCGCAGATCCGCGACGCGCTCACCATCCGGGCGCAGGATCTGCACGGCCTGCCACTCGCCCGTGATCGAGGCCATGACCTGCACCACGCGGGGGTCGAGGCCGCGGGCATAGGCGTCGAGCTCCAGCAGCAGCTCGGTCTTGGCGGCGAAGTCCATCGCCTGGAGCGGGTTCGCGGCCTCGTAGAGGCGCTCGTTGGTCCGCCGCGGCCCGACGTCGAGCGTGCCGCTCCGCCCCTGCCGCACGGCGGCGACGGTGGCGGCGGCGCGGGCGAGCGCGGCGTCCGTCAGCTCGCCCGAATGGGCGTAGCCCGCCGCCTCGCCCGAGATCGCGCGCAGCCCGAACCCGCGGGAGGTGTCATAGGCCGCGTTGCGGATGCGCCCGTCCTCGAGACTGATCGCCTCGCTCTCCCGGTATTCGAGGAACAGCTCCCCGTCCTCGCAGCCGGCGGTCGCGTCGCGCAGCCGGCGCGAAGCCGCGTCGCGGTCGAGTTCGGCGAAGAACAGGCGGTCGGTGACGGAGAGCGCGGTGTCGAGGGGCATGGGGTCACTCCGGCGCCCAGAGGCGCGACGCGGGGAAGTGCAGCCGGACGCTTGTGCCACCGGCGGGCGCGCTGTCCAGCGTCAGCGTGGCGCCCTGGGCTTCGGCGAGGACGCGCGACAGCGGCAGGCCGAGGCCGGAGCCGCCGAAGCGGCGGGACAGGGAGCTGTCGGCCTGCATGAAGGGCTCGAAGACGCGCGGCAGGTCGGCGGGCGAGATGCCGATGCCGCTGTCGGTGACCAGGAAGGTCACGCCGCCGGCTTCGCGCCGCGCGGCGATGCGCACCTCGCCGCCTTCGGGCGTGAACTTCACCGCGTTCGACAGCAGGTTGAGCAGGATCTGGTGCAGGCGCCGGCCGTCGCCGCGCAGCGCGGGCAGACCAGGCTCGACCTCCTGGATCAGGCGCAGCCGGCCGGCGTCGGCCGCGGGTCCCATCAGGCGGGCCGCATCCTGCACCGCCCGGGCGGCGTCCACGCGCTCCTCCAGCACGGGCAGGGCGCCGGCCTCGGCCCGGGTGACGTCGAGGATGTCGTCGATGAGCGACAGCAGGTGGCGGCCCGCTTCGTGGATCGCCTCGGCGAATTCGGCGGTCTGGTCGGGAGCGATGCCGGCCTTCAGCGCCTCGGAGAAGCCGATGACGGCGTTGAGCGGGGTGCGCAGCTCGTGGCTCATCGTCGCGAGGAAGCGGGACTTCGCGAGGCTCGCGGCCTCGGCGGCCTGCCGCGCGCGCTCGAGCTCGGCGCGGACGGCGCGGTCCTCGGTGATGTCGGTGAAGGTGAGGACGAAGCCCCCATCGGGCGTGGGGTCGGACACGGCATCGAGCGTCCGGCCGTTGCCGCGCTCGCGCACGGCCCGGAAGGCCTGCCTGCGGTCGCGCGAGACGATCGCCTCGGCCTGTCGCTCGGCCTCCTCGCCCTCCCCGTACTCCCCGCGCGCCTTGAGGGCCGCGACCATCTCGGCCAGCGTCCGGCCGGGCGCCAGCGCGTCCGCCGGCAGGCTGAGCAGCTCGTACATCTTGGGGTTGACGGCGACGATCCGCGCCTGCGCATCGAACAGCGCGATGCCGTGGCGGATGTTGTCGAGCATGGCCGTGAGGTGCGCGGCCCGCTCGCGCGCCGCCGTCTCCGCCGCGACGAGCGGCGTCACGTCGCTCAGCGAGACGGAGAAGCCGCCATCGGCCGTGGGATCGTTCGCGACGTCGAGCACGCGGCCGTCGCGGCGGCGGTGCTGGAACCGCCCTTCCAGCGCCGCGGCCTCCAGCCGCTGGGCGAGACGGGCCGCCGCCGCGGCATCGCCCGGGTGCTCCATCGCCGCGTAGGACCGGATGACGGAAGGCATGTCGAGGCCCAGCATGGCGCCGCCCGAGGAGAAGCCGGTCATCTGGGCGAACAGCTCGTTGGCGGCGACGATGCGCGCGCCGCCCTCGCCGCCGAACAGCGCCAGACCGTGGCGCGAGGCGTTCAGCGCCGCCCGCATCACGGCGGCCTGGCGCTCCGCCGTCTCCTGCGCGGTGACGAGGGCCGTGATGTCGGTGACGGTCAGGACGTAGCCGCCCTCGGCCATCGGGTCCGACACGACGCTCACGACACGGCCGTCGCCGGTGCGGCGCGTGTAGCGGTGCCGCTGCGAGCGATCGAGCGCGGTGTAGGTCGTGACGAAGGGCGCCGGATCGATGTCCTTGCCGTATTCGTGCCGGGCCTGGTTGGCGATCACCTCGGCGGCGGTCAGGCCGACCATCTCCGCCGCCGAGCCGAAGCCGGCGATGCGCGCCATCAGGTCGTTGGCCACGACCACCCTCGCGTCGGCGCTGAAGAGCACCACGCCGTGCTGCGTGGCGTTGAGCGTGGCGCGCAGCGCCGCGGCGCTCTGCTCGGCCTCGGCCTTGGCCGCCGCGAGCGGCGTCACGTCCGCGATCGAGACGACGAAGCCGCCGCCCGGCACCGGATCGGACGCCACGTCGAGCACGCGGCCGCCGTGACCGGGACGCGTCCCGCGTTGCGGCCGCGTGCGGTCGAGCCGCACGAGCTCCACCTCGATCTCATCGGCTTCCGCGAGCCCCAGCTCGCGGCCGCGACGCGCCTGCTCGGCCAGCAGCTCGTGCAGATGGATGCCGAGGCGCGACGTGAGGTCCGGGATGCCGGTCAGCTCGCCGGCGAGGTCGTTGGCGGCCACCAGCCGGTCATCCGCGTCGTAGAGCAGCACGCCCTGGCGGCTGTTCGAGATCATCGCCTGCAGCCGCTCGGCGCGGCGCTGGGCTTCCTCCTCGGCCTGGACCAGCGGCGTGATGTCGCTGATGCAGACGGCGAAGCCGCCATTCGGTGTCGGGTCGGAGGCGACGTCGAACACCCGCCCATCCTCCAGCCGGCGCTGGTACCGGATCGGCACGGAGCGGTCGAGCGCGGCCATCTGCTCGCGGAACGCGGCCTGCCGGGCGGGATCGTCGGGCCATTCCCGCTTCGCCTGCCGGGCGATCACCTCCTCGAAGGGGACGCCGATGACCTCATCCGAGGTGGAGAAGCCGGCCAGCTCGGAGACGAGGCCGTTCGCCGCGATGCAGCGGCGGTCGGGCCCGTACAGCGCGAGGGTGTGACGGACCGATTCCAGCAGGGCCTGCGTGACCTCCGCCCGGCGCCGAGCTTCCTCCTCCGCCTCGAAGAGCGCGGTCACATTCGTGAAGGAGCGGACATAGCCGCCATCGGCGAGCTGGTCGGTCACGACCTCGATGACGCGGCCGTCGGTCCGCCGGCGCGTGTAGCGCTCCGGCGCGCGGAGCGGGCGCGTCAGCCGGTCCTCGAGCCAGCGCCGCGTCTCGGGGCTGCCCGCGTGCGCGTCGTCGCGCAGCTGCAGGGCCCGCAGATCGTTGATGTGGGCGCCGGGCCGGAAGCTGCCCTTGGGCAGGCCGCAGAACTCCTCGGCCAGGGTGTTCGCCGCGACGGTGACGCCGTCCTTGTCGAACAGGGCGATCCCGTGCCGCGTGTTCTCGATCATCGCGGTCAGGATCTCGTTGCGCCGCCGCGCCTCTTCCTGGGCCTTGTGGAGCTGCGTCTCGTCGCTGACGACGACGACCTGCCCGCCGTCGGGCAGGGGGACCGACCGGTGCAGGGTGATGGTGCCGCCCGGCCGTTCCCGCATGTAGGTCTTCGGCTGGGCGAGGCTCGCGATGATCTCGTCCACCTGCTGCACCGGGTCGCCGGGCCCGTACTGTCCCTGCCGCGCGCGCCGCAGCAGCAGCTCCCGCATGGTTTCGCCGGGAGCCACGGGGCTGTCGGCGACGATCCGGTTGTAGGCCGGATTGACCATCGCCACGCGGCGGTCGGGACCGAAGACGAGGACGCCGATCGGCAGCACCGACATCACGGCATCGTGCAGGGCGGCGCGCCGGCTGGCCTCGAGCTCGGCCCGGCGTTCCAGGGTGACGTCCGTCACCTCCGACAGCCAGCCGCCCTCCGGCAGGGGCTGGTTCTCGAAACGGATGACCGCGCCGTTCGGCCGCCGGCGCTCGTGCACGCGGCGCCGGCTGCGGTCGCGCGCCTGCGCGGCCTGCACCATCGCTTCGACCGGGACGGGCCCGAATTCGCCGCGCTGCGCCTGCTCGGCCACCAGATCGGTCAGGCTGCGCCCGGGCAGCGTCACCGAAGGGGGCAGGCCGATCAGGCTGGCATAGGCCGGGTTGCTGAGGCGAAGCCGCGCCTCCGCGTCGTAGATGGCGACGCCGCTGCCGAGCCGCGCGACCACGTCCATCAGCCGTGCCACCTCGGCCTCCGCGGCGACGCGGGCCCTCGCCTCGTCGGTGCGATCCAGCAGCAGCAGCAGCAGCCCGCCGCCGGGCATCGCGCGGAACTGCATCTCGAAACGCCGGCCATCGGGCAGGCTCAGCGCGTGGCTGCGCGGCTCCGGCTCAGCGCCCAGGGAGGCCAGCAGCAATTCGGCCTCTCCCCGGGAGAGCAGGCCGCAATAGGCGATGAGGTGGAGCGCGTCGGCCAGCGGCAGTCCCAGCGGGAGGGCGCTGGGATCGGCCGACAGCACCCGCGCCAGGGCCGCGTTGGACAGGACGAGCCTGCGCCCCGCGTCGAACACGGCAATCGGGCAGGGCAGGGCCTCTAGGGCGCGAAGGCGGAGGTCCTCCTGAAGGTTCACGGCGTCGGGTCCCGTCCCCGCCGCAGCGCGTGCAGCGCGACGAGTCCGGTGGCCAGCACGCCGACGGCGACGGTCTGATGCAGCGTGCCGAGCGACACGGGAACGACGTGCAGCAGCGTGACGACGCCGAGGGCGTATTGCCCGGTCACCGTCGCGGCGAAGATCAGCACGGCGCCGCGGGCCTGTCCGCGCGGCAGCCATCGCCAGGCGGCCAGCGCCGCCGCCAGCGCCGCCACGCCGGTCAGCGTGGCCAGAATCCGGTGGTTGAACTGCACCGCGGCGATGTTGGCGGTCAGGTTCTTCCACGTCGGCGAGAGGTCGAAGTAGCCCTCGGGCACCAGCCGCCCGTCCATCAGCGGGAAGGTGTTGTAGGAGAAGCCCGCGCGGATGCCGGCGACGAACCCGCCCGCCAGCATGGTCGCGACCGCGAGCCAGAAGGCGGCGACGAGCCAGGCCCGCACCTTCGCGCGCGCCTCGCCCGGCAGGGAGAGCGGCTCCGGCCGCAGGAGGCCGAGCGCGGTCCAGGTCAGCAGCCCGAACAGCAGGAAGGCCATGCCGAGATGCAGCACGAGCCGGTATGGCGAGACGGCGGTGCGGTCGGCGTCGAAGCCGGAGGCGACCATGAACCAGCCGATCGCGCCTTGCAGGCCGCCGAGCGCGAGCAGCAACCATAGCCGCGTGCGCGAGGCGCGCGGCACGGCGCCGCGGACGGTGAACCAGAGCAGGGGCAGAAAGTAAGCGAGGCCGATCAGCCGGCCCCAGAAGCGATGGACCCACTCCAGCCAGAAGATCTGCTTGAACCCCTCCATCCCGAAGCCCGCGTTGACGAGCTGGTACTGCGGGATGGTGCGGTAGAGGTCATACAGGCGCTGCCACTCGGCCTCGGACAGCGGGGGCAGCGTGCCGGACAGCGGCGCCCACTCCATGATGGACAGGCCGGAGCCCGTCAGCCGTGTGGCGCCGCCGATGGCCACCATGATCCAGACGAGGCCGGCGACAGAGAGCAGCCAGGCCGCGATGGCGCGCGGATTCGCGCGGTCCCCCCGCTCGGCGGGCATGACGGGGAAGCTGCGGGAGTCGAACGGCATGGCCTCGAATGTATAGGCGGAATTTCCGACCCGCGTAGTGCCCAAAGACACACGGGCTGCCCTGCGCCGCGGGTTGCCCCACCGGGATGCCGCTGGTAACGCCCGCGCGATGCCCGCCGAGCCTTCCCACGCCCCGCTCGTCTCGGTGGTGATTCCCGTCCGGAACGAAGCACCGAACATCGCGCCCCTCGTCGCCGAGATCGAGGCGGCGCTCGCCGACGTCCCGCACGAGATCGTCTACGTGGATGACGGTTCGTCGGACGCAACGCCGGAGGCCCTGGCCGAGGCCGCTTCCGTCGCGCCCGTGCGGCGGCTGCGCCACGCGCAGAGCTGCGGCCAATCCGCCGCCGTGATCACCGGCGTGAAGGCGGCGCGGGGCCGCTGGATCGCGACGCTCGACGGCGACGGGCAGAACGATCCGGCCGACATCCCTCGCCTGCTGGCGCGCGCCGAGGCCGAGGCGGCCGGGGCGGGCGGCGCGATCCTCATCGCCGGGCACCGCGTGAACCGCCGCGACACGCAGGTGAAGCGCGTCACCTCCCGCATGGCGAACCGCATTCGCGCGCGGCTGCTGCGCGACGCGACCCCGGATACGGGATGCGGGCTGAAGGTGTTTCCCCGCGCGCTCTTCCTCGAGCTTCCGCATTTCGACCACATGCACCGCTTCCTGCCGGCCCTGGTGCTGCGCCAGGGCGGCCGCGTGGTGAGCGAGCCGGTGAACCATCGCCCGCGCGTCCGGGGCGTCTCCAACTACGGCACGCTCGACCGGCTGCTGGTCTCCTTCCTCGACCTCGTGGGCGTCGCCTGGCTGCAGCGCCGCTGGAAGCGCCCGGTCGCGGAGGAACTGTGAGCGGCTCTCCTTGGGCCAAGGCCGCGCTGCTCGCGCTCGGGCTTGCCGTCGGCGGGCTGCTGCTGCGGGCGCTGGGGGCCGCGCCCGGGGCCGAGTGGGTGGACCTCTATGTCCGTGACCAGGGCCTGCTGGGCGAGACGCTGTTCGTCCTTGTCGCCGCCGCCGCGACGGTGGTGGGCGTGCCGCGCCAGGCGGTCGCCTTCCTGGGCGGCTACGCCTTCGGCGCCGCGCTGGGGGCCGCGCTGGCGCTGGCGGCGCAGCTTCTGGGCTGCGCCATCGCCTATGGCTGGGCGCGCGCCGTCGGTCAGGGCTGGGTGGAGCGGCGGCTCGACGGGCGCTTCGGCCCGAAGCTGCGGCCGCTGGTCGAGACGCTGCGCGCGCATCCCTTCCAGGCGGCGCTGGCTCTGCGGCTCTTCCCGGTGGGGAACAACCTGGCGCTGAACCTGCTCGCTGGCGTTTCGGGCATCGCGGCCGGACCGTTCCTGGCGGCCTCCGCCCTCGGATACCTGCCGCAGACGGTGGTGTTCGCGCTGCTGGGGAAGGGCATCCGGGTGGATGGCGCCTGGCAGCTCGGCCTCTCCGCCGCGCTGCTGGCCGCGAGCGTGGCGCTTGGGCTCTGGCTCATGCGGCGGCACCGGGCGGGGAAGGTCGTCGGCGGGTAGCACCGCCGCCACGAAAGGCTTCGGCGGTCAATCCCGCCGCGCGTCAGCCCCGCCGCCACTCCGCCGGCACGTGCCGGAAGGGCAGCGCCGCGAGGTCGAGCGCCGCCGGGCCGGGCGTGTCGCATTCCACGATGGCGGCGCAGCGGCCGGCGAAGGCGGCGCGGAAGTGGTTCTTCGCCTTGTTGGCCAGCAGCCGCACGCCGCCCCACTCCACGCCGTGCAGGGCGAAGAAGGCCGGGTCCACCGCCGCCTCCTTCCGGCTGGTGAGGATCACGCGCAGCCGGCCCTGCCGCAGCACCGCCGTGGGGCCGAGATCCACGGGCGCGCCGCGCTCCATCGGTCCCTCGTTCACGAAGCGGCCGTCGGTCAGCTTCTCCACCCGCCCGGCGAAGGGCACGGGCGGGCCGAAGGTGGCCGTGACCTGGCCGGCGAGGCACCGTTCCAGCACGCCGCCCTCGCCCGCCTCGCGCGCCGCCGCCACGCCGTCGGGGTCGTGCAGGAAGGCGAGGACGGTCTCGACCGGTGGCCCCGCCTCCACCAGAGCGCGCAACAGGCCCGGCGTGTCGGCGATCCCGCCCGAGAGCGGGTTGTCCGCCGGGTCGAGCAGCGCGACCACGCCCGGCGGCTGATCGAGCGCCTGGCGCAGCGCGACCTCCGGCGCAGGCAGGGTGACGGCGAAGCGGTCGCGCCGCCGCGCGATGGCGTCGGCCAGTTCGCGCGCCAGGGCGCGGGCCGCGCCGGCCTCCTCCGCCCAGACCATCGCGGAGGGTCCGGCCCAGGGCGAATCCCCCCAGGCGAATCCCCCGAACACGGAGGCATCGAGGACCGGCTCGCGCTCGGCGAGCGCGGCCTCGGCCCAGACCTCGGCCATGGGCCCGGCCTCGTGCCGCATGTGGAAGCTGTGCAGCACCATCGGCCGCTTCACCAGCGCGCCCGCCGCCGGCCGGCCGCGGATGGCGCGCTCCAGCAGGCGCAGCGCGCGGCGGGCGGCCGCGTCCATGTCCACATGCGGGTAGGTGCGATAGACGCTCGCCCCGTCCAGCAGCCCGATCATCTGCGGCGAGACATTGCCGTGGAAGTCGAAGCTCGCGGTCACCGGCACGCCCGGGCCGACCGCGGCGCGCACGCGACGGATGACGGTCAGGTCCGCCTCGGGGTCGGTCTCGGTGACGCAGGCCCCGTGCAGCGAGAGATAGACGCCGTCGAAGCCGCCGCCCGACAGCCCGTCCTCGACCTCCTCCATCCAGCTGGCGAAGGCGTCGTCGGCCATGGGCCCGCCCGGCTGCGCCGAGGCGCAGCGCAGCAGGGTCGCCGACCAGCCCGGCCGGTCCTCGAGGAAGGCCGACACGGCGCCGAGCTCGGTCGCGGTGCCGCGATAGCGTTCGAGGGCGAGGGCGCCGATGTTCCACTCGCGCGAGCGGAAGGCATCGAGCCCCGTCACGACCGGGGAGAAGCTGTTGCCCTCGAACCAGAGGCGCGCGACGGCGATGCGTGGCATCAGCGACGCCGCCCGGCAGGTGAAGGGACGCGCCGCGCGGGGCGGCGCGTCCTCGATCCGTCAGGCCGCGAGGGTCGGGTAGTCGGTGTAGCCGCGTGCATCCCCGCCATAGAACGTCGTCTTGTCCGGCGTGGCCAGCGGGGCATCCCGGCGCAGCCGCTCCGGCAGGTCCGGGTTGGCGATGAAGGGCGTGCCGAAGCCGATCAGGTCGGCCCGTCCGGCGGCGAGATCGGCCTCGGCCCGGGCACGGTCGTAGCCGCCCGCCAGGATCAGCGTGCCCGGATAGTGGCGCCGCGCCACGCCCGCCACGTCCCAGCCCGGGTTCGTGTCCATGACATGCAGGTAGGCGAGGTTCCGCTTCGCCAGCTCCGTCGCGACATGGGCCAGCGTGCCGGCCGCGTCCGGGTCCTGGATGTCGTTGAACGTCCCGCCCGGCGACAGCCGCACGCCGACCCGCCCGGGGCCGATGGCCGCCACCGCCGCGTCCGTCGCCTCCAGCAGGAAGCGGGCCCGCTTCTCGATGCTGCCGCCCCAGGCATCGCTGCGGGTGTTGACGTTGGGGGCGAGGAACTGGCTCGGCAGGTAGCCATTCGCCCCGTGCACCTCGACGCCGTCCAGCCCGGCCTCGGCCGCCAGCGTCGCGGCGCGGCCATAGGTGGCGATGACGCCCGGGATCTCCTCCGCCGTCAGGGCGCGCGGCTGGCTGTATGGCGCCATGCCGGTGCCGGTGAACATCTCGCCCGGCAGCGGGAGGTCCGAGGGCGCGACGGGCGGCCGGCCACCGATCAGGCTCTCATGCGCGACGCGGCCCGTGTGCATGAGCTGGACGAAGACGCGCCCGCCCCGCGCGTGCACGGCATCGGCGACGAGGCGCCAGCCGGCAACGTGCTCCGGCGCGTAGAGGCCGGGGATCCAGGGGTAGCCCATGCCTTCCGGCGCGGGGGAGGTGCCCTCGGTCACGATCAGCCCGGCGCCGGCGCGCTGGGCGTAGTACTCCGCGTTCAGCGCGTTGGGGGCGCCACCCGGGCTGCGGCTGCGCGTCATGGGCGCCATCACGACGCGGTTGGGCAGGTCGTAGGCGCCGAGGCGCACGGGGGAGAAGAGCTGGCTCATGGTCCTGTGTCCCTGTCGGGGTGTCGGGACCAGGATGGGGAGCCGGGGGCCGCGCTTGAAATTCCGACAGGTGATGACCGCCATTCGGCGCCCGGGCCTTGGCGGCGGGCCGATTCACCCCACCGTGCCGGGGTCGGTGTTGGCGCCGCAGACCAGCACGCCGACCCGGGCGCCCTCCGGCGGCACCCAGCGCCCCGAGAGCAGCGCCGCGAGCGCCGCAGCGCCGCCCGGCTCCGCCACCAGCCGCGCCTCGGCCCAGAGATGGCGCTGCGCCGCGCGGATGGCGCCGTCGGGCACGAGGACCGGTTCCAGCCGCCCTTCGGCGTGCAGCCCGGCGGCGAGCGGGAACATCAGCGCGCCCACCTGCCGCGCGCCCAGGCTGTCCGCCGCGAGGCCGCCCACCGGCGCCGGCACCGGCCGCCCCTCCCGCAGCGCCACCGAGAGGCAGGGGCAACCCTCGGGCTCCACGGCGACGAGGCTCGGTCCGCCCTCCCGCAGCCAGGCGGCCATGCCGCCGATCAGCCCGCCCCCGCCCACCGCCACGAGGAGGTGGGTCAGGCCGGGCGATTGCTCCGCCCATTCGCGGGCGACGGTGCCCTGGCCCGCGAGCACCTCGGCCTGGTCATAGGCGTGGACCAGCAGCGCGCCCGTCCCGGCCGCGCGCGCCTCGCTCGCTTGGCGCGCCTCGTCATAGGTGGCGCCGCCGACGATCAGCCTGGCGCCCAGCCCCTCGATCAGGGCGCGCTTCGCCGGGCTCGCGAGTTCGGGGACGAAGATCTCCGCCCGCGCGCCGAGGGCCCGCGCGGCGAAGGCGACGGCGGCCCCGTGGTTGCCGCCCGAGGCGGCGATCACGCCGGCGCCCGGCAGCCCCGCCGCGCGCATGCGGTTGAAGGCGCCGCGCGGCTTGAAGCTGCCCGAGACCTGGAGCAACTCGAGCTTGAGCTCGAGCCCGTCGCGCAGCCGCAGGATCGGGGTTCGGCGGATATCGCCCGCGATGCGTTGATGAGCAGCGGCGATGGCCGCACGGTCGGGAAAGGACATGCCGCTTGTTGCCGCCGCGCCACTCGCCGCGCAACAGATCGCGCCCTGGGAAGCCCGGCCGCGGCCATCCCTTCCAGCGGCGCCCCATTCCTGCCATAAAGCGGCCCTGCGCCAGCGAACTGGCAACCGGGATGCCAAACCCTCTCCAAATCTCGCGCGTCGAGCCGCGATGCCCCCGAGCCACCTGATCCACGGCAGCTGCGCCGCCTGGAACGGGGATGGCGTGCTCCTCCTCGGGCCACCCGGCAGCGGCAAGTCCGACCTGCTGCTCCGACTGCTCGGCCGGGGCTGGGCGCTCGTCGCCGATGACCAGGTGCAGCTCGACGCCGCGGCGGACGGCCTGCTCGCCTCGGCGCCCCCGCGCCTCGCCGGCATGGTGGAGGCCCGCGGCCTCGGCATCCTCGGCGGCCTCGCCACCGCCGCCGCCCCGCTGCGCCTCGTCGCCGAGCTGGCGGCGGAGGTTCCGCGCCTGCCCGAGCCGCGTCCCTGGGCCGGCTTCGGCGTTTCCATCCCGGCCATGCCGCTCCGTCCCTTCGAAGCCTCGGCACCCGACAAGCTCGAACACGCCCTCGCCGTGCTGCGCGGGCGGCTGACCATGACGGCCGGGGCCTTCGCGGCATGAGCCCACCCGGCGAAGGCGTGACCGATGCCACCGGGGCCGATGCCGCCGCGGAGGCCGACCAGCGTCCGCGCAAACGGCCCTTCGTCATCGTCACGGGCCTTTCGGGCGGCGGGAAGGCCGCCGTGCGCAACGCCCTCGAGGATCTCGGCTACGAGACGGTGGACAACCCGCCGCTCGCCATCCTGCCCAGCCTCGTCTCCGACGGTTCCGGGCCGATCGCCGTCGGCATCGACACCCGCACCCGCGGCTTCGAGCCCGAGGCGGCGCTGGCCGCCGTCGAGGCGCTGCGCGCCCAGCCGGGGATCGCCGTGCGCCTCGTCTACGTGACCGCCGACGAGACGGTGCTCCAGCGCCGCTACACCGAGACGCGGCGGCGCCACCCGCTGGCCCCGGGCGGCCCGCTCGGCACCCGGGTCGTCGACGGCATCGCGCGGGAAAGCGCTCTTCTCGCCCCCCTGCGGGAGGCGGCCGACGTCGTCATCGACACCTCCGAACTGCCGCTGCACGCCATGCGGCGCCGCGTCGAGCTCGAATTCCGGCCGGACGGCGCGCCCGGGCTCGCCATCCAGGTGCAGTCCTTCGCCTTCCCGCGCGGCGTCCCGCGCGAGGCGGACCTCGTCTTCGACCTGCGCTTCCTGCGCAACCCGCATTACGACCCGGTGCTGCGCCCGCTGACCGGGCACGACCCCGCGGTGGCGGCCCATGTGCGGTCCGACCCGGACTTCGCCGGCTTCTGGACCAACCTGACCCGGCTGCTCGACCCGTTGCTGCCCCGCTACGAAGCCGAGGGAAAGAAATACCTCACCATCGCGATGGGCTGCACCGGCGGGCGCCACCGCTCCGTCTTCGCGGCGGAGCTGCTGGCCGCACATCTCCGGGCACAGGGCTGGCGCGCGGATTCCGCGCATCGCGAGCTGACCCCCGGCCATGATATAGACCCTCCATCGGCGGCCCCGATCGTGGCCGCCTCCCTTTCGGGACCCCCCCCATCGGGAGCTCCTGGGCCTCACGCCTCCATGCCTTCCGTTTCGTCGCCCCCTCCGATGTCCACCGGGGCCGGCCGTCCATGATCGGCCTCGTTCTCGTCACCCATGGCCGCCTCGCCGAGGAGCTGCGCCACGCGATGGAGCACGTCGTCGGCCCGCAGAAGGCCGTGGCGACCGTCTGCATCGGCCCCGAGGACGACATGGAGGGCCGCCGCGCCGACATCGCCTCCCGCATCCGCGACGTGGACCAGGGCGACGGCGTGGTGCTGCTGACCGACATCGCCGGCGGCACCCCCTCCAACCTCGCCCTCTCGCTCTGCGACCACACCAAGGTCGAGGCGATCGCGGGCATCAACCTGCCGCTGCTGGTGAAGCTCGCGAAGATCCGCGGCAGCGAGAAGCTGACCGACGCCGTGGCCCATGCCACCATGGCCGGCCGGAAGTACATCACCAGCGCCGGGGATCTCCCGAACGGCGCCTCTTCCGGCGGCATGCCCAAGGACACCCCCCCCAATGCCTCGTGATCCCCTCCCCCGCGGCGCGGCGCGTTCGCGATGAACGAGTGGCCCGAGGAAGCCGGCAGCCCGCGCGTCGCGGCGGCGGAGCCCATGCCCGAGACCGGGACCGGCGGCGCCGCCATGGTGCTGCGGCGGCAGGTGCTCATCGTGAACAGCCGCGGCCTCCACGCGCGCGCGGCCGCGAAGCTGGTGGCGCTGGCCGAGCGTTTCTCCGCCTGCGTCAACGTGGTGAAGGCGGGCGAATCGGTCCCGGCCTGTTCCATCATGGGCCTCATGATGCTGGGCGCAGGCAAGGGCAGCACGGTGACGATCGAGGCGGAGGGCTGGGACGCCCGCGAAGCCCTGGACGCGGTGGCCGGCCTGGTCGAGGCCGGCTTCCATGAAGAGTGACGGCGCCTCCGCCGAGTCCAAGGCCCGGCCCGCCGATGGCGGGAGCCGGCGCAAGCCCGCGGCCGGGCTGCTGATCCCTCCGCCGGAGGAGCGCCTGTTCCGCGGCATCGCGGTCTCTCCCGGCATCGCCATCGGCCCGGTCTTCGACACGACCGAGGCCCCCGCCGAGGCGCCCCGCCGCCACATCGCGGAGGACCAGGTCGAGGCCGAGCGCCAGCGCCTGGCGGACGCCGCCGCCCTCTCCCGCAAGCAGGTCGGGAAGCTCAAGACGCGCCTCGCCGTCCTGCCCGAGGAAGCGCAGGAGGAGCTCTCCCCCCTCCTCGACGCGTACATCCTCATGCTCGGGAATTCGCGGCTGCTGCGCGGCGCGAAGAAGCGCATCGGCGAGGAGCTGCTGGCCGCCGAAACCGCCGTGGGCGACGAGGCCGAAGCGATCGCCTCCGCCATCCTGGCCGCCAAGGACGACGACAAGGCCGGCCTGAACCGCCGCGCGGCCGAGGTGCGGGAGATCGGGCGCCGCCTCACGCGGAACCTCGTCGCGGCGCCGTTCAAGACGCTGAAGGACGTGCCGCAAGGCGCCATCCTCGTCGCCGACGAGCTGACGCCGGCCGACGCTGCCCTGCTGGAGCCGGGCCGGATCGCCGCCGTCGCGACCGAGGAAGGCGGGGCGGACGGCCACACCGCCATCATGCTGCGCGCCCTCGGCATCCCGGCGGTGCTCGGCTGCCACGGCCTCACCGCGGCGGCCAGGCGCGGCGACGTCGTCACCCTCGACGGCGCCGCCGGCACCGTCGCGCTGCACCCCTCCGCCGACACGCTGGCCCACGCGAAGGATGGGTTGGCCGCCTTCGCGCGGGAGCGCGCGCGCCTCGCCAAGCTGCGCCGCCTGCCCGCGGAGACGACCGATGGCGAGCCGGTCGAGCTGCAGGCCAACCTCGAGATCCCGGCCGAGCTGCCGCTCATCGCCCAGGCCGGCGCGCAGGGCATCGGGCTGCTGCGCACCGAATTCCTGTTCATGAACCGCGAGGACCTGCCGGACGAGGAGGCGCAGATGCTCGCCTACTCCCAGGTCATCGAGGCGATGGGCCAGGATTGCGTCACCATCCGCGTCCTCGACTGGGGCGGCGAGAAGGACATGGAGGCGCTGGCCCAGGGCGTCCCCGCCGCCGTCGGGCCCAACCCGGCGCTCGGCCTGCGCGGCATCCGCCTGCTGCTGCGCCGGCCCGAACTGCTGGAGGAGCAGTTCGCCGCCATCCTCCGCGTCGCCCACAAGGGCCATGTCCGCATCCTGCTGCCCATGGTCACCGTCCCGGACGAGGTCGCGGCGGCGCGCGAGATCTATGAGCGCGTGGCCAAGCGCCTGCGCCGCCGCGGCGTCGAGCTGCCCGAGAAGCTGCCCCCCCTCGGCGCGATGATCGAGACGCCCGGCGCGGCGCTGGCCGCCGACGCCATCGCGCTCGAGGCCGATTTCTTCGCCATCGGCACCAACGACCTGGCGATGTACACGCTCGCGGTGGACCGCGCCGAGATCGACGTGGCCCATCTCTACGACCCGCTGCACCCCGCCGTGCTGCGCCTCATGCAGTTCGCGGTCGAGGCCGCGCTGCGCCTTCGCATGCCGGTTTCCGTCTGCGGCGAGATGGCGGGAAACCCGAAATACGTGCCCCTGCTGCTCGGGCTCGGCCTGCGGGCGCTCTCGATGAACGCGTCCTCGATCCCGCGGGTGAAGCAGGCCGTCCGCGCCCTCGAGATCGACGACTGCGCCCGCTTCGTCCGGCGCGTGATGGAGCAGAGCGACCCCAAGCGGATCGCCGAGCTGGTGGAGCAGTTCGCGGCGAATCCGCGCACAGCCTGACCAACGGACAACTTGTTGTTCATCATGGTCGGGGATCCTGGTGACTATCGCCAGGGAATTCGAAGAAGATGCTCGACCGCCACACCAGGGCGCAGCATTGGCCTGCGCGCCGCGTCAGCCTGACCGCGCGCCTCTTGCTGGCCGCCCTGCTCACCATCACGCTCGCGGTGGTGGCGGTCCAGGCCTGGACCGTGCGCAGCATGACCATGCAGGCCGAACGCACCGCCGCGTGGGATCTCGACCAGAAGCTGATCGCGCTCGAGGAGATGCTCCGTCCCTTCGGCACGGAATGGCGGGCCGAGGGCGATCGCCTCCTCCTCGGGCAGACGGCGCTGAACGACCGCACCGACGTGGTGGACGCCATCGCGCGGATGGGCGGCGTGGCGACGATCTTCCGGGGCGACCGCCGGATCGCGACCAGCGTCCGCCGCCCCGACGGCACGCGCGGCGTCGGCACCACCCTCGCCGCCGGCCCGGCCCGCGACGCGTCCATCACCCGCGGCGAGATCTATCAGGGCCGCAACGACATCCTCGGGCGCAGCTACGTCACGATCTACAAGCCGGTGCGCGACGCCGGCGGGCGGCAGGTCGGCCTGATCTTCGTCGGCACGCCAGCCGCGGATGTGAGCGCCATGGTCTGGGAGGCCGTCTGGGAGGCGGCCCTCGCCGGGGCTGTCGCCCTGCTTCTGGTCGGCGGCGGCTACTGGCTGCTGCTCCGCCACACCCTCCGCCCGCTCGACGCGCTGCGCGCGGCCGTCGAGGACATCCACGCCGGGCGCCTCGACACCACCATCCCCTGCCGGGAGCGCGCCGACGTGCTCGGCTCCATCGGCCGCGGCCTCGACGCGCTCTGCGCCGACAGCCGCCGCGCCCGTGCCCTGGAGGCCGAGGCCGAAGCCGGCCGCCGCGCCGCGAAGGAGCAGGAACGGAACGAGGCGCTGCGCATCGCCGGCGAGATCGAAGCCTCCCTCGGCGACGCCGCGCGACAGCTCGCCGCCTCCTCGGCGGCGCTGAAGACGGCCGCCGACGGCATCGAGGGCGCCGCCGGACGCGCCCGCCACGACACGGGCGCGGCCGCGGACGGCGCACGCGACGCCTCCGAGAACGTCTCGAACGTCGCCGGCGCCTCCGAGCAGCTGGCGCAATCCGTCAACGAGATCTCCCGCCGCGTGGGCGAGTCCACGCTCGTCGTCGGCCGCGCGGTCGATCAGGTCCGCACGGCCAACGGGACGATCCAAGGCCTGACCGAGAGCGCGGAGCGCATCGGCGACGTGGTGCGCCTGATCTCGGACATCGCCGGCCAGACCAACCTGCTCGCGCTCAACGCCACGATCGAGGCGGCCCGCGCCGGCGAGGCGGGGAAGGGCTTCGCCGTGGTGGCGAGCGAGGTGAAGTCGCTGGCCAGCCAGACCGCCAAGGCCACCGAGGAGATCGCGACGCAGATCAACGCCATGCGCGAAGCGGTGGAGCAGTCCGTCCGCGCCGTGCGCGGCATCGGCGCCGTCATCGAGGAAGTCCACGGCATCGGCAGCTCCATCGCGGCCGCGGTCGAGGAGCAGGGCGCCGCCACGCGCGAGATCGCGCGCGGCGTGGCCGAGGCCGCTCACGGCACGCAACGCGTCGCCGGCAACGTGGCCCGCGCGTCCGAAGCGGCCGCTTCCACCCTCGACGCCGTCGAGGAGCTGCGCCGCGTCGCGAGCGACGTCAGCCGCCAGGGCGACGTCATGCAGGACTCGCTCGGCACCGTGCTCCGCACGCTGCGCACCGAATAACGCCCTGGCCGGCCTGGGTCAGCGCCCTATCGCAGGCCCGCCAGCCGCCGCGCCAGCTTCCTCGCGAAGCTGCTGCGCGGCGGCGCGAACAGGCCCGCCAGGCTCCAGCGCCCGTGCCGCACCCGCGCGCGCAACTGGCTGAACTCCAGGAAACCCCATTCGCCGTTGCGGCGGCCGAAGCCACTGGCGCCCACCCCGCCGAAGGCCATCCCGAAGAAGGCCGCGTGGTCGAGCGCCTTGTCGCAGACCAGCGCACCCGACTTCGTCGAAGCCGCCACCGCCGCCTCCTCCGCCCGCGTCGCACCGAACAGATAGATCGCGAGCGGCGCCGGCCGCGCGTTGATCCACGCCACCGCCTCCTCGAGCCGCGCCACGCACTCCACCGCCAGCACCGGGCCGAAGATCTCCTCCTCCGCCAGCGGCCCGTTCGCCGTCGCGAGCTTCAGCGGAAACCGCTCCGGCCCCAGCGCCTCCATCGTCACGCCCGCCGTGATGCGATCGAGCCGCGCCTGCTGCGCCGCGTTGATCACCGCCGTCTCAGTGCCGGTGATCCCACTCTCCCGACACGCCGCATGGAACGCCAGCTGGTCATGCCCGACGAGGATCACCGTGTCCGGCGCCACGCAGGTCTGCCCGGCATTCACGAACTTCGCCGCCAAGATGTCCCGCGCCGCGCGACGCAGATCCGCCCCCGGCAGGACCACCGCGGGGCACTTCCCACCCAGCTCCAGCGTCAGAGGCGTCAAGTTCGCGGCCGCCGCCGCCATCACCTTGCGCCCGGTCTCGGTCCCGCCGGTGAACGCCAGATGGTCCCAAGGCTGCGCGGCAAACTCCCGCGCCACCTCCGGCCCACCCTGCACCACCAGCCCAACCTCAGGCCCCCACGCCTCCGCCACGATCTCCGCCAGCAAGGCCGAACAACGCGGCGTCGCCTCGCTCGGCTTGAACGCGACGCGGTTGCCCGCCGCCACCGCATCCACCGCCGGCAACAACGCCAACTGGAAGGGATAATTCCAGGGCGCCATCACACCGACCACACCCTTCGGCACAGGCTCCAACACCGCGCGCGCCGGCTGGAACGGAAACGGCACCGGCGCCCGACGCGGCCGCGCCCACTCGCGCAACTTCCGCCGGGCATAGCGCGCCGCATCCAACACCAGCACCACATCGGCGAGCAGCGTGTCCTCCACACTGCGCGCCCCGAAATCCGCCGCCGCAGCCGCCACCACATCCTCGGCCCGCGCCACCAACACGCGATCCAAGGCCCGCAGCAACTCCCGCCGCCGGCCGAGCGACAACACACCCTCGCGGTCAGAAGCCGCCCGCAGCGCGGCAAGAGCCGCGATGGGAGTGGGCGCGGCGCTGCTGGGGAGGGCTCCGCCCTCCCCAGACCCCTCCCGCCGGGGAGCCACGGGCTCCCCGGACCCCTGCGAACCCTTTGGGGATTGGGGAGGGGGCATCACAGGAGCGACCTTGATCGAGGGAGCACGCCGCCCCCTTCCCAATCCCCAACAGACGATCCGTGGGTCCAGGGGGCCGTGCCCCCTGGCGGGGAGGGTCCGGGAGGGGCAGCGCCCCTCCCAACAACACCAGCGCCCACCCTCATCACGCGGCTCGCGCCAGTGCCGCGGCGGCGTCCTGGCCGGAGGCGATGCTGGCTTCGATCGTGGCGGGCAGGCCCGGGAAGGTCCAGTCGCCGGCGAGGGCCAGGTTGGCCAAGTGCAGGCGCTTGGGGCTCGGGATGGGACCGGGAATGTGCCGGGGCGTGGCGCGTTTTTCCTTGATGGCGCGGCAGGGCGGCGGGGCTTCGGGCCAGTTGCCGGGCAGGTGGAAGGCCTGGGCGGCCTGGCGGATTTCCGCCCAGGCGCGGGGCGCGAGGGTGGAGACGTCTTCGTTGGCTTCGGCGTCGCCGGCGCTGACGGTGACGGCGACGCCCGAGGGGCGCACCAGCACCCATTGGCACAGCGCGCCCAGCATTCCGACGAAGCGGACCGGGCCTTCGCCTGTGCGCTCGAAGTGCAGGTTCACGATGGGGGCGTGGAGGTCGGGCGCCTCGACATGGGTGAGGAGCCGCACCGCCTCCCAGGGCGGAACCGCCAGCACCACCGAATCCTCGGGGCCGAGGGCGATGTCGCCCTCGTGCAGGAGCAGCCGCGTCACGCGGCCGCCTTCGTGCTGCACGCGGCGCAGCCGGTCGTTGAACAGGATTTCCGCGCCGCGCTGATACAGCGCCGCGAGCGCCGGCTGCACGAGATCGGGTCCCAGCCCGCGCTCCGCCACGAAGAGCCGCGTCGCGCCCCGCCCGCCGAGGCGCCGCAGCACCTGCGCCAGGCGGCGCGACGATGCTTCCCGCGAGGGCGTGTTCAGCGCCGCCACGACCAGCGGGTCCACGAAGCCGCGATGGAACGCCGGATGGGCCGCCATCGCGGTCTCGACCGGCACGTCGCGCCCCGGCAACGCGAGCCGCATCAGGGCCAGCACAGCCCGCAGCGACACCCCCGCCGGCCGACGATCGGCCCGCACCCAGCCCGCCGGCGACAGGCTCACCCGCCGCGCCGAACCATCCGCCAGATCGAGCACCGGCAACCCATCCGGCTCGGGCTCCACCCAACCGGACCGCGCCCCGATCCGCTCCAGGAACGCCAGCGCCGCGTGATTCGCGCCGATCAGCGCATGCGTCCCGTTGTCCGTGCCATCCGGCAAGGCCCGGCACCGCCCGCCCGCCACGGGCGAACCCTCATGCACGACGACACGCCGCCCGGCATCCGCCAGAGCGAGCGCCGCGGCGAGCCCCGCTACACCGGCGCCAATGACGTGGATGGTCATCGGTCACCCTGGGGGAGGCGCTGCCTCCCCCAGACCCCCTCCGCCAGGAACCTCAGGTTCCTGGACCTCCGGTTCCGTTTGTTGGGAGTTGGGGAGGGGGCGGCGACCGACCTTGATGACGGGCGCACCCGCGACGCCCCCTCCCCAACTCCCAAAAGGATTCGCAGGGGCCCGGGGAGCCCGTGGCTCCCCGGCGGGAGGGGTTTGGGGAGGGCAGCGCCCTCCCCAAGGTCACCGAAGACCACCACCGTCATCGCCCGGTGATGGCGAAGGCGGCCATGCGCAGCTTCTGGCCGGTGCTGAGGCGCGCGCGCGGGCGGGCGCCGCGCCAGCCGCGGGCGAGCAGGAGGTCGAGGATGGTGCGGTAGCCCCACATCATGACGCGGGCCGGTTTGAGGGCGGTCAGGTCGGCGGTGGGGATGGTGGCTTCGGCGGTGGCGAAGCCGGCGTGGGCCCGTTGGGCGAGGCTCTCGCAGATGCCCGGGAAGGCCGGGTGGCGCACGATCTCGGCCGCGGGGGCGTCGGGGGGGATGCCGTTGGCCTCGAGGGTGGTCCGCGGGATGTAGACGCGGTCGCGGGTCGCGTCCTCGTCCACGTCGCGCAGGATGTTGGTGAGCTGGAAGGTGTGGCCGAGTTCGAGGCCCCAGGCTTCGGCCTTGGGGGCGCCGAAGATGCGGACGGACATGGCGCCGACGCTGCCGGCGACGCGGCGGCAGTAGAGGTCGAGGTCGGCGTCGGTTTGCAGGCGCACGCGGTCGCCGGCGTCGGTTTCCATGCCGGCGATCATGGCTTCGCATTCGGCGAGGGGGACGCCGAAGGCCTCGCGGGCGTGGAGCAGTTCGCGGGAGAGGGCGCAGTCGGGTTGGGTGAGCTTCCGGCGCCAATCAGCGAGGAAGCGGCGCTTCTCGGCTTCGGGCATCGCGCCGTCGGCGATGTCGTCCACCGCGCGGCAGAAGGCGTAGACGGCCCAGAGGGCGCGGCGGCGTTCCCCCTTCAGGGTGGCCATGCCGCGCGCGAAGGAGGAGCCGGCGCGGCGCACGCGGGCGGCGACGAGTGGGGCGTCGGCCTGGCAGAGCAACGGGGCCTTGGCGAGGGCGAGGGCGAAGTCGGATTTGCCGAGCGCGACGCGGCCGAGCACGGGGTCCGCGGCGCGCAGCTTTTCGAGCAGCCGGCGCGCGCAGTTGATCGTCATCGCCGACTGGAGGGCGAGGCGGCGGGTCCGATCGTTGATGAGGCGCGGCAGGGCTTCGGCGCGGTCGAGCAGTTCCTCGACGCGGTCGAGGGCGGCGTCGAGGATGGGACGGCGGGCTTCGGTGTTGGCGCGGTCGAAGAAGGGCGTTTCGCCGCCGGCCAATTCCATCCACGGCACGGGCAGGTAGATCCGGTCGAGGCTGTCGCGGTCCGGCACCAGGTCCTGCAGGTGGTTCAGGATCTGGAGCGCGGTGCAGAGGTCGTCGGCGGCGGCGATCGCTTCGGGCGTGTCGGCGTTGTGCAGGCGCAGCAGCATGCGGCCCACGGGGTCGGCGCTGCGGGCGCAGTAGTGTTCGAGCTCGGCCCAGTCGGCGTAGCGGTTCTTCCGCGCGTCCTGCTCGAAGGCTTCGAGCATGAGGCGCGCTTCGGCCGTGCCTGTGCCCGTGGCGTGGAGGCGCGCGGCTTCGGGGAGGGCGGTGCCGGGGTCGTCCAGCGCGTCGCGCATGGCGGCGAGGCGGCGGAGCTTCTCATCCGGCGGCAGGGTGGCGCTGTCGCCGATGTCGTCGGCGGTGCGGACGAAGCGGTAGAAGGCCATGACCTTCCCGCGCACCTCCGGCGCGAGGATGCGCGAGGCGGTGGGGAAGTTTTCCGTGTCGTGGTCGCGGTTGGGCGGGCCTTCGACGGCCACGCTGGCCGCCCCCCGCTGTCCCCCCGCGATGTGGGCTCCGTCCATCCCGGTGTTTTGGCCGGAAAGGGCGGGGGTTTCCAGCCCGTGCGTCGGGCAGGCTCTCCGGCCTCGGGCACCCGGCCCTCGCGGGCGGCGGCCAAGGCGTCGGCGGTCAGGGCTTCCGCTTCCTCAGGCGCCAGGTCGGCCAACCTGGCGCGCGTCGGTGACGCTCCGCTTGAAGACACGCCACGCGCCGCTTCCCCGGTGAATCTCGACAGTTCGGCCGTCTCCGGGCCGCGCCGCGCGAGGAAACGGCGGACGGCGATGTCGGTCGGACGGGAGACGGACAGCGTCCGGCGCGTGGTCTCCGCCGGCGAGGAGGCGGGCCCAGGGCGCGACGGCATGAACGGATGACAAGGTGATGGGCGCCCATCCCCAGACGCGGCGAGCTCTGGTCAGGTCGCCGGGGAGGGGCGTCCCATGTGGAGCGGGAACGCCGGCGGGGATCAGGCCTTCGCCTCGTAGGCCCGGCCTTTCCAGCCCGCCTTCAGCCCGAGTGCCGACCTGACCAGCGCCGTCCATTGGATCGCGAGCGCGACGAGAACGGTCAGCGGGTGCAGCGGCACGGTCCACCAGGGCTCGCCGGTGCGCAGCGTGACGGCGGCGCGCAGCGCGAGCATCAGCAGGATGGTCACCACCGCCTCGATGTCGGGCAGCAGGAACCACGGCCAGACATGGGCGCCGGCCAGCAGCACGGTCCAGATCGGCAGGCCCACCGGCGTCGCCATGCCTTCGCGGGCGTTCTTGATGAAGCCGGCCCAGCTCTGGGCGAAGCCGTCATACATGCGGCAGGTGGCGAGCGGCGTGCCGTCCACGATCTCGGTGTCGTGGCCGCGCTCGCGCAGCAGGCGGGCCATGGCGATGCCGTCATGCAGCACGCCCTTGATCGTCGCGTGGCCGCCCACCGCCTCGTAGGCCTTGCGCTCGACCATGACGAGCTGCCCGCAGGCGGCCGCGAGGCCGGGCTTCCGCTGCACCGCCCGCCCGCCGAAGGGCAGGTAGCAGATCAGCAGGAAGTTGATGAACGGCACCGTCAGCGCCTCGCCCAGCGTGCCGATCACCTGGCGCGGCACGCCCGAGACCATGGCGATCTGGTTGCGGCTCGCATGCGCCGCCATGGCCGCCGCGGCGTGAGGTGCCAGGCGCACATCGGCGTCGATGAACAAGAGATGCGTGCCCCGCGCGGCCTCGGCCAGGCGCGCGCAGGCATGCACCTTGCCGGTCCAGCCCGGCGGCAGCGCCGGCGCCTGGACCAGGCGCACGCGCCCGTCCCGCGCGGCATAGGCGCGCACGATGGCGGCGGTGTCGTCCGTGCTGGCGTCGTCCATCACCACCACCTCGACATCGGTGCCGGTGGAGGCGAGCGCGGCGTCGAGGCAGGCGGCGATGTTGGCCGCCTCGTTCCGGGCGGGGATCAGGATCGAAACGCATGTCCCGGACGGCGCCGGCCCCGAGAGGCGCGGCATCCGGCGAAGGTTGATGATCCCGAAGATGATCGGCATGAGCGCGAGCGCCAGCGCGATATGGGCGTAGTCCATCTCAGGCAGCCCCTCGGTTGGGTCGGGTTTCGTGGCGGGGGTCGTACCTCTCCCCCCGCCGCAGCGCGCGGACATACTGGACGAGGCCGTAGATGCCGCCGACTCCGGCCTTGCCTTCCACGATCGTGCGGAAGCGCGACGGGTCGCGGCTGATCGCGTCCTCGGCGAGCGTGTCCATGGTGGCGGTCAGCATCCCCCGCAAACGCTCGAGCCGCGTGTCGCGGTCGAGGGCGGCGAGCTCCTCCCCCGGGACGGAGGGACCGAAGGCGACCAGCGCCTCGCCCCGCTTCTCGGTCCAGTGGGTGTATTCGAAGGCCATGGTGCCGATCCGCGCATGGGGCGCGATCTCGGGCAGGCGGACGGCGCCGGGCGCGATGGGAACGGGGCGCTCGCGCACGTCGGCGAAGCGGCCGGGCGCGTTCATCCACAGCATGTGATCCGGGCCGTCGAGCACCTGCCGGGCGGTGCGCAGGAACTTCACCGCGCCGCGCGCGCTCTCCTGCTCGATCCCGAACACGCCGAGGCGCTTCATGAAGCGGTATTTCTCCAGCGCGGCGGCGTCCATGGGGAAGAAGCTCGGCCGGCCCGGGAACTGCCGCCGCAGCAGCAGCATGAACAGCACGCCGTCCCACCAGGACGGGTGGTTCGCCAGCAGGATCAGGGGCGTGTCGCGCGGATAGTCGGCCTCCGCCCGCTTCGCCACGCGCAGCGCCTGGAAGGAGCCGGCGAAGGTGCGGGTGAAGGCGATCTCGAAGAAGCCGAGCATCCGCTCGGAGCGGAGCGTGACAGGATCCTCCACGGGCGCGCCTGATCCAGCGTGGCTTGGAACAGGCGCGGCCATCGTCAGGTCCCGACCAGCTCGGCCTCGCGGCGGCCGGCGCGTTCGGCCTCCGCGCTCATGCCGCGGCCACCCAGGTCGCGGTCGAGGCTGTCGGCCGCGATCCAGCCGGACATCATCACCATCGGCATGCCCGGCCCCGGATGCGCCGCCCCGCCGGCGAGGTAGAGGCCCTTCACCTGCCGCGAGCGGTTGCCGGGCTTGAAGGCGCCGGTGAAGGAGCCGTGCGAGGCGAGGCCGTAGATCGCGCCGTTCAGCACGCGGTAGCGCTCGTGGATGTCGACGGGCGTCAGCCGGGCCTCGGCGACGATCCGCTCCTCGATGTCCTCCATCCCGGCGGTGCGCTTCAGCTTGTCGAGGATCTTCTGGCGATAGCCGGGGAAGATCTGGTTCCAGTCGTGATGCGGGCGGATGTAGGGCGTGTGCACCAGCACGTAGAGCGCCTCCCCGCCCTCGGGCGCGCTGGTCGGGTCCGTCAGGGAGGTCGCGGCGAGGTAGGCGGTCGGGTCGGGCGCGGGCTCGCCCTTCTTGTAGATGCTGTCGAACTCCTCCTCCGCGTCGCGGGAGAAGACGAAGCAGTGATGCGCCAGATGGTCGTACCGCTTCTTGAGCCCGAGATAGAGCACCACGCCGCTGCAGGCGGGCTCGAACCCCTTCTTGTCGTAGGTGTTCGCGGCCGAACCGCCCACCAGCTCCTTGTAGGTGCGGATGGCGTCCATGTTGGAGATGACGGCGTCGCAGGCGATGCGCTCCCCGGTGGCGAGCTTCACGCCCTTCACCGTGCCGTTCTCGATCTCGAGGCCCGTGACGTCGCAGCCGGGGCGCAGATCGGCCCCCAGCTCGCCCGCCAGCTTCGCGAGGCCCTCGGCCACGGCGCGCGTGCCGCCCACCGGGTACCACACGCCCTCGCTCGCCTGCATGTCCCCGATGGAGGAGAGCACCGCGGGCGCGAGATAGGGGTTGGAGCCGACATACTGGCAGAAATGGTCGAGCATCTGCGCCAGCCGCTCATCCGGCACGTGGCCGCGAATGACCTTGGCGACGGTCTGCCCCATGCGGAGCGACAGCACGTCCTTCAGCGTGTCGGGGTTGAAGTTGGCGCGCAGGTTGAGCGTGTCGCCGACGCCCTCGACCGACTTCCAGAAAAAGAACTTCTCCGAGACGCCGTGGAGGTGCTTCGAGACGCGCTGGAACTTCCTGTAGCCCTCGCCCGCGCCCTTGCCCGGCGCGAACTCGTCCATGCGGCGCGCCATCTCATCGACATTGGCCATCAGGTCGATCCGCGTGCCGTCGTCGAAGAAGCAGCGCCACTGCGGATCGAGGTAGATCAGCGGGAGTTCCTTGGCCTGGTCGCGCCCGGCCTCGGCGTAGATGCGGCGCAGGACGCGGGGCACCGTCAGGATGGTGGGCCCCATGTCGAAGCGGAACTTCTCGTTGCTGCCCGGGTTGTCGAGCCAGAGCTGGGCGGCCTTGCCGCCGAGCCACGGGTTCTTGTCGAGCAGCGTGACCTTGTGCCCGCGCGCGGCGGCCGTGGCGGCCGCGGCGAGACCGCCGAGCCCCGCACCGATGACGACGACATGGGAGGTCATGTGCCCTCCTCCTTTCCTCAGAGCCTTAGGCGAACATTTCGGTGGTGATGACCGGGCGGAGGTCGAGATCCTCCTGGATCAGCTTGGAGGTGATCCGCGCCCCTTCATAAATCACGGGCAAGCCCGAGCCAGGATGCGTGCCGCCGCCGACGAGGTACAGCCCGTCCGTGTCGTTGAACTTGTTGCGCGGCCGGAAGCTCAGCATCTGCATCAGGTCGTGGCTGAGGTTGAAGGTCGCGCCGAAGCCCACCGCGAACTCGTCCCGCCAGTCGCGCGGCGTCACGACCTTCTCGTAGCGGATCCGCGACTCGACGTCGTCGATGCCGAGCACCTTCAGGCGACGGAGCGCGATGTCGCGGAAGCGGCGCGTGTCCTCCTCCGTCCATTCGAAGCCGGATCGCAGGTTCGGCACGGGCACGAGCATGTAGAGCGCGGTGTGGCCCGCGGGGGCCATGGTCCCGTCCGAGGCCACGGGGTTCTGCACGTAGAGCGACGGCTCCTCCGGGAGGATGCCGGCCTCGATCTGGGTGATGTTGCGCTGGTACTCCTCGCACAGCAGCACCGTGTGATGCGCGAGCTGCGGGAAGCGGCCCTCCAGGCCCAGGTAGAGCATGAAGGTCGAGCAGGAGTAGCGCGCCTTCTCGATCTTCGTGTCGGACCACGCCTTGCGCAGGTGGTTGGGCACGAGGCGCGGCACGGCATGGGCGAAGTCGGCGTTGATGATGACGCTGTCGGCCGCGACATGCCGGCCGCCCGCGTCCACGCCGGTCGCGCGGCGGCCCTGGAAGGTCACCTGCTCCACCGGTTCGCGCAGGCGGATCTCGGCGCCCATCTTCTCGGCGATGCGGGCCATCGCCTCGCTCACCGCGCCGCAGCCGCCGACCGGGTGGAAGACCCCGTGCTCGTATTCGAGGAAGCTCAGGATCGTGAACATGGACGGGCACTTGAAGGGCGACATGCCCAGGTACTTCGTCTGGAAGCTGAAGGCGAGCCGCACCCGCGGGTCGGAGAAGTAGCGGCGCAGGTCGCCATCCACCTTCTTGTGGACGCGCAGCTGCGGCAGGCTCTTGAGCACGTCGCCACCGAGCATGCGCTTCGTCGTCAGGAAGGGCTGCTCCAGCACCGGGCGGAAGGCATCGAGCTTCCAGCGGTTGTCCGCCATGAAGCGCGGCAGCCCCTCGACGTCCTGCGGAGCGATGCGGCGGATCTGCTCCGCCATCCGTTCCATGTCCGGGGTCGCGTCCAGCACGGCGTTGCCGCCGGCGCTCTCGAAGATGAGGCGGTACTGCGGATCGAGGCGGAGCATCTCCACCTCCTGCTCCAGCTCCGCCCCGCAGGTCTGGAAGACCTCCTTCAGGATGCGCGGGTAGAGGAAGAAGGTCGGGCCGAGGTCGAAGCGATACCCGCCCGGCGCCGTCAGCGTGCGGGTGCGGCCGCCGACCACCTCGTCCTTCTCGAACACGGTGACGCGCGCCCCCGCGGCACCCAGCAGCATGGCGGCGGCCAACCCTCCAGGGCCGGCGCCGACGATGGCGATGTGCGGACGGGGACGGCGGAGCGAAGGAGCGGAGAGTGGAGCGTTCATGCCGTCGCGTGTGTCTTTCTCGCGGCCAAAGATGCGGACGCGGCGACGAACCGCAACCCCCACGCCCTCGGTCGTTGTTACGCCACCATACCGAGAACCTCGGCTGCGTGCGGGATCTCCGCGCAGCGAGCCTGCGCCCTCGGCAGCAACCGCGCCAAGTAGAACTTGGACAGGGCCTGATAGGAAGGGTTCAAAGCAGCCGCGCGCGCGATTTGCCAGCCCCCCAGAACCCAACCGCAGGCGTCGAGATAAGCGGTCGCGGAAGCCGCCGCCTCCTCGGCACTGGCGGCGAGGATCCAGGATGTCGCGCGTTCGAGTGCATCCGCCGCCGGAACGAGCGCCGGATCGGCCGCCCGTGCCTCGGCCAGCAGGGCCCGCAGCCCCGCGCCCTGGTCCCGCGCCACCTTGCGGGTGACGAGATCGAGCGCCTGGATGCCGTTCGTGCCCTCGTAGATCGGCGCGATCCGGCTGTCCCGCAGCACCTGGGCCGCGCCCGCATCCTCGACGAAGCCCATCCCGCCATGCACCTGCACGCCGAGGCTCGCCACCTCGACGCCGCGATCGGTGCACCAGGCCTTCACGATCGGGGTCAGCAGCGCCACCCGCGCCTCGTCGCCGCGATCCACCGCGACGCAGGTCTCGAGCGCCAGCAGGCGGCCGGCAAGCGTGACGGCCCGCATCTCCGCCAGCATGCGCGCCACGTCGGGGTGGCGCGCGATCGGCCGGCCCCCTTGCTCGCGCATCTGGGCGTAGGCTTCGGCCAGTTGCAGCGCGCGGGCGCCGGCCGCGACACCCTCGATGCCGACCTGCAGGCGGGCGTTGTTCATCATGGCGAACATCGCCGGCAGGCCGCGATGCGGCTCGCCGATCAGGACGGCCTCGGCCCCCTCGTAGAGCATCACGCAGGTGGGCGAGGCGTGAATGCCCATCTTGCGCTCGAGCCCGCCGCAGCGCAGCGCGTTGCGCCGCCCATCGGCCAGGATCTTCCGCGCCGCGAAGAGCGAGATGCCCTTGGAGCCCGGCGGCGCGTCCGGCAGCCGCGCCAGCACGAGGTGAAGCGTGTTCTCCGCCAGGTCGTTCTCGCCCCAGGTGATGTAGATCTTCTGGCCGTGCAGGGCGTAGCGGCCGCCTCCCAGCGGTTCCGCCCGGGTGCGGATGGTCGAGAGGTCGGAGCCCGCCTGGGGCTCGGTCAGGTTCATCGTGCCGTTCCAGGCGCCGCTGATGAGCGGCGGCAGGAACTCCTCCGCCTGTTCGGGCGTGGCGTAGCGCTCCAGGCACTCCACCGCGCCGGCGGTCAGCGTCGGGCACAGGCTGAAGGCCATGTCGGCCGTCGCCAGAAGCTCCTTCAGCGCGGCCCACAGGGCGAAGGGCAGGCCCTGCCCGCCATGCGCCTCGGATGCGCAGAGACCCTGCCAGCCCCCGTCGCGCCAGGCGGCGTAGGCGGCCTTGTAGGAGGGCGGGGTCGTCACCGCGTCACCCTCCAGCCGGCTTCCCAGCCGGTCGGCCTCCAACCGGCCCGGCTCCACCACCTCCCGGCAGAAGCGGGCGATCTCCCCGACGATGGCGCGCACGTCGTCCGCCGCCAGCGCGCCGCCCGAGATCGCGGGCAGGTCGTGCAGCCGGGTCAGGGCGAAGGCGATGTCGTCGGCGGGAGAGGTCGGGGTCATGCGGGCACCGTGGGCAGCAGGCCGGGCGGGGTGGCGATGTCGCCCGCCGCCCAGAGGGGCAGGGAGGCGTCGAGCTCCGCATCGCGCGCCGCGCCCGCGACGGCGAGGCCGAGCAGGGCGCCGAACTTGAAGCCATGGCCCGAGAAGCCGGACATCACGAAGGCGCGGGGCGACAGGCGCTCCAGCACGAAGCGCTCGTCCGGCTCGACGTCGTAGAAGCAGACGGCGCCGCCCAGCAGCCTCATCCGGTCGAGGCCGCGCAGGCGCCGGCGGGCGAGGGCCAGCATCCGCTCCACCTCGGCCTCGCTGGCGACGCGGGGATCGGCCTCGGGGTCGCCTTCGAGGGAGAAGCTGTGGTCGCCGATCTTGAGCGGCGTGCCGGCGACCGGCGGCACCATGTAGAACCCGCCTTCCGCCGCCAGGTCGAGCAGCATGGGCATCCGCGCCCAGGCCTCGGCATCCTCGGGCATCAGGCGGACGATGATCTGGCGGGAGGGCGTCACCCGCGCCGCCAGCGCCGGGATCAGCCGCGGGGCCCAGGGGCCGGCCGCGACCACCAGCAGGTCGGCCGCCTCGGTCCGCCCGTCCGCGAGCCGCAGGGCGCCGCGCGCCGCATCCACCTCGAACGCGCGCGCGACCTCGATCGCCACGCCCTGCGCGGCGAGGTGCCGGGCGAGCGCCGCGACGATGCGGCCCGCCAGCAGCACGCCACCGGTCGGCATCCACAGCGCGTCGCGCAGGCCCTCGCCGTCGAGCAGCGGGAAGCGGGCGGCGACCTGCGCGCCCGTCAGGTCCTCGTGCGGGCGGCCATCGGCCGCGAGCGCCGCGCGGCTGGCGGGCAGCCAGGCGCCCCGGGCCTCGTCGAGGGCGAGCATGCCCGTCGGCACGTGCAGCGCCTCGCCCAGGTCGCGCCAGAGCAGGTCCCAGGCGGCGTAGGCATCGTCCACCATCCGCATGTAGCCGGCCTGGGCGCCGTAGGCATGGCGGATCAGCCGGTGATCATCCACCGAGGACCCGCGCGGGTTCGGCGGCGGCGCCTGGTCGAGCACGCGCACCGCGAACCCCGCGCGGTGGAGACCCCAGGCGGCGCTGAGGCCCATGATGCCGGCGCCGAGGACGAGGGCGGTGGGTCGGGACATGGCCCATCCTGCCCGTCCGAACGGAGCGGCGTCCAGCGCCACCCCGTGGGAAAGGGCCTGGCGGCCGCCCGGATCAGTCCGGCTGGATGTTGCCGGCCCGGATCAACTCGCGCCAGCGGTCCAGCTCGCCGCGGATCAGCGCGGTGTAGGCGGCGGGGCCCATGGCGCCGGGCCGCACGCCGATGGCCCCGAAGCGCTCCACCACCTGCGGGTCGGCCAGGGCCGTCCCGATCTCCGCCTCCCAGCGCGCCACCAGTTCCGCCGGGAGGCCGGAGGGCGCCGAGAAGCCGAACCAGTTGGAGGAGGTGACCGCCGGGAATCCCGCCTCGCCGAAGGTGGGCACGTCCGCGAGCGTCGCCGGGCGCTCCGCCTCGCTGGTGGCGAGCGCGCGCAGCCGGCCCGCCCGCAGATGCGGCAGGGCGATGGGCAGGCTTTCCATGATGGCGGGGATCTGCCCGCTGATCGTGTCGGTCAGCGCGGGGGCCGAGCCGCGATAGGGCACATGCGTCAGCTCCACCCCCGCGGCAAGCGCGAGCAGCTGCCCGACCAGGTGGTTCAGCGTGCCGTTGCCGCCCGACCCGTAGGAGAGCTGGCCGCGCCGCGCCCGCGCCTCGGCCAGGAACTGCGCCAGGTCGCGCGTCGGGAAATCGGGATTCACCGCCAGCACGGAGGGGAAGGTGCCGACCAGCCGGATATGCGTGAAATCGGCCAGCGCGTCGTAGGGCGGGTTGCGGTACAGCACCGGGCCGATGCCGTGCGACGCGGCCGAGGACATCATCACCAGGTGCCGGTCGCCCGGCGCCTTCGCCAGGATGTCGGCGCCGAGCGCCCCGCCGGCCCCCGGCCGGTTCTCCACCACGATGGGCTGGCCCAGCCGGTTGCCGATGCTGCCGGCCAGGATGCGCGACAGCGTGTCCGCCGCCCCGCCCGGCGGGAAGTTGATGATCCAGCGGATCGGGCGCTCGGGCCATGCCGCCTGGGCCCTGGCGCGCTCCGGGGCGAAGCCCGCCGTGATCCCCGGCGCCACGAGAATCGCCCCCGTGGCGAGCAGCAGACTGCGTCGGGAAGCGGCAAAGGGCATCGACGGTCCTCCGGCGGGCTTGCGTTCCGGCGAAATCACGCAAGCATCATGCCATCCTTCCGGAGAAGACCCAGATGGCATTCGACCTCCTGATCCGCCGCGCCCGCCTCGCGGACAGCGACACGGAGACGGAGATCGGCGTGACGGACGGGCGCATCGCCGCCATCGGCCCCTCCCTCGGCGCCGAGGCCGGCGAGGTGGTGGACGCCGGCGGCTGCTTCGTCTCCCCCGGCTTCGTCGAGACGCACATCCACCTCGACAAGTCGGGCATCATCGGCCGCTGCCCCTGCGAAACCGGCCGCAACCCGCACATGGCGATGGAGCGCACCAGCGCCGTGAAGCACAGCTTCACGGTTGAGGACGTGAACGCCCGCGCGCGCGCGACCCTCGAGAAGGCGATCAGCCATGGCTGCACCGTCATGCGGACCCATGCCGAGGTGGACCCGAAGGTCGGGCTGCGCGGCTTCCAGGGCGTGAAGGCCCTGGTGGACGCTTACAAATGGGCGCTCGACCTCGAGATCTGCGTGATGCCGCAGGAGGGGATGCTCGACAATCCGGGCACCGAGGAGCTGATGATCGAGGCGCTGAAATCCGGCGCCACCGTCATCGGCGCCGCGCCCAACTACGACCGCGACCGCGCCGGCCAGATCCGCCGCGTCTTCGAGATCGCGCGGGACTTCGACATCGACATCGACATGCATCTCGACAGCGGCTCCTCCGCCGCCGAGCTCGACACGCTGCTGGTCTGCGAGCTGACCGAGAAGATGGGCTGGGGCGGGCGCGTGACGGTGGGGCACGTCACGAAGCTCTCGACCATGCCGCCGGCGGAGATGGACAAGGTCGGCAAGCGGATGGCCGATGCGGGCGTGGCCCTGACCGTGCTGCCGGCCACCGACCTCTACCTCATGGGCCGCGACCAGGACCACAACATCCGCCGCGGCGTGGTGGACGCGAACCGCCTCATGCAGTCGGGCGCGCTCTGCAACCTCTCGACGAACAACGTCTCGAACCCGTTCACCCCGTTCGGCGACGCGCAGCTCATCCGGATGGCCAACCTCTACGCCAACGTCGTCCAGCGCGGCATGGAGGACGACCTGCGGAAGATGTGGGACATGTTCACCACCAACTCCGCCCGCATCCTGCGCCTCAAGGAGTACGGGATCGCCGTGGGCCACCCGGCCGACCTCGTCATCGTGGACGCGCCCACGCCGGCCCAGGCGCTGCGCGACATCGCCCCCACCCTGATGGGCTTCAAGCGCGGCCGCCGCAGCTTCACGCGCGAGCGGGCGGTGCTGCACCGTCCGGGATGACCTGACCGGGGCGGGCCGCCTCCCGGCCGGCGACGCGGAGCCCGGCCTCGGGGCCGGCGGCCATCGGCGCGGCGCGGGGCCGATCCGGCGCGGGCGGCCCTACCGCCGGCGCCCCGCAGGGCCTACACAGGCGCCATGCGCTACATCTCCACCCGCGGCGAGGCCGCCCCGCGCGGCTTCGAGGACGTCCTGCTGGCCGGGCTGGCCGAGGATGGCGGACTGTTCCTGCCCGAGACCTGGCCCACCCTCTCGCCCGGCGAATGCCGCGCCCTGCGCGGCCTGCCCTACGCGGACCTCGCGGCGGAGGTGATCCACCGCTTCGTCGGCGACGCGCTGACGAAGGAGGAGCTGCGCGCCCTCTGCCGCGATGCCTATGCGGGCTTCCGCCACCCGGCCGTGGTGCCGCTGATCCAGCTCGACCCGCAATCCTTCGCGCTGGAGCTGTTCCACGGCCCGACGCTGGCCTTCAAGGACGTCGCGCTTCAGCTGCTCGGGCGGCTGTTCGACCACGTGCTGGCGAAGCGCGGCGAGCGCATCACCATCGTCGGCGCGACGAGCGGCGACACCGGGAGCGCCGCCATCGAGGCCTGCCGCGACCGCGCGGCGGTGGACATCGTCATCCTGCATCCGCGTGGCCGCACAAGCGAGGTGCAGCGCCGGCAGATGACGACGGTGCTCTCGCCCAACGTCGCGAACCTCGCCATCGAGGGGTCCTTCGACGATTGCCAGGACCTGGTGAAGGCCATGTTCGTGGACGCGCCCTTCCGCCGGGAGATGCGGCTGGCGGCCGTGAACTCCATCAACTGGGCGCGGATCGCGGCGCAGATTCCCTACTACGTCGCCGCCGCCCTGGCCCTGGGCGCGCCGGAGCGCGAGGTCGCGGTCTGCGTGCCGACGGGCAATTTCGGCAACGTGCTGGCGGCCTGGGCGGCGAAGCGCATGGGGCTGCCGATCACGCGCTTCGTGGTGGCGAGCAACCGCAACGACATCCTGACGCGCTTCCTGACCGCGAACGACATGAGCGCGCGGCCGGTCGAGCCGTCCCTCTCGCCCTCTATGGACATCCAGGTGTCCTCCAACTTCGAGCGGCTGCTGTTCGAGCTGCTGGGCCGGGACGCCGCGGCGACGGCGCGCACCATGCGCGACTTCCGCGCCGACGGCCGCATGCCCGTGCCAGATGCCGCCTGGCAGCGCGCCACGGCGGAGTTCGAGGGCTTCGCCCTGTCCGACGAGGACACGCTGGCCGAGATCCGCCACCTGCACGAGACCGCCGGCTACCTGGCGGACCCGCACACGGCCATCGGCACGGCGGCGGCCCGCGCGCGTCCCGGTGACCGCGGCGTGCCGATCATCGTCGCCGCCACGGCCCACCCGGCCAAGTTCCCCGACGCCGTCGAGCGTGCCACGGGCCTGCGCCCGCCGCTGCCGCCGGCGCTGGCGGACCTCTACGCGCGGGAGGAGCGGCTGACCGTGCTGCCCAACGCGCTGTCCGACGCACAGACCTTCGTGCGGCGGCATGCGCTGCGGAACGCGGCGTAGAATGTGCTGCGTCGGGCCACGGACGGCGTCATAACCATCGCCTCCCCGATCGCCCCGAAGCCGTGTTGAAGCACGCCTGCGACATCTCGGAGGAAGCCCTTGCCGAGGTTGTGCGCATCGGCATGGAAGCCGCGGGCCGGACCGTACCGCACGAAAAGGCGCGAGTGGCGCCTGGCCCTTGCTCGCGGCGAGCGCCGCCCCCTGCCGGAAGCCTGCGTCCCCGCCGCTCCGACATAGCGCCGTTCCTTTTCCTGTTGCGCCGCCCCGGCGGCCGCACCACCTTTCCACAGCCATGCCCGACGATCTCTACGACGAGGATTTCGTCGCCTGGACCGAACGCCAGGCCTCGCTCCTGCGCCGCCACGCGGCCGGGGAGCGCGTGAACGGCCTCGACTGGGACAACATCATCGAGGAGGTCGAGACCCTGGGCCGCTCGGAAACCAAGGCGGTGCGCTCGCTGCTCATCCAGGCGATCCTGCACGCGCTGAAGCTGGCGCGCTGGCCGAAGAACGACGCGGCTGCCCACTGGCGGGAAGAGGCGCTGAACTTCCTCGACCAAGCGCGCGACGACTTCCTCCCGAGCATGGGCCGCAGCCTCGATATCCAGGAGTGCTTCACCAAGGCGCGGGAACGCGCCTTGCGTGCCCCGTTGGATGGTCCCGCCCAGCCGATTCCCGAGACCGCTCCGCTCAGCCTTGCCCAGATGATGGATCCCTCCGCCGACCTCGCTCAACTGGTGGAGGCGCTCGGAAGGGGGCATTGAGGCCCGCCGGCCCGGAGCACGATCCTCACCGCAAGGACTTCGTCGGGACAACCCGCGCCCTGGCTGCCCTCTTCCACTGCCCTTCGCCTGACCCCGGACTGGCCGAAGCCGCCCATCGGGGCCATCTTCCCACCATGACCGACACTGTCCGCCTGACCCGCCTCCCCTCGGGCCTCACCATCGTCACCGAACACATGCCGCGCGTGGAGACCGTCTCCTTCGGCGCCTACGTCGCCGCCGGCACCCGCAACGAGGACGCGGCGGAGAACGGCGCCTCCCACTTCCTCGAGCACATGGCCTTCAAGGGCACCGAGAAGCGGGACGCCGCGGCCATCGCGCGCGAGATCGAGAATGTCGGCGGCCACATCAACGCCTACACCGCGCGCGAGCAGACGGCCTATTACGTGAAGGTCCTCAAGGAGGACACGGCACTGGCCGCCGACATCATCGGCGACATCCTCTGCCACTCCACCCTCCACCCGGAGGAGCTGGAGCGCGAGCGCGGCGTCATCCTGCAGGAGATCGGTCAGGCGAACGACACGCCGGACGACATCGTCTTCGACCATTTCCAGGCCACCGCCTTCGCCGACCAGCCCATGGGCCGCCCGACCCTCGGCACCGAGGAGATCATCAAGTCCATGCCGCGGGAGGCGCTGTCGGGCTACATGCGCCGGCATTACGGGCCGGAGCGCATGGTGATCGCGGCGGCCGGCGCGCTCGACCACGACAACCTCGTCTCCCTCGTCGAGAAGCACTTTTCGGATTTGCCGCGCGTGGCGCCGCCGGCACCGGAAGCGGCCCGTTACACGGGTGGCGAGTATCGGGAGGAGCGGGAGCTGGATCAGGTCCATATCGTGCTGGGCTTTCCCTCCCCCCACCACACCGACCGCGACCACTTCCCGACCCTGCTGCTCTCCACGCTGCTCGGCGGCGGCATGTCCTCCCGCCTGTTCCAGGAGATCCGGGAGAAGCGCGGCCTGGTCTATTCCATCTACTCCTTCGCCCACCCCTACGCCGATACCGGCAATTTCGCGATCTACGCCGGCACGGGCGAGGAACAGGCGGCCGAGCTCGTCCCCGTCGCGGTGGAGGAGCTGCGCCGCGTGCAGCGCGACGTGACCGAGGACGAGCTGAACCGGGCCAAGGCCCAGCTCCGCGCGTCGCTGCTGATGTCCATGGAGAGCACCTCTTCGCGTTGCGAGCAGCTGGCGCGGCAGCTCCAGATCCACGGCCGCGTCATCCCGGTCGAGGAGACCAAGGCGAAGATCGCGGCCGTGACGGTGGACGACATCCAGCGCGTCGCCGCGCGCCTGTTCCGCGCGAAGCCGACGCTGGCCACGCTCGGCCCGGTCGGGCATGTGCCCTCGCTCGACGTCATCGCCGGGAAGCTCGCCGCATGAACCACGAAGCCCTGCTCGACGCCCTGCTGACGGCCGCGCGCAAGGCCGGGGCCGAGGAGGCGGACGCGCTGCTCGTCCACGCCCAGTCGCTCTCGGTCCAGCGCCGCATGGGCACGATCGAGCAGTTGGAGCGCGCCGAGGGCGTGGACATCGGCCTGCGCGTCTTCCTCGGCCGGCGGCAGGCGATCATCAGCACGACGGATGCGAGCGAGGCGGGCTTCGCCACGCTGGCCGAGCGCGCCGTCGCCATGGCGAAGCTGGTGCCCGAGGATCCGCATGGCGCGCTGATGGACGCCCCCGCGCCCCCCCCCGCCGGGCCGCTCGACCTGACCGACACGGAGGAGCCCGACGCCGAGGCGCTGCTCGCCCGCGCGGCGGCCGCCGAGGAAGCGGGCCTCGCCGTCACGGGCGTGACCAACAGCGAGGGGGCCGGGGCGTCGTGGGGCCGCTCGCAGCGCGTCCTGGCGACATCCCGCGGCTTCATGGGCCGCTATGCCCGGACGAGCCACGGCGTCTCCATGACGGCGCTCGCCGGCGAAGGCACGGCGATGCAGCGGGACTACGACTACGCCAGCACCACCCATCTGGCGGACCTCGACGACGCGGCCGCCATCGGCCGCCGCGCGGGCGAGCAGGCGGTGGCGCGGCTCAACCCGTCGCGGCCGGCCACGGCGAAGCTGCCCATCGTCTACCACCCGCGCGTCGCGTCCTCGCTGCTCGGGCACCTCGCCGCGGCGGTCAACGGCGCCTCGGTCGCGCGCGGCACCACCTTCCTGCGCGGCAAGCTCGGCCAGATGATCCTGGCCCAGGGCCTCACCGTGTGGGACGATCCGACCCGGCCGCGCGGCCTGCGCTCCCGCCCCTTCGACGGCGAGGGCCAGCCCGGAACGCGGCGCGCCATCGTCGAGGACGGGGTGCTGACGACCTGGCTGCTCGACGGGCGCAGCGCCCGGCAGCTCGGCATGGCCAGCACGGGTCACGCGGCGCGCGGCACGGGCGGCCCGCCCTCGCCGGCGCCCAGCAACCTCTGGCTCGTGCCCGGGGCGCTGACGCCGGAGGCGCTGATGGCCGATATCCGGGAAGGCCTCTACGTGACCGAGCTGATCGGGATGGGCGTCAACGGCATCACCGGCGACTACAGCCGGGGCGCGGCGGGCTTCATGATCCGCGACGGCAAGCTGGCCGAGCCGGTGTCGGAGATCACGATCGCCGGCAACCTGCTGCAGATCTTCGCCCACATGACGCCGGCGAACGACCTGGTGTTCCGGCGCGGCACCGACGCGCCGACGATCCGGGTGGACGGCATGACGCTGGCGGGGGCTTAGACTTCCCCGCGAAACGGCTCCGAGGGGGCCGTCTGGCGCCCGGTTGCCGCAGGCTGCTCGGCGTCGCCGCGGGAAAGCCGCGGCGCCGCCCGAGGCCGATCTTGAGGTTTCGGGCGGCGCTCAGACCCCGACCGCCCCACGCGACCGAAAGCCCGGGCCTGCCGGATCAGAGGCGGACGCCCTCAGTCGAGAAGCGGGCCTCGGCCGGCTGCTGCACATTGGTGTCGAGGATGAAGGCGGCCGCGGCGGCGAGGACGGCGGCGGCGATGATGCCCGTGAGAACCGACTTCATGTGCGTCTTCCTTGTTGTCCCGGCCGGTCCTGTCGAGACCGTCCCGGGCGCCCGGTTGCCCCGAGCCTTGCTTGCGCGCGAGAGGCTTACGCCTGGAGCGGGGCCCCACGCAAGATCCGCTCCGCCTCCGCCAGTTCCTCGGGGGTGTTGGCGTTGAAGAAGGGGTCGAGGGGCTCCACCGGCCACTCGGCGGCGGCGCAGCCGAAGCGGGCGGTCCAGCGGTCGATCTTGCGCTCCCCGGCCAGCAGGGCGGCGCGCAACTCCCCCCGCAGGGAGACGGGCCAGAGGGCGACGGGCGGGTGGGTGAAGCCGCCCGAGGCGGCGCAGGCCATGGGCAGCCCGGCTTCCGCCCGCGCCGCTTCCAGCCGGGCGGCGAGGTCGCGCGGCAGGAAGGGCCCGTCACCCGGCACCGTCAGCAGGACGGGCAGGTGCGGCGCGTGCGCCGCCGCCCATTCCAGGCCCGCCAGCACCCCGGCGAGCGGTCCCGGATATTCGGGCAGCGTGTCCACGATGACCGGGAGGCCGTAGCCGGCGAAGCGCGCCGCATCGCCATTGGCGTTGAGCGCGAGGGCGGCGACCTGCGGCCGCAGCCGCTCCAGCACGTGATCGAGGATCGGCCGGCCGTCGAGCAGGCGCAGCGGCTTGTCCCCGCCCCCCATCCGCCGCGCCAGCCCGCCGGCGAGAACCAGACCGAGGATGGGCTCAGGCATCCGTCGCTTCTCGGGAGTTCTTGCGCCAGTGCTTGGCGCTCTCCTCCTCGACGTAGGAGAGGTCGGCGTCGAAGATGATGCGGGACTCGCCCGCCAGCGCCGTGAAGCGCTTGCCCTTGCAGCGGCCGATGAGCGTCAGGTTCGCCTCCCGCGCCAGTTCGACGCCCCAGGCGGTGAAGCCGCTGCGCGAGACGAGGATGGGGATGCCCATCCGCACGGTCTTGATCACCATCTCCGAGGTCAGGCGGCCGGTGGTGTAGAAGGTCTTGTCGCCCGCGGTCACGCCGTTGCGGAACATCCAGCCGGCGATCTTGTCCACCGCGTTGTGGCGGCCGACATCCTCCATGTAGACGATGGGCTGGTCGCCCTGCGCCAGGGCGCAGCCATGGATCGCCCCGGCCTCCAGGTAGAGGCTCGGCAGCGTGTTGATCCGGTGCAGCAGGCGGTAGAGGTCGCTGGTGCGCAGCGGGGTGTCGGTGGGCAGGTGGACGGCGGAGAAGCCTTCCATCAGGTCGCCGAAGGCGGTGCCCTGGGCGCAACCGCTGGTCAGCGTCTTCTTGCGCAGCTTCTCCTCGAAATCGGTGCGCGCCTCGGTGCGGACGACGACGACGCCGAGGTCGTCGTCATACTCGACGCCGGTGAGCCGATCATCCTGGCGCAGCATGCCCTGGTTCAGCAGGTAGCCGACGGCGAGATCCTCCGGCCGGTCGAGGATCGTCATCATCGTCACGATCTCCTGACCGTTGAGGTAGAGCGTCAGCGGGCGCTCCACGGTCACGCTCGTCTCGACGAGCTGGCCGGTGTGATCCATGCCGGCGACGCGGCTCGTCAGGCGCGGATCGGCCGGATCGGGCTGGACCTGCAGCAGCGGCGTTTCCATGCGCGCCGATATGGCGGGGGCGGGGGCGTGTGGCTAGGGCACGATCCGCGACGGCGGAAACGCCGGAGCGGTGAATCGCCCTCCACGAACCGGCGGGCGCGTGCTCCCGTGTGACGGCATCACGCCGCGGGGTCCGGCCTCCCTGATCGAGCCCGGGCGGCCGAGATGTCGGCGGGGGCGCATCCGTTGTCGCGCAGGGCGACGTTCCGCCTCCCTCGTGTGGCCGGACCGGGTGTCGCCAGGCGGGCGGGCGAGCGCGTCGGGGGGCGCGGTGCCACGGTCCCGCCAGCCGGCGCGGCCCCGCGCGCCGTCGTCGCCGCTCGCGGGCCGGGGGCAGGCCATGC
>JAIEOO010000397.1 GCA_019750475.1 Acetobacteraceae bacterium | reverse complement strand
GGCCGGGGCGCGGCGGCGACGCGGGGCGCGCGCGCAGCGACCGGCTGCCGGGCTTCCTCGCCCGCGGGCGCTGACGCGGCCTGAGGGCGCTGACGCGCGGGCCGATCCGTGGTCGTCTTCCCCGCCAAGGGAGACGACCATGCAGCTTCTGCTCTGGAACGACGACAACGGCCCTTATCGCGCCGCGCTGGAGGCGGCCGGCGTGGCCGGCCGCTTCACCCTCGTCGAATGCCGCCGCGCGGAGACGCCCGATGCCGCGACCCTCGCCGCGACCGACGCGCTGCTCGCCTGGGACGTGCCGGCCGGCACGCTCGCCCGCATGCCGAAGCTGCGCTGGCTGCAGAGTTTCACCGCCGGCGTCGAGCACTGGCTCGGCCGGCCGGACCTGCCGCCCGGGCTGGTCCTGACCTGCGCGCGGGGCACGCACCGCGTGCAGATGCCCGAGAACATCCTGGGCGCGCTGTTCCACATCACGAAGCCCTACCACGCCGCCGCGCTCGACCAGCGCGAGGCGAAGTGGACCCGCCGCACCTCCCGCACGCTGGCGGGCGCGACGCTCGGCATCCTGGGGCTCGGCGCCATCGGGCAGGAGCTGGCGCGCAAGGCCGCGGCGCTCGAGATGCGGGTGATCGGCACGCGCCGCCGCCCCGAGCCGATGCCGCATGTGGACGCGGTCTTCCCGCCCGAGGAGACGGACGAGGTCCTCGCGCGGGCCGACCATGTCGTGCTGCTGCTGCCCTCGACGCCCGGGACCGACAACCTGATGGATGCGGCGCGCCTCTCCCGCATGCAGCGCCATGCCTGGCTGATCAATTTCGGCCGGGGCGGCGCCATCGTGGACGCCGACCTCGTCGCGGCGCTGAGGGCCGGGACGATCGCGGGCGCCGTTCTCGACGTCTTTCGGGAGGAGCCGCTCCCCCGGGACCACCCGTTCTGGACGGCGCCCAACCTCGTCGTCCTGCCGCATATCGGCGGGTTGCATCCCCGGCGGAACGACGTGGTGGCCGCCCTCTTCGCCGACAACGCGAAGCGCTTCCTGGCCGGGATGCCGCTGCGGGAGGCGGTGGACCGAACCGCCGGCTACTGAGAGGCCCTTGGCCGCCGGCGCGTGACCCGCCAAAAGGCGCGGCATGCCTCGTTCCGATCGTCCTGTGGTCGCGGCCACCCGCCGGCGCGGGGATGAGCCACCTGATGCGGTTGCCATCGCCGCGCCCTGGATGCCGGGAACCTCGGCCTGTGCCCCTTGGCCGGTGACCGGGCAGGCCGGCAAATGACGAACAACGAAGCGCGCCCGTCCCCGCCCGGGAAGCCCGACCCGCAGCTTGCCGCGCTGGAGCGTGAGCTCGATAAGGCGAGGACTCAGATCCTCGAGCTCGAGTGGAAGCTGCAGCACGCCGAGAGTGCACTCGCGCAGATGCGTGCCTCGACGTCCTGGCGCTTGACGGCGCCCCTCCGCGCCCTGGCCCTGCTGTCGGGACGTTCGGGCGGTGGTGCCTCCAGCCGGCTGCCGCGGCCGCTGGCGGCTGTCGTGTCCCTGGCAGCGGAGGCGATCTCCCGCGCCGCGGGCTCGGCCGCCACGCCTGCGGGCCCGCCGGCCGGGGCCGGGGCCTCGCTCGACGCGGCAAAGGAGGCGTTGCGCAGCCGTCTCGCGACGGAGTTCGACAGCTTCATGGCCGGGCAGGGGAGGATCGAGCTTCCCGCGCCCGCCGCGCCGAAGGTTTCGGTCGTGCTGGTGCTGTGGAACCAGGCGGCGCTGACCTTCGCCTGCCTCCGAGCGCTGGAGCGCGAGACGGAGGTGCCGATCGAGGTCGTGATCGTGGACAACGCCTCGACCGACCGGACGGCAGAACTCCTGGCGCGCGTCGGCGGCGCGCGGGTGCTGCGGAACGCCGACAACATGGGGTTCCTCCTCGCGGTGAACCAAGGGGTGGCCGCCTCGTCGGGCCAGCATGTGCTCCTGCTCAACAACGACGCGATCGTCCGCGAAGGCGGCCTTGCCGCGGCGGTCGGGCTGCTCGAGGGTGATGTCACGGTGGGTGCCGTGGGCGCGCGTGTCATCCTGCCCGACGGTCGGTTGCAGGAGGCGGGCAGCATCGTCTGGAACGACGGCTCCTGCCTGGGCTACCTGCGCGGCGCGGCGCCTGAAACACCGGAGGCCATGTTCCGCCGCGACGTGGACTACTGCTCCGGCGTGTTCCTGTTGTTCCGCCGCAGCCATTTCGAGGAACTCGGCGGCTTCGACGAGGCCTTCGTGCCCGCCTACTACGAGGAGGTGGATTTCTGCCTCCGCCTCTGGGCGCGGGGCCTGCGCGTGGTGTACGACCCCCGCGTCGTCGTCGATCACCTCGAATTCGGCTCCTCCGTGAAGAGCGAGCAGGCGATCGCGCTGCAGCAGCGCAACCGTGCCGTCCTGGTGGAACGCCATCGCGGAGCCCTGGCGCGGCAATCCGCACCCGGCGCCGCGAACATCCTGCGCGCCCGCATGCGCGATTCCGGCCGAGGCCGCGTTCTGATCCTGGACGACCGGGTGCCGCTGCCCTCGCTCGGATCGGGCTATCCGAGGGCTGAGCGGCTGCTTCACGAAGTGGCCGCGACGGGCCGCTTCGTGACGTTCTATCCTCTTCAGTCCGAGCGCGAGGTCTGGCGCGAAACCTGGAGCACACTGCCGCCCGGCGTTGAAGTGGCTATGGGCCTGGGCAAGGCCGGTCTCGGTGAGTTCCTGCGGGAGCGCGAGGGCTACTACGAGACCCTTCTTGTTAGTCGCGTGCACAACATGGAAATTCTGGCCCGCGCCCGCTCCCGTCGGCCTGGCATGCTGGCCGGGCTGCGCGTGATCTACGACGCGGAGGCGATCTTCGCTCAGCGCGATGCAACCAAGGCGCGGGTGTTCGGTCAGGATGGCGCGCTTCGCGCGGCCGAGACGCGAATGGCGGAGGAAGTGGCTCTCGCCGCGACCGCGGATGAGGTCGTCGCCGTATCCGAGTTCGAGGCCGCGCAGTTCCGGGTGGCCGCGCGCGGGCGTATCCGGGTGCTTGGCCACGCGCTGGAACCCGCCCCGACGACGCCGTCCTTCGACGAACGCCAAGGCCTTCTCTTCGTCGGGCCGCTCGATGCCGAGGATTCGCCGAACACCGACTCGGTGAAATGGTTCGTGACGGAGGTGCTCCCGGCGCTGCGGCAGCACCCGGGGGCGCCGGTCGCGCTGACCTGTGCCGGACGGACCGGGGCACGTACGGTCGAGGATCTTCGCGGGCCCGCCCTGCGGCTTCTCGGTCGCCTCCAGCGGCTGGATGCCGAGTACGCCCGGCACCGGGTGTTCGTCGCGCCGACGCGCTTCGCCGGCGGCATCCCCCTCAAGGTGTACGAGGCCGCCGCGCACGGCATCTCGGTCGTCGCGACGGGGCTGCTGGCGCGCCAGCTGGGCTGGAGCGACGGGGTGGAGCTGCTCGTCGCCGACGACGCGGCGGGCTTCGCCGCGGCGGTGGCGCGTCTCCATGCCGACGCGGCGCTCTGGCAGCGCATCCGCGACGCTGCCCTCGCCCGCGTGGCCGAGGATTGCTCGTCCGAGCGGTTCCGGGCCGGGGTCCGGGCCATGCTGGGCGACTGACCCCGCCCGGCTGGACCCCCGGCCTGCTCAGCCGAACACCTCGTCCCAGGCGCCGATCAGCGCCGCGTCCACCTCCTCCATCGTGGCGAGGATGCCGAGGGCGTGGAGGCTGGTGACGCCGTGCTCGGCGATGCCGCAGGGCACGATGCCGGCGAAATGGCCGAGGTCCGGCTCCACGTTGAGAGCGATGCCGTGGAAGGTCACCCAGCGGGTGATCCGCACGCCGATGGCGCCGATCTTCTCCTCGGCGCCGCCGGGCCGGACCACCCAGATGCCGACCCTGCCCTCGCGGCGTTCGCCGCGGATGTTGAAGCGGTCGAGCGCACGGATCATCCACGCTTCGAGGCCGTGGACATAGGCGCGCAGGTCGCGCGCCGGGACCGAGCCGTGCGCCTGTTGCAGATCGAGCATGACATAGGCGGTGCGCTGCCCGGGGCCGTGATAGGTCCACTGGCCACCCCGGCCGGCGGCGTAGGTCGGGAAGCGGGGGTCGCGCAGATCCTCGGTTCGGGCCGAGGTCCCGGCGGTGTAGCTGGGCGGGTGTTCGAGGAGCCAGACGCACTCCCCGGCCTCGCCGTCGCGGATGGCGGCGGCGCGGGTCTCCATCGCGGCGAGTGCGGCGGGATAGGGAACGAGGCCGGGAGAGACGCACCATGCGGGACCGCCCTGGCGGTGGGTTGAACCCTCGGGGATCATGGGCTAAGTCGCCGCCTCCCGCGGTCGTGGCGGAATGGTAGACGCGCCAGCTTGAGGTGCTGGTGGGGGAAACCCCGTGGAAGTTCGAATCTTCTCGACCGCACCAATCACTCCTGTTCATCAGCCTGGCGATGCTCTCCGGCGGCTCTTGCCACTCGACGGCGCCGGCGGCCATACTGTCTCACGCAACGAAACCTCGCGAATTCCTGCGACTCCGGCCCTTGCGGTTCCGCTGGAGCTTATTACGCTCCGTTAAAACAGCGGGACGCCTCTCGCCTTGGGGCGCGAGGCGAGCAGCGAAGGAAATTCGCCGCATGAGGTTGATCGGCGGGCGGGGACCTAGCGTCGGGCGACGGATCGCGGTGCTGGTTGCCGGCTCGGTGGTCGGCGGCATCGTGGTGGTCTGCGCGACGCTCTTCTTCCTGCTCGAAGGGTTCCTGGACCACACCGAGCGCGCCGACGACGCGGTGCAGTATGCGGCGTTCCAGCGCAGCGTCCAGGCGCGGAAGGACGCCAACCTGCTTCTCGCCATCGAGATCGCGCGCGACCCGGAAATCGCCGAGTTCATGCGGCAGGGCCGGCGGGCTGAGCTGATGGAACGGCTCGCCCCGGGCTTTAGCGAACTCCGTGCCACCTTCGCCATCGACAATGTCCACCTCCACTCGGCGGCCGGCGTCAGCCTGTTGCGCATGCACGCGCCGAACCAGCATGGCGACACGATCGGCCTCACGCGGCACATGGTCCGGCTGACCAACACGCCGGGGGGGCAGGCGACAGGGCTCGAATGGGGCGTGAACGGCCTCGCGATCCGGAGCATGCGGGCCGTGACGGCGCCGGATGGGACCCATGTTGGCCTGGTCGAGGTGGGCTCCTTCGTGTCGGATGCCCTGCTGCGCAGGCTGGTGGCCACGCCCCAGCAGCGCGTCTGGATCCATGCCGCGCCGCCGGGCGAAGCGTTGCGGCTCCTCGCGCGCTCCCATCCGGGTGCCATGCCCGGCCTCGAGCCGGCGGAGGACCGCGTCGCCGGCGGCGTGCCGGCCCCGAGCCGACGGGTCATGCTCGACGGCATCCCCGGCGAGGTCACGGCCCATCCGCTGCGCGATTTCTCGGGCGCGACCATCGGGATCATGCAGATCTGGCGCGACCGGGGGAGCGCGGTGTGGCTGCGGACACGGACGCTGGGCGCCTTCCTCGTGCTCGCCTTCGCCGGGGGCATCATCGCCCTGATCGCGGCGCGGCGGGTGGCGAAGGCCGTGACCGCGCCGGTCCTCGATCTCGCCCGCCAGGTCGAGCGGCTCCGCGCCGGCGACCTCGAGGCGCGGAGCGAGCATGCCGGGCGCCCCGACGAGATCGGCGTGATCGCCCGGGCCGTCGACCAGCTCGGCGCGGAAATGGCGCTCGGGCGGCGCAAGGACGCGCTGCTGCAGCACCGGGACCGGCTCGAGGCGCTGGGCACCATGACCGGCAAGGTCGCGCACGAGATGAACAACGCGCTGCAGCCCGCGCTGCTCGCGACCGACGCGCTGCGCGAGGACGCCGACCCGGCCAATGTCCGCTACGCGACCGGGATCCTGCACGATTCGCTCGAGCGCACGCGGCGGCTGCTCCGGAGCCTCCTCGACTACGCGCGGCGCCACGACGCGGAGGACACGCTGCCGCCGCCGGTGCCCGTGCGGATCGCCGACGCGCTGGCCACGGGCTGCACCGTGCTGCACGCCTCGCTGGGGCCGGGGCAGACGCTCGCCATCGAATCGGTCCCCGAGGGCCGGATGCTCTGCCACGAGCCGGCCCTGGCACAGGTGCTGCTCAACCTCTGCCGCAACGCCTTCGACGCGATGGGGGGGCGAGGGCATGTCGAGCTCTCCGCGGCACTCGTGGACCTCGGGCCGGACGAGCCGGTGTCCGCGGTCGTGGCGCCCGGCGCCTATGTCCGCATCGACGTGCGCGACCACGGGCCTGGCATTCCGGACAGCATCCGCGACAAGGTGATGGAGCCCTTCTTCACGACCAAGCCCGCCGGCAGCGGCACCGGCCTCGGCCTGTCCATCGCCTACGGGATGATCATGGCCTATGGCGGCCAGCTCTCCTTCTCGGCGGCCGAGGGCGGCGGCACGGTGTTCCACATCCTGCTGCCCCTGGCCGAACCCGCGGTCCCGCAGCCCACCAGCCCCACCGCGCATGCCACGTGAACGTCGCGCGGCTGACACATGGATGTCATGTTCGGGCGTGTAGCCGAGGCGAGGTTCAGGAGGTTCCGCGGTGCGCTTCGAAGTGGTCGAACTCAGCCCTCACGCCAACAAGCTCGTCCTCGTGGGACGGCTCGACACCCAGGGGGTCGGCGCCATCGAGACCGGCTTCACCGCCGCGGTCAGCGCCGCCGGCCGCAGCGCGGTGCTGGATCTGAGCGGGGTGGAGTTCATGTCCTCGCTCGGCCTGCGCCTCCTGATCTCGAACGCCCAGGTCGTGACCCGCCGGGGCGGCCGCGTCGTCGCCTTCGGGGCGCAGCCCATCGTGGCGGAGGTGTTCCGGGCCATGGCGCTCGACCCGCTGCTCCCTCTCGTGGGCGGCGAGGCCGAAGCGGTCTCGCGGCTTGCCGGCTGACCTCTTCTCCCGCGCGATACCCCTCCAGGCCGCCGAGCTCTCGGCGGCGCAGGAAGCGCTCGCCCGCTTCCTGGAAGGGCACGGCGTCGCGCCCATCGTCACCCAGCGCGTCGCCCTCGTCGTCGAGGAGCTGGTGGCCAACCTCATCCACCATGCCCGCTTCGAGGGGCCGCCGCCGCCGGCCCGGCTGACCGCGGCCTTCGGCACGGCGGAGATCCGCCTGCGCCTCGAGGACGCCGCCGCCCCCTTCGACCCGCGCGAACGGCCGGACCCGGCCCTCCCGCCCGATCCGGTGCGCGATTTCCAGGGGGGGCTCGGCCTGCCGCTGGTGCGGCGCATGGCGGAGCTGCGGTCCTACGGCCCGGCGCCGGATGGCTGGAACCGGCTGGAGCTGGCCGTTCCGAACCGCAGAGAACTGGCGCCCGACAGCGTGACCTAACACGGGATCACGCGGCAGCCCGGCGCCAGGCGGTGGACCGGCCGCGCGCGCCCCGGCATTGTCCCACCATGGACAACGACTTCCGCCGCGCCGCCCTCGACTATCACCGGCTGCCCCGCCCGGGGAAACTCACCGTCCAGGCGACGAAGCGCATGGCCTCCCAGCGGGACCTGAGCCTCGCCTACAGCCCGGGCGTCGCCGTCGCTTGCGAGGAGATCGCGGCCGATCCCGCCAAGGCCTGGGACTACACGACGCGCGGCAACATGGTGGCCGTGATCACCAACGGCACGGCGGTGCTGGGCCTCGGCGCGATCGGCCCGCTCGCCGGCAAGCCGGTGATGGAGGGGAAGGCCGTCCTCTTCCAGAAATTCGCCGGCATCGATTCCATCGACATCGAGGTCGAGGACGGGCGCGACCCGCAGAAATTCATCGAGGTGGTGGCCGCCCTCGAACCCTCCTTCGGGGCCATCAACCTCGAGGACATCAAGGCGCCCGAGTGCTTCGAGATCGAGGCGGCGCTGCGCCAGCGCATGCGCATCCCCGTCTTCCACGACGACCAGCACGGCACGGCGATCATCGTCGCCGCCGCCATCCACAACGGGCTGCTGCTGCAGGGCAAGCGGCTCGAAGACGTGAAGCTCGTCAACACGGGGGGCGGCGCCGCGGCGCTCGCCTGCCTCGACCTGCTCTGCGCCATCGGCCTCCGGCGCGAGAACGTGACCGTCTGCGACATCGAGGGCGTGGTGTGGGAAGGCCGGCCCGGCACCGACCCCTACAAGGCGCGCTACGCCCAGCGCACCGAAGCCCGGCGGCTCGAGGAGGTGCTGGAGGGGGCGGACGTCTTCCTCGGCCTCTCGGCGCCGCGCGTGTTCAAGCCGGAATGGCTCGGCAAGCTCGCGCCGCGGCCGCTCGTGCTCGCGCTCGCCAACCCCGAGCCCGAGATCCTGCCCGAGGCGGTCCGCGCCGCGCGCCCGGACGCCATCGTGGCCACGGGGCGCACCGACTACCCCAACCAGGTCAACAACGTCCTCTGCTTCCCCTTCATCTTCCGCGGCGCGCTCGACGTGGGTGCGACCGCCATCAACGAGGCGATGAAGGTCGCGGCGGTGGAGGCCATCGCCGGCCTCGCCCGCGTCGAGGCGTCGGAGGTGGTGGCGGCCGCCTATGGCGGCCAGGCGCCGGTCTTCGGGCCGGACTACATCATCCCCAAGCCCTTCGACCCGCGCCTGATCCTCGAGGTCTCGCCGGCCGTTGCGAAGGCCGCGATGGAGAGCGGCGTGGCGACGCGCCCCATCACCGATTTCGCGGCCTACCGCGCCGATCTCGGCCGCTTCGTCTTCCGCTCGGGCAACCTCATGCGGCCGGTGCAGGAGCTGGCGCGGCGGCGCCCGGCGCGCGTCGTGTTCTCGGAAGGCGAGGACGAGCGGACGCTGCGCGCGGTGCAGACGGTGCTGGACGAAGGCACGGCCGAGCCGATCCTCATCGGCCGCCGCGCCGTGGTCGAGCGCATGGCGCGCGCCCTCGGCCTGCGGATGGACCTCGACCGGTCGGTGCGCGTCCTGCACCCCGAGGACCAGCCCGAGCTGTTCCAGCCCCTCACCGAGCTGTACCGCGCCAAGGTCGGCCGGCGCGGCGTGAACCCCTCGGCCGCGGAGCGCCGGGTGCGGACGCGTCCCTCCGTCGCCGGCGCCCTGCTGCTGGAGGCGGGGGAGGCCGACGCGGCGCTGATCGGCGGCCGCGGCGACTGGATGAACGAGTGGGACCACGCCCTCTCCGTCATCGGGCGGAGCCCCGCGGTGTCGCGGGCCTACGCCCTCTCGGCCGTGATCATCCCGGCCGGCACGCTGTTCTTCGTGGACACGCACCTGATGCTGGAGCCCACCGCCGAGCAGCTCTGCGAGATGACGCTGCTCGCGGCGGAGCAGGTGCGGGGCTTCGGCATCGTGCCCAAGGTCGCGCTGCTGTCGCACTCCTCCTTCGGGGCGTCGGGGGCGGAGGCGGCGCGGAAGATGCGCAAGGCCCTCGGCCTGATCCGCGCCCAGGCGCCCGAGCTGGAGGTGGATGGCGAGATGCACGCGGACGCGGCGCTGGTGCCCGCCATCCGCGCCCGCGCCGTGCCCGATGCGCGGCTCGAGGGGGCGGCGAACCTGCTGGTCTTCCCGAGCCTCGACGCGGCGAACATCGCCTTCAACCTGGTCAAGGCGACGGGCGACGGGTTGCAGCTCGGCCCCATGCTGCTCGGCATGAACAAGCCGATCCACGTGCTGACGCCGGCCGTGACGGCGCGCGGCATCGCCAACCTCGCCGCCGTCGCGGGGGCTTCGCTGGCGAAAGGGTAGGGGGCCCTACCGGCGCGGCAGCGCCCGGCCCGTGCCGGGGTCGAACAGGTGCAGCTTCGCCATGTCGAAGGCGACGGCGGCCGGCGCGTTCAGCTCGGCGCGGATCTCGCTGCGGACTTCGGCCGTGATCCGCAGCCGCGGCGCGATCTCGACCTCGATGAGGCGTTCGGAGCCGATCAGCTCCGTCATCCAGACCGTGCCCGGGATGGCGTCGGGCGCCTCGGGGGCCGCCAGGCGGACATCCTGCGGGCGGATGCCGAGGGTGAGCCGGCTCGGCGCGCCCGACAGGTCGAACTGCGGCGGGACGGGCAGGGCGCGGCCGGCGATGCGCAGCACCGGCCGCCCGGCCGCCTCGCCCAGCTCGGCCTCGGCGAAGTTCATCGGCGGGCTGCCGATGAAGCCGGCGACGAAGAGGTTGGCCGGGCGGTCATAGACCTCCTCCGGTGTGGCGAATTGCTGCACCACGCCCTGGTCCATCACGGCGACGAGGTCCGACATGGTCATGGCCTCGAGCTGGTCATGCGTGACGTAGATCGAGGTGGTCTCGAGATCGAGGTGGAAGCGCTTCAGCTCGCCGCGCATGGTGGCGCGCAGCTTGGCGTCGAGGTTCGACAGCGGCTCGTCCATCAGGAAGATGTCGGGCTTGCGCACCATGGCGCGGCCCAGGGCCACGCGCTGCCGCTGCCCGCCCGAGAGCGCCCGCGGCTTGCGCGCGAGGAGCTGCCCGATCTCGAGCACGCGGGCCACGACGCCGACCTTCTCCGCGCGGTCCGCCTTGGGGATGCCGCGGACCTTGAGGCCGTAGCCGATGTTCTGCGCCACATCCATGGTCGGGTAGAGGGCGTAGGACTGGAACACCATGGCGATGTTGCGGTCGCCCGGGGAGAGGTGGTCCACCCGGTTGCCGCCGAAATAGATCGCCCCCGCCGTCGCGCGCTCGAGCCCCGCGATCATCCGCAGCAGCGTCGTCTTGCCGCAGCCCGAGGGGCCGAGGAGGGTGACGAAGCGCCGCTCGGGGAAGGTCATGTCGAGCGACTTCAGCACCTGGTTGGAGCCGAAGGATTTCGAGAGGCCCTCGATCCGCACATCCATCCGGGGTCAGCCCTTCACCGCGCCGGCGCCGAAGCCCGCGACGAGGTGCCGCTGCAGCGCCATGAACAGGATCGCCATGGGGACGGTCATGATGACGGAGGAGGCCATCATGAGCCCCCAGTCCACATGCGTGCCGTCGAAGAAATGCATCACGCCCACGGTCAGCGGCAGGTTCTCCATGCTGTTCATGAAGACGCGGCCGAACAGGTAGTCGTTCCAGGAGACGATGAGGGTGAAGATGGCCGCCGCCACGATGCCCGGCCAGGCGGTGGGCAGCACGATCTCCCAGAAGACGCGCAGCCGCGAGGCGCCGTCCACCAGCGCCGCTTCCTCGATCTCGATGGGGACGCCGCGGAAGAAGGCCCACATCAGCCACATGCAGAAGGGCAGGGTGATGCAGACATAGCCGAGGATGAGCGAGAGCAGCGTGTCGGTCAGCCGCAGGTCCGCCATCACGAGGAACATGGGGAAGACGAAGATGATGGACGGCACCATGTAGCCGACCAGCGCCAGGTAGGGCACGGCGCGCTGCCCCGGGAAGCGGAAGCGCGTCAGCGAGTAGGCCGCGAGGGTGGAGACCAGCGTGCTGATCACGGTGGTGCCGAGCGTGACGATCACGCTGTTCAGGAACCAGTCGAGGAAGAAGGCCGAGGGCGGCGGCTGGCCGCCGCCCGCCGCACCGGCCTGGAAGTAGGCGTCCTTCCCCTGCAGCAGCGCGCGGTAGTTCTCGAGCGTCCAGGTGGAGGGCCAGAGGGTCGGCGGCCAGAGGAAGATCTCGTCCTTGGGCTTCATGCTGGTGAAGAAGGCCCAGACGAGCGGGAAGCAGACGAGGAAGGTGACGGCGGCGAGCAGCGCGTAGAGCGCGACGCGGCCGAGGAGGGCCTTGGGGGTCATCCCGCCTCCGATCGCCGGAGGGCGCAGCGAAGCGAAGCCCGGAGGCGTGAATCGGCGGCTGGCGACCGCTCCGATCGCCGGAGGGCGCAGCGAAGCGAAGCCCGGAGGCGCGGATCGGCGGCGTTCAACTGGTCTTGTCCTCCTGCCCGAAGCCGGAGACGCGGACGTAGATGATGGTGCCGACGAGGAGCAGCGCGATCATGATGACGCCGGTCGCCGCGGCGACGCCGAGGCGAAGGTTCGCCATCCCCTCCTCGAAGGCATAGACGGCGAGGTTGAAGGTCGAGGTGCCGGGCCCGCCGCGGGTCAGCAGGTAGATCTCCTCGAACTTGTTGAAGGTCCAGATCGTGCGGAACACGATCACGACCACCAGCACCTCCTTCAGCATGGGCAGGGTGATGTCGGTGAAGCACCGCCACGCGCCGGCGCCGTCCACCTTGGCGGCGTCGTAAAGCTCGGTCGGGATGGTCTGCAGCCGCGCGAGCACGCAGATGATGACGAAGGGCGTGTACTTCCACACGTTCAGCAGGATGGCCGACAGCATCGCCATGTCGGGCGTGGACAGCCAGGCGATGTTCTCCTCGATCAGCCCGAGGCTGAGGAGGGCGTGGTTCACGATGCCGATCTCGGAATTGAAGATCCAGCGCCAGTTCAGCGCGATCACCACCGTCGGCACGATGTAGGGGAACAGCAGCAGGCCGCGGAAGAAGGCGATGCCGGGCAGCGCCACGTGCAGCAGCATGGCCAGCGCCACGCCGAGGACCGTCTGCAGCAGGATGGACCAGCCGGTCCAGACCAGCGCCTGGGAGAAGCTCTCCCAGAAGAGCGGGTCGTCCAGGATGCGCCCGAAATTGTCGAGGCCGACCCAGCGGATGTCGTCGGGCCGCAGCGGGTTGTAGGCGTAGAAGGCCATCCGCACGGCCTCCGCCACGGGCCAGATCATGAAGGCCGCGGCGGTGACCAGGAAGGGCAGCATGAAGAGCAGGCCGACCTGGCGGTCGGAGAGCTGGAAGCGACGCCGCTCGCCAGGACGGGACCCGCTCACGCCTCAGCCTTGCAGGAGGCGCTGGTTGTCGCGGCGGATGCCTTCGAACTGGCGATGGCCCCACTCGACCGCCTGGCGCGGGCTCTCGTTGTTGAGCAGCATGCGCTGCACCGCCTGGGCCCAGACGCTGCGGCCATGGGCGAAGCCGGCGAGCGGGTTGACGCCGCGCTTCAGCTCCAGCCCGGTGTTGCAGGTGTGCGGCACCGACTGGCTGAAGATCACGTCGAGCGAGCGGCGCTTCGACTGGTAGAAGGGATGCGCGAGCATCTGCGGCGCGGTCGCCACGTCCTTGAAGACGGGGCCGACATTCGGCATCAGGCTGTGGCTGTAGCGCACCATCCAGTCCACCGAGTTGGACACGTAGGCGACGGCTTCCTTCGTCTCGCGGATGAAGGGGTTGTCGCGGCGCGGGAGGATCCAGCCATTGATGTCGGTCCAGGACCAGCGCGCGCCGGTCCGCGGATGGGCCGGGTTCAGGTAGTATTCCATGTTGGCGAAGAGCTGCGGCGTCTCCTCCGCCGCGCGGCCCATGGTGCGGCCCCAGTAGGCCGACATGCCGGTGCGGGCCGCCACGTGCTGGTCCACGACCTGGAGGAAGCTGAACTCCACCGCCGCGCGCGGCATGGTCGGGTGCAGGCGGCGGATGAAGTCGAAGGCCTCGACCGTCGCCGGGCTGTCGAAGACGGTGCGGAACCCGGCCTGCGGGTCCCAGGTCATGCCGCCGGCCTGCCAGATGAACTGCGTGATGTGGTAGTCGGCGCAGAGGTTGCGGCCGAGCGCCATGGTGTAGCCCGCCATGCCCGGCCGGCGCTCGGCGATCACGCGCGCGGCGTCGGCGAACTGGTCCCAGGTCCAGCTCGCGGGATCGCCCAGGCCGAACTCGTTGACCAGGTCCTGCTGGACGACGAGCAGGCAGGGCTGGTGGTGCACCGGCACCGCGTACTGCACCCCGCGCCAGGCGCCGAACTGCTCCAGCGTGAAGCCGTCCACCAGGCGCTCCTGCGCGCGGATGGCGCGGTTCACGTCATCCACCGGCTCCAGAAGGCCCTCCGCCGCGAGCTGGTAGGCGATGGGGCTCTCCACGCTGATCAGCGCGGGTGGGCGCCGCGCCGCGAGGTCGGTGGCGAGCTTCACCGTCACCCCGTCCCAGGGGATCTGCTCCACCTCGAAGCGGATGTTGGCGTTGTTGCGCTGCGCCCACTCGTTCATGCCGTTGACGAAGACGCCGCCATAGGGACCGGGCTCGCCCCAGACGCGCGCGACGCGGGGAGCGTTCTGCGCGATCGCCGGCGCGGCGAGGCCGCCCGTGAGCGCCACGGCGGCGGCACCCCGCAGCAGGCCGCGGCGCGATGCGGAAAGACGCGGTGTGTCGGTCATCGGCTCTACTCCTCCCTGTGATGCGGCCTCGGACGGCGCCGCGGGTTGACGCTCAGGCGTTGCGGGGCGCGTAGCGCGCGAAGCGGACATCGGCCGTGATCTCGTGCGCCAGCATCCCTTCCTCGTGGCAGATGCGGCCCATGATCGGCGCGATGCGGCGAGAGGCCTCGTCGGTCAGGCGCTGCCAGGTGACGGTCTTGATGAACTTGCCGACCCAGAGGCCGCCCGTGTAGCGGCCGGCGCGGCCCGTCGGCAGGGTGTGGTTCGTGCCCACGCCCTTGTCGCCGTAGGCCACGGTGGACTGCTCGCCGACGAAGAGGCTGCCGTAGTTGCGGAGCCGCGCGAGGTACCAGTCGTCGCGCGCCGTCTGCACCTCGAGATGCTCGGGCGCGTATTCGTCGCTGACCTCCGCCGCCTCCTCGTCGCTGTCCACGACGATGATCTCGCCGAGCGCCTCCCAGGCCTTCCCGGCGACGGCGGCGGTGGGCAGGGTGCGGAGCTGCTTCGTCACCTCCTCCAGCACCTGCTCGCCGAAGCGGCGCGACGTGGTGACGAGCCAGGCCGGGCTGTCCGGCCCGTGCTCCGCCTGGCCGAGCAGGTCGGTCGCGACCAGGGCGGGGTCGGCGCTCTCGTCGGCGATGACCATGATCTCGGTGGGCCCGGCGAGCAGGTCGATGCCGACCGTGCCGAAGAGCTGGCGCTTGGCTTCCGCGACGAAGGCGTTGCCGGGGCCGGTGATGATGTCCCGCGCGGTCATGCCGACGCGGCCATAGGCCATCGAGGCCAGGGCCTGGACGCCGCCGATGCAGTAGATTTCGTCGGCGCCGGAGGCGTGGAGCGCGTGGAGGGTCTGCGGGTAGATCCCCGCGCCCTCGCGCGGCGGGGCGGCGCCGATGACGTGCCCGACGCCCGCGACCTTGGCGGTCGCGACCGACATGATGGCGGCGGAGATGAGCGGGTACTTCCCGCCCGGGATGTAGCAGCCCGCCTTCGCCACCGGGATCAGCTTCTGTCCGAGCACGATGCCCGGTTCGATCTCCGTCTCGAACTCGCGCATGGAGTCCCGCTGCGCCTTCGCGAAGTCGGTGACCCTGGCGTGGCAATACGCGAAGTCCTCCTTGAAGGTCTCGGGCAGGGCGCGCGCGTTGGCGCGGATCTCGTCCTCGCTGACGCGGAAGCCCGGCTTGTCCCAGCGGTCGAATTCGCGGGCGTAGCGGCGCACGGCGTCGTCGCCATTCGCCGCGATGTCGTCGAGGATGGCGCGCACCTTGTCCTCGAGCGCGCGGCGATCGGCGGGGCGCTGCGGCGGCGCACGCTTGACGTAGGTCCGCGCCATGGGCGGCCTCCTCCCCAACTCGATCTGTCGTTGGGGTCGAGCCTAGGTGCCGGCTCGCGCGGCCGTCAACCGCGCGCGGCTACACCACCGCTTCGGCGATGCTCTGCGGGGCCGGCCGCGTCGCCGCGAAGGAGGGGCGCGCTTCCAGCCGCGCGTGCAGTCGCGTCAGCGCCGGGAACCGCTCGCGCCAGGGATGTTCGGCGAAGCGGAGGGCGAGGTAGCCCAGCACGGTGCCGGCCGCGATCTCCGCGAGGCCGAAGGCATCGCCCGCCAGCCAGCCCTCGCCCGCCTCCGCCGCGAGCCTGGCGAGCGCCGCGACGCCGCCATCCACCTTGCGGCGCTGGCGCGCCATCCAGGGCTCGCTCGGCTGCCCGCGGCGGCGCTCGAAGAAGAGCAGCACCGTCGCGTCGCAGATTCCGTCCGCGATCACCTCGACCTGACGCGCCTTCAGCGCCAGGCGCGGGTCGCGCGGCAGCAGCGCCGGCGTGGGGTGCATCACCTCGAGCCATTCGAGGATGAAGCGGCTCTCATAGATGCCGCTTCCGTCCGGCAGGACGAGGACGGGCAGCTTCTCCAGCGGGTTGTAGGCGGGCGTCGCCGTGTCGGCGTGCCAGGGGATCTCCGTCCGCAGCGTGAAGGGGAGTCCCTTCTCGATCAGCGCGATCCGCACCTTGCGGGCATAGGGCGAGGGCGTCGCGCTGATCAGCTCGTACACGCGGCGCTCATTCCACGAAGGCGTTGGTCGCGCGGACGACGTCGCCCCAGGCCTGGCGCTCGGCGCGCTGCATCTCGCCCAGCGCCTCCGGCGTGGTGGGCTCGGGCACCGCGCCCTGGAGCCGCACCACCTCGATGAAGGCGGGCGCCGTCATGGCCTGGCGCACGGCCTCGTTCAGCCGGGCGATGATGGGCGCGGGCGTGCGGGCGGGGGCGTAGATCGCCTTCCACAGCCCGCTGTCGAGCGGCACGCCCATGCTGCGCACCGTCGGCACGCCGGGGAAGAGCGGGATCTCGTTGGGCGCGATGACGGCGACGGCGCGGGTGCGGCCGTCCCGCACCAGCTGCTCGCCGCCACCCGCCGGCAGCGCCATGCTGTCGATCTGGCTCGCCATGATGGCCTGCATGGCGGGCGCCTGGCCGGTGAAGGGCACGTGCAGCATGCGCGCGTCGAAGTGGCGCAGCGTGCGCTCCATCGCGAGGTGGCTGGTGCTGGCCACACCCCAGCTCGCGAAGTTCACGGCCTCGGGGCCGGCGCGGGTCGCCGCGATCAGCTCCTGGAAGTTGCGGATGCGGGGCTGCGCGGGGCCGACGACGATGGCGAAGGGGAATTTCGCGACCAGGCTGATGGGCGCGAAGTCGCGATCCGGGTCGTATGGCAGGTTGCGATAGGCCGTGGGGTTGATGGCCTGGGTGTCCACGATGCCCATCCACAGCGTGTGGCCATCGGGTGCGGCGCGCGCCGCGGCCGTCGCGCCCACGCCGCCGCCGGCGCCGGCCCGGTTCTCGACGACGACGGGCTGGCCGAGCAGGGGCGTCAGGGCCTGCGCCATGGCGCGGCTGACGATGTCGTTGAGGCCGCCCGGCGGGAAGCCCGAGATGATGCGGACGGGCCGCTCCGGAAAGGCGAAGGCCTGGATGGCGGGCAGGGCGAGCGCGCTGCCCAGCAGGGCGCGGCGGCGGATGGCACTCATGGACGGTCCTCTTCGGTTCAGGGACCGGCGCTCCCTTGCGGGAAACGTGACGGCGGATGCGCCGGGACGTCAAGTTGGGGCGGGCTCGCGCGCGAGGCGGAAGGCGCCTCATGTGACCGCAGTGGTCACAGGGGGCGCGATGCGGGACCGGGCCTTGCGGGATGCGAGAGCCGGCTTCCCGGCCGTGGTGGATGAGGCCGTCCGCGGCGAGGGGACGGTCGCGACGCGCGACCGGCGGCGTTTCGAAGCCCTGGGGGTGGCGGTGGTCGATGCCTTCGCGGTGGCGCCGGCGGGATCGCCGCCGGGTTGAGCGGTCAGGCCGCCGCTTCCGGCGGCGGGACGGTGCCCGGCCGCGGGTCGATCGGGAGCAGCCGGGCCAGTCCCGCCGCCTGCTCGAACAGCGCCGCCGCCTGCAGGGCGCGGTCCTCGCGCCGGTGGGGAGCCACCACCTGCAAGCCCACGGGCCGGCCATGCCGGTCGAAGCCGCAGGGCACGGCGACGGCCGGGCAGCCCGCCATGGTGATGGCGGCGGTGAGCATGGAACCGGCCATGTAGTTCTCGAGCTTCACGCCCGCGATGCTCTCGGGGTTGCGCAGCATCACGTCGAAGGCGGGTGTCGGCGCGCCCGGCGTGACGAGGATGTCGAAGCGCTCGAACATCGCGCGGACCCGCCGGAAGAAGGCGGCACGCTCGCGCTCCGCCCAGGCGAGGCGGGACGGCGTGGCGGCGAGGCCGCGCTCCGTGTTCCAGACGATGTCGGGCTTCAGCGCGTCCCGGTGGTCGCGCAGCTGCAATTCGCGGTCCACGACGAAATGCTGGCTGCGGAGCACGAGGAAGGCCTCGGACAGCTCGCCGAGATCGGGGGCGAACTCCTCGACGACGCACCCCATCGCCTCGAAATGGCGCATCGCCTCGGTGCAGAGGGCGCGCGTCTCCCGGTCCACCGGGAGCGCGCCGTTGAAATCGGCGGTGAAGGCGATGCGGCTGGGCCTTTCGGCCTCGGCCCGCGACACGGCCTCGGCGTAGGGGATGGCGGGCGCGTCACAGGTCAGCGGGTCCTGCGCGCACCAGCCCGCCATGGTGTCCAGGAACAGGGCAAGGTCCGGGATGGTGCGGGCCATCGGACCCTGCACCGAGAGCGGCGAGAAGAGGTTGCCCGGCGTGCCGCGCGTGATGCGCCCCGGCGAAGGCCGCAGACCCGCCACGAGGCAGTAGGTGCCCGGCCGCCGGGTGCTGCCGCCATGGTCCGTGCCCTGGGCGAGCCAGCACTCGCCCGTGGCGACGGAGACCGCGCCGCCGCCCGTGCTGCCGCCGCAGGTCAGCGACGTGTTCCAGGGGTTCCGCGTGCGCCCGAACACCTCGTTGAAGGTCGAGCCGCCGGCGCCGAATTCGGGCGTGTTGGACTTGCCGATGACGATGCCGCCCCGCGCCTCGATCCGCTCCACCACGGGGTGGGAACGCTCCGGCACGTGGTCGCGGAACAGCGGCGAGCCGTAGGTGGTGCGCACCCCCGCGACATCCGTGAGATCCTTGATCGAGACGGGCAGGCCGCCGAGCCAGCCGGGCGTGCCCTCCAGCTCACGGCCTTCGCCGGCGATGAGGCGCGTGGCATGATCCCGCGCGCGGTCGAGGCAGAGGGTGGGCAGCGCGTTCACCGCCGGCTCCACCTCGGCGATCCGCTCGGCCGCGGCCTCGACCAGCTCGAGCGGGGAGACGTCGCCGCGGCGCAGCGCCGCGACGGCTTCGGTGGCGGTCAGCCGGATGAGGTCGGAGGCCATGGCGGAAGCTTGGCACCGCCAGCGCCGGCCGGGGAGAGGGCGTCAGTAGCCCCAGTGGCGATGCTCCCAGCGCTGCTGCCGCCGCGCGTCGCGCACCCCCTGCTCATAGGCGCGGCGGGCCTCGATCTCGCGCTGCTGGCGCCAGAATTCGCGGCGCTGCTCGCGCCATTCCTGGCGGCGCTGCCACTCATAGGCGTCGTAGCCGGGCTGCTGCCAGCTGGGCTGCTGCCAGGCCGGCTGGGCGTAGCCATAGCCCCAACCCTGGGCCTGGGCCGCGGTGCCGAACACCGTGGCCGCCGCGATCATCACACCGAAGAGGGCCTTCTTCATCTTCGCCTCGCTCGGGAGCACGTGAGGTGCCCCGCCGAGGAAAGAAACGCCGGGATGCGGGCGGGCGGATGGCGGTCCCGGCCGCCTTTTCGCCACCCTGCGGCCGCGCTCAGGAATCCGGCTGGAGCCGCAGCGCCCGAACGATGGGCCGGAGCGAGGCGACCTGCTCGTGCACCATGGTGCGGAACTCGTCGCTGCCGTTGCCGCCGGGGTCGGCGCCCAGCTCATCCACGCGCGCGGCGAGCGGCGGGTGGCGCGCGGCGGCCGCGATCTCCGCCTGGAGGCGCAGCAGCACGGCCTCGGGCGTGCGGGCCGGCGCGAAGAAGCCGTTCCAGCCGAGGATGGCGGCGTTGGGGAAGCCCTGCTCCGCCACGGTCGGGATGTCCGGCAGCACGCGCGAGCGGCTGGTCGAGCGGATGGCGATGGGCCGCAGCGCACCGCCGCGGATGTGCTGCAAGGAGGAGGAGAGCTGGTCCCCGCCGAAGGGGATGCGCCCGGCCAGCATCTCCTGCACCAGGAGCGAGGCGCCGCGGAAGGGCACGTGCTCCATCCGGAAATTGCCGTCGCGCTGCAGCACCTCGCCCACCAGATGGCCGGCGCTGCCGGGCCCGGTCGAGCCGTAAAAGGGCGGCGTCGGCTGGGCGCGGGCATAGGCGATCCACTCGGCCAGGTTCGTCGCCGGCACGGAGGGATGCACCATGACCACGGTGGGGACGAGGGCGCCGAGGCTGATCGCCGCGAAGTCGCGCTCGATCGAGTGGGGCGCGCGGTTGTTGAACTCGAGCACGGCAGTGGTCGCCGAGAAGGTCGAGTTGTGGAAGAGCAGGACCTGCCCGTTGGGCTCGGCCTTGGCGACGAGGTCGGCGCCGATGGAGCCGCCGCCGCCGCCCCGGTTCTCGACCAGGATGGGCACCCCGAGCGTCTCGGTCAGGCGCTGGCCGTAGAGGCGGGCGAGGATGTCGGTGGTGCCGCCGGCGGCGAAGGGGACGATGACGCGGATGGGACCCGAGGGCTGCCAGGCCTGGGCCCGCGCCATCGCGGGCAAGAGGGCCGGTGCGGCGAGCAGGGCCGGGAGGTGACGGCGGCGGATCATGGGCGTCTCCTGTGGCGACCCGCCATTTTCGTGACGGCGGGTTCACCTGCCACAGGTTACGGGCGAATTCGCGTCACGCACAATGACGCTGCGGCCAGGGGCGCCGAGGCCAGGATCGCGGCTGTTCGGATCCTCGGCACGGCCGGCCGGGCGTGGAACCCTGGGCCAGGGTCTTCCCCGGGGGCGTCCACGGATCCGACGAGGACATTCAGGGGCACGAAGCCCGTGCGATCCGTTCGCGGCGCGACGCCGCGCGGACCGAACCGGGTCAGCTCAGGGCAGGGGAGCCCCGCGGTCTGTCGGGGACGAAGCCTGGATCAGGCGGCGCCCCGAAGCCTGGGCTCAGAAGCCTTCGCGCTCGATGCGCTTGCGCTCGACCTTGCGGGCGCGGCGAACGGCCTCGGCCGCCTCGCGGGCGCGGCGCTCGGAGGGCTTCTCGTAGTGCCGGCGCAGCTTCATCTCGCGGAAGACGCCTTCGCGCTGCAGCTTCTTCTTGAGCGCCTTCAGCGCCTGATCGACGTTGTTGTCGCGAACGACGACTTGCACGCGGGCGAGTCTCCTCTCGGTGAAAAGGGGATCGGATGAACGGAAAAGGGCACGGCGCGGTTGTCCCGCTCCGTGGCCCCCGCAGCGCGTTTAGCCCACCCCCGGGCGTTTTGGGAAGGCCTCCTTTTCGGCATGCTGCGCATTATCTGCTCGCCAACCCCGCCGGAACTTGACCTTGGCCCTGCTGAAGATCGCCCGGATCGGGCACCCCGTCCTCCGTCAGGTGGCGGAACCCGTGGCCGACCCCCTGGCCCCCGACATCCGCCGCCTGATCGCCGACATGGCCGAGACCATGCAGGATGCGGGCGGCATCGGCCTCGCGGCGCCGCAGGTCCATCTGCCGCTCCGCCTCTTCGTCTGGCGCGGGGCCGACGGGGTGCGGGCCCTCATCAACCCCGAGATCCTGCCGCTCCATGGCGGCGAGGAGACGAGCTGGGAAGGCTGCCTCTCCATCCCCGGCCTGCGCGGCCCGGTCACCCGGCCCGCCAGCGTGACCTTCCGCGGCCTGGACGAGAACGGGGAGCCCACGGAAGGCGAGGCCACGGGGCTTGCCGCCCGCGTCCTCCAGCACGAGAACGACCATCTCGACGGGATCATCTACCTGATGCGCATGAACGACCTCGCCATGCTCGGCTACCAGGAGGAGCTCGCCCGCGCGGCCGAGCGCGCGGCATGAGCGCCGCGATGGACGACCCGCTGCTCGACGCGGCCCTCGACGCCGCCCTGGAGCGCGCGCCCGACGAAGGCTGGACCCGAGCCATGCTGCGCCGGGCCGTCACCGATGCCGGCAGCGACCCCGAACTCGCCGAAAGTCTGTTCCCCCGCGGGCCCGTCTCGGCCATCGCGGCCTGGAGCCGCCGGTCCGACCAACGGATGGAACAAGCGGCCGGCGACCTGTCGGGGCTGCGCACGCCCGAGCGCATCCGACGCGTGATCGAGGCCCGGCTGACCGAGGCGGAGCCGCATCGGGAGGCGTTGCGCGGCGCGCTGGCCGTGCTGGCCACGCCCTGGAACCTGGGCCTGGCCGCGACGCTCACCGCCGAGACGGTCTCGGCCATGTGGTACGCGGCGGGCGACAGCTCGGCCGATTTCTCGTGGTACACGCGGCGCGCGACGCTGGCCGGCGTCTACGGCGCGACCCTCGCCTACTGGATGAGCCCCTCCGGCCCCGACCTGCCGGAAACCCTGGCCTTCCTCGACCGGCGCCTGGCGGACCTGCCGAAGCCGCGCCGGAAGCCCGAAGCGGCCTGACGGACAGGTTCGGGCTTCGCGCTCCTGCGATCCCGGTGTAAAGGCCCCGCACAACCGATTGATCCCGGCGGGCCTCGCCGGTGTCGCTCATCCAGGAGACCAGGCGGAATGACGCCGATGCGTAGCCTCTTCGTGCGGAGCCTGATCGCCGGCGCCGCCCTTCTTCCCGCCGGCGCCCTCGCGCAGCAGGCCTGCCTGCAGCCCGCCGAGAAGACCGCCTTCGACATCCGCGCGCTGCAGAGCCAGCTGATGGTCGTGGCCATCACCTGCGGCCTGCAGGACGACTACAACCGCTTCGTCACCGGCCACCAGCCGGACCTCGCGAACGCCTTCCGCACGGTCGGCGCGCATTTCCGCCGCGTGGGCGGCGGCCAGCGCGCGCAGGACAGCTTCATCACCGACCTCGCCAACCGTCAGTCCCAGGTCGGCATCTCGCAGGGCATGGCCTTCTGCCAGAACCAGGCGCCGCTCTTCCCGCTGGCGATCGCGGCCCGCGGGCGCGACCAGCTCGCCGCGCTCTCGGTCCAGCAGCAGATCCCGAACCAGTACCAGCCGCCGCTCTGCGCGACGCCGGCGCGCGCCCAGGGCCAGCAGCGCGCCCAGGGCCAGTCGCAGCAGCGCCCGCAGGGCCAGCAGCAGCCCCGCCCGGCCCAGCAGCAGCCGCGCCCGGCGCAGCAGCAGCAGCAGCAGCAGCCACGCTGAGCCCCCCGCCGCGCGGCGTCAGCGGCCGCGCGGCAACCTGTCGAGCCAGCCGAGATTCCGGCGCAGGAAGCCCCGCGTGCGCTCCTGCCCGGTACTGCCATCGCGCAGCCAGAGCGGCAGGGTGCGCAGGAACAGAAGCGTGAGCCCCACTTCCTCCGCATGGCGCGGGTAGCCGCGCGCGTCGAGGCGCGCGGCCTCGAGCACCGCGTGGATCAGCCGGGAGAGGTGGAAGGGCAGGGGCAGCCAGTGATGCAGGTGGGAGGCGTGCAGCTTCGCCCGCAGCATCTGCCCGACCACCGCGCGATGCTCCGCCTGCGCGCCGAACCAGCGCATCGGCACCAGCTCCACCCGCGCCGACGGCGGCAGACCCGGCGGCAACTCCCCCGCCATCGCGAGCAGGGCGCGGCGGAACCACTCATCGGCGACGGCATCCGGATCGCGGAACCGGCGCAGCACCTCCGCGAGCGGCAGGCCGAGCCGCTCCGCCACCAGGTGCAGGCGCAGCTCATACCAGCCCGTCTCGGCGGCGAGCCGCAGCGCCTCGCGCAGGATGCGATCCTCGGTCGTCATGGACGGAGGCTAATCCGGCCGCGGCGGCCGCCGCTACTCCTTCACGGCGCCGGTCAGGCTGCTGACGTAGTAGTCCACGAAGAAGCTGTAGAAGATCGCGACGGGCAGGCTGCCGAGCAGGCTGCCCGCCATCAGCGCCCCCCACTGGTACACGTCGCCCGTCACCAGCTCCGTCAGGATCGCCACGGGAACGGTCTTGTTCTCGCTGCTCTGGATGAAGGCGAGGGCGTAGATGAACTCGTTCCAGCTCAGCGTGAAGGAGAAGATGCCCGCGCTGATCAGCCCCGGCACCGCGAGGGGCAGGGTGATCTGCGTCAGGATCTGGATGCGCGACGCGCCGTCGATCAGCGCGCACTCCTCAAGCTCATAGGGAATGCTCTTGAAGTAGCCGATCAGCAGCCAGGTGCAGAACGGCACGAGGAAGGTCGGATAGACGAGGATCAGCGCGAAGGGGCTGTCGAACAGACCGAGCTGCACCACCATCGTCGCGAGCGGGATGAACAGGATCGACGGCGGCACGAGATACGCCAGGTAGATCGCCAACCCGACATACTGGCTGCCGCGGAACCGCAGCCGCTGGATCGCGTAAGCCGCGAGCGTGCTGGCCAGGAGCGACAGGAAGGTGGACCCGACCGCCACCATCATCGTCGTCCACAACCAGCTCGGGTAGCTCGTCTCGAACAGCAGCTTGCGAATGTGCGCGAGCGTCGGCGAGGTGATCCAGAACGGGTTGTGCTGCGCGAAGTCGTACAGCTCGGCATCCGGTTTGAACGCCGTCACCGTCATCCAGTAGAAGGGGAACAGCAGGATGAAGAGGAAACATCCGAGCGGCACCCACAGCACGACGACGCGCCGCGCCCGGCTGTCCCACTGCATCGCCTCCGGCGCTGAGGTGGCACTCATGGCAAAGGCTCCTTGATCGAGTGTGGCGTTTGCGGGGAGGGCGCTGCCCTCCCCGAACCCCTCCCGCCGGGGAGCCACGGGCTCCCCGGACCCCTGCGACTCCTTTTGGCCGATGCGGAGGGGGCAGCGACCGCGCGTGATGACGGGCGCACCCGTGACGCCCCCTCCGCATCGGCCAACAAACGGACCGGAGGTCCAGGAACCTGAGGTTCCTGGCGGGGAGGGTCTGGGAGGGGCGGCGCCCCTCCCGGCAACAACGGCACCTCAATCATTGCCTTCGCCTTGCTGCCACTTCCGGCGGGCGAGGGCGAAGTAGCTGAAGAGGGTCGCGAAGACGAGGAAGGGGACCATGGTGACGGCGATGGCGGCGCCTTCGCCGAGCTGGCCGCCGGGGATGCCGCGCTGGAAGGCGAGGGTGGCCAGGAGGTGGGTGGAGTTCACGGGGCCGCCGCGGGTGATCGCGTAGACCAGCTGGAAGTCGGTGAAGGTGAAGATGATCGAGAAGGTCATCACGATCGCGAGGATCGGCAGGATCAGCGGGAAGGTGATGTGGCGGAAGCGCTGCCAGGGCGTCGCGCCGTCGAGGAGGGCCGCTTCGTAGAGCGAGGGCGAGATGGTCTGCAGCCCGGCGAGGAGCGAGATCGCCACGAAGGGGATGCCGCGCCAGATGTTGGCGAAGATGAGGGACCAGCGGGCCGGCCATTCCGAGCCGAGGAAGTTGATGTTCTCGCTCCGCCAGCCCAGCACGTCCACGAAGATGTAGCTGATGATGCTGAATTGCGGGTCGTACATCCACCAGAAGGCGATGGCCGAGAGCACGGTCGGCACGATCCAGGGCAGCAGAATGATGGCGCGGATGAAGCTCTTGAACGGCATGTGTTCGTTCAGCAGCAGCGCCAGCCAGAGGCCGAGGGCGAATTTCCCGATGGTGGCGACGCCCGTGTAGAAGACGGAATAGAAGACGGCGTTCCAGAAGATCGGGTCGGTGAACAGGAACTCGAAGTTCTCGAGGCCGACATAGACGCCGCGTCGCCCGATCGTCTGGTCCGTGAAGGCGAGCCAGATGCCGAGGCCGAGCGGGTAGGTCAGGAAGACCGTGAGCAGCCCGACCGCCGGCAGCAGGCAGATGATGACGAGGACGGCCTTGTTGTCGAAGAACCGCGCGAGCGCCGTGGGCTGGGGACGGTTGCGGGACCAGTGCGTGCTGACGGTGGCGTCCATGGGGCGGCTCCGCGGGAGGGGGCCGGCGCGGCCTGTGACCGCGCCGGGAATTGCGGGTGTTACCGCCGGCGGAAGAAGCGCTGCGCGCGGCGCTCGGCCTCGCGCACCGCGGCTTCCGGCGTGGCCTGGCCGGAGGCGACGGCCGCGCACATCTGCACCATGACGTAGTCCGCGTTGGCGGCCGCGGTGCCTTCCGTGATGGGGCCGCGGTAGCCGTTGTAGAACTCGGTATCCATGGTGTCGCGGAAGATCGAGACCTTCTCGTCCGAGGTCCAGGTCGCGCTCGTGTTGTAGGCGTTGAGCGGCTGGGCCCAGTAGCCGAGGTTGGCCTGCAGCCACGGGTCGTACTGCTCGGTCTCCAGCAGGAAGGCGAGGAGCGCCTTGGACGCGTTGGGGAAGCGCGAGTGGCGGAAGACCATGGCGTTGAGCGTCAGCCCGGCCATGGGCGACACGGAAGCGAGGCCCTTCGGCATCAGCGTGTGCTGCGTGTCGTCCGCGATCGGCCGCGTCGCCGGGTCGTTCTTCAGCGAGAAGTAGAGCGACACGCCGTTCGAGGTGAGGAACAGCTCGTTCGACGCGTAGGCGCGGTTGTTGCTGATGTCGCCCCAGGCGATCGTGCCGGGCACAAAGGTGGGATAGAGCTCGCGCAGGTAGTTCAGCGCGGCGATGGTCTCGCGGCTGTTGATGCCGACGCTGCCATCCTCGTTCACGAGCTTGCCGCCGAAGGACCAGACGAGCCAGTTGGCGAAGCCGTTGCCGTCGCCGACCGCGTTGCCCAGCGCGAAGCCCGCCGGCTTGTTGTTCCGGCGCAGCGCCTGGCACAGGCGCAGGAAGCTGGCATGGTCGTCGGGCGGGGACTGGAAGCCCGCTTCCCGCACCGCCGATTGCCGCCAGACGAGCGGCCCGCCCGAGGCGCCGAAGGGCAGGCCGATCCAGTTGTTGGTGCCGTGGCGTTTGCCGTAGCGCTGGGCCAGCGTCTTCCAGCCGCCATAGCGGTTGCCGAGGTATTCCGCGACGTCCGTCAGCTCGATCAGCTTGTCGGCATAGACGTGCGGCGCGTCGCCGAAGCCGATGATCAGGTCGGGGCCGGCGCCGGTGTTGGCGGTGACCGCCGTCTGCTGGTTGATGTCCTCCCAGCCGACGAAGTCCACGCGGACCTGGATGTTGTGCTGCTGCGCGAAGCGCGCGACGTTGGCGCGGAACACCTCCTCGTCCGGCTGGACGAAGCGGACGGGGCGCAGCATGCGCAGGGTCGCCCCGCGTTCGATCGCCAGGTTGGGCGCCGGCACGTCGCGGCGCTGGATGTTGGATTGTGCGAAGGCGGGCGCGCCGGCGAGCCCCGCGCCGAGGGCCGCCCCCAGGGACGAAAAATCGCGGCGGGTGATGTTGAACGCCATTTCCTGTTCCTTCCTCCTGGTTGTGGTTACAGGCGCTGCCCGCTCTCCTTGTCGAAGAGGTGCACGAGGGCGGCGTCAGGACTGACGGGGAGCGTGTCGCCGGGCCGGGCGGCGATGCGTTCGCGGAAGACGCCCTGGACCGGCGTGTCGCCGATCCGCATGGCGACGAGCGTCTCGCTGCCCATGGGTTCGACGAGGGCCACGCGCGCCGGCATGCCCTCGGGGTCGAGGCGGAAATGCTCGGGGCGGATGCCGTAGACGGCGGGACCCGGCCGGACCGGCTGCGGCGGCAGCGGCCATTCGGTGCCGTCCTCGGCGTGGAAGGCGTGCGGCCCGACGGCGCCCTGGATGAAGTTCATCGCCGGGCTGCCGATGAAGCCCGCGACGAAGAGGTTCTGCGGCCGGTCGTACAGCTCGAGCGGCGGGCCCGCCTGGCGGATATGGCCGAGCTCCATCACCACGATCTTGTCGGCCATGGTCATGGCCTCGATCTGGTCATGCGTGACGTAGACCGTCGTCACCTTGAGGCGCTGGTGCAGCTCCTTGATCTCGGAGCGCATCTGCACGCGCAGCTTGGCGTCGAGGTTGGAAAGCGGCTCGTCGAACAGGAACACCTGCGGGTCGCGGACGATGGCGCGGCCCATGGCGACGCGCTGCCGCTGCCCGCCCGAGAGCTGGCGCGGGTAGCGGTCGAGCAGCGCTTCGAGGCCGAGGATGCGGGCCGCCCGCTGGACCTCCTGCTCCTGCACCTCCTTCGAGGCCTTGGCGAGCTTCATGGAGAAGGCCATGTTCTGCCGCACCGTCATGTGCGGGTAGAGCGCGTAGTTCTGGAACACCATGGCGATGTCCCGGTCCTTCGGCGGGACGGTGTTCACCACGCGCCCGCCGATGGCGATCTCGCCGCCGGTGATGTTCTCGAGCCCCGCGAGCATGCGGAGCAGGGTGGATTTCCCGCAGCCCGAGGGCCCGACGAGGACGACGAACTCGCCATCCTCGATGTCCACGGAGACGCCGTGCAGCACGGCGGTGGAGCCGAAGTTCTTGCGGACGTCGCGGATCTCGACGCTGGCCATGCTAGCGGGACCCTCCGAAGGGCGTGTCGGTGGTCGCCCTCATTGGCGCGACACCTGGGTTTCCTTGGAGGTGATGAACTCGACCAGCGCCGGCTTGCCCTCCTGCGTCGCGCGGATGCCGCGCTGGATCGCGGGGATGATCTGGTCGGGCGTCTCCACGCGCTCGCCATGGCCGCCGAAGGCGCGGGCCATGGCGGCGTAGTCGCCGCTGATGTCGGTGGTGCGGTACTTCTCCGTGCTGAGCGCCATGATCTTCAGCTCGATCGCCATGGAGAAGTTGTTGAGCAGGATGGACAGGATCGGGATGCGCTCGCGCACCGCGGTCTCGAAATCCATGCCCGTGAAGCCGATGGCCGCGTCGCCCCAGACATTGATGCAGAGCTTGTCGGGCGCCGCGAGCTTCGCGCCCATGGCGAGGCCGAGCCCGTAGCCGAGCTGCGTCGTCTTGCCCCACCCCAGGTAGGAGAGCGGCGTGCGGCTGACCCAGAAGGGCGAGAGCTGGTCGCGCGGGCTGCCCGCGTCATGCGTGATGATGGTGTTGTCGGGGTCCACCGTGCGCCACAGGTCGCGCAGCACGCGGTAGGGGTTGAGCGGCGCGTCGTTGCTGTCGCGCTTGGCGGCCCACTCCGCCAGCCAGGGATCGCGGATGGCGGCGATCTCGCGCGAAACGGCCTGCGCGTCCCGCGCCTCCTTCACTTGGCCGCGCAGCTCCGCCAGCAGATCCTCGAGCACGAGCGCGGCATCCCCCACCAGGCCGACGTCGCAGCGCACATCCTTGTCGAGGTGGTCGGGGTCGAGCGTGGCGTGGATGAAGCGGGGGCCGCCGGGCTTGCCCTGGGCCGGCATCTTCACGCCGAAGCTGGTCTCGGTGAAGGAACAGCCGATGCCGAGGATGACGTCGGCCGCGTCGAGGAAGTGCCGCACCGGCTTCGGCATGGCGAGGCCGCCGGAGCCGAGCGAGAGCGGATGATCCTCGGGGAAGGAAGACTTGCCGCCGAGGCTCGTCGTCACGGGCGCGGCCAGCAACTCCGCCAGCGCGCGAAGCTGCGGCCAGGCGCGGGCCCAGTGCACCCCGGTGCCGGCATAGATGACGGGGCGCTTCGCCCCGACCAGCATCGCCGCCGCGCGGCGGACATCCACCGGATCGGGCGCGGCGCGGGTGCGCACGGCGGGGGTGTAGTCCCAGTTCTCCGGCATGCCCTCGGCGAACATGTCGGTCGGGATCTCGACCACCACCGGCCCGCCGCGGCCGTTCTTCAGCCGCGCGAAGGCACGCCGCATGATGTTGGGCACCTCGGCCGCGGCCATCACGGCCTCGGTGCTCTTCGCGATGCCGCGCATCTGCACGGTCGAGTTGAAGTTCGGCGGCACATGCGCGAGGCGCCGCGGATAGCCCATCGGCATCACCAGCACCGGCACGCTCTCGCCGAAGCATTGCGCGACGCCGCCATAGGCGTTCTCCGCGCCCGGGCCGTGCTGCATGCAGAAGGCGCCCAGCGTCCGGCCGCTCGTCACGCGGCTGATCGCGTCGGCCATGTGCAGCCCGATGCGCTCCTGCCGGACCATGACGGGGCGGATGTCGATGGCGGCCGCGTGTTCGATGAGGTGATTCACGGGATAGCCCGTGAGGATGCCAATGCCCTCGCGCTTCATGATCGCCGCGATGGCGTCACCGACCTTCATGCACGCTTCCCCAACGCTCTTTGTCGGGGAGGCTAGACCCCGGCTTGCGCGCGGCGCAAGCGCGGTCACACTCTTCGCAGCCGCACAAGATTACGGAGTGATCATGTCAGATCCGCTGCCGCCCGACGTCTTCGCCACGCTGCTCGACCAGGCCGGGCTGAAGCTGCCGCCCGCGGAAGCCGAGGATCTGCGCCACGCCCACGCGAAGCTGCGCGCCATGCTCGACCTGCTGCGCACGCCCGAACCGGCCCTCGCGGAAGAACCGGGCTTCGTGTTCCGCCCGCTGGAGGACCGGGCATGATCCCGACCATCGCCGCGGCCGCGCGCGACATCGCGGCGAAGAAGCTCTCGCCCGTCGAACTCACGCGCGACTGCCTCGCGCGGGTGAAGGCGCTCGACCCCAAGCTGCACGCCTTCATCGCCGTGACGGAGGACCACGCGCTCACCGAGGCGCGCGCGGCCGAAGCGCGGCAGATGAGCGGCGCGCTGTGCGGGCCGCTCGACGGCATCCCCTTCGGCCACAAGGACATCTACTCGACGGCCGGCCTCGCCACGACGGCGCATTCCGCGCAGCTCCGCGACCACGTCCCGGCGCGCGACGCCTTCACCGTCACGAAGCTGGCGGAGGCCGGCGTCGTGCTGCTCGGCAAGCTCGCCACCCACGAATTCGCCTTCGGCGGCCCGTCCTTCGACCTGCCCTGGCCGCCGGCGCGCAACCCGTGGGACACGGAGCGCTTCACCGCCGGATCCTCCTCCGGCACGGGCGCGGCCGTCGCCGCCGGCCTCGTGCTCGGGGGCACGGGCAGCGACACCGGCGGCTCCATCCGCGGCCCCGCGGCGCTCTGCGGCATCGCCGGCATCAAGCCGACCTACGGCCTCTGCTCCCGCGCGGGCATCCTCCCGCTCGCGCAGAGCATGGACCATGCGGGGCCCATGGCGTGGACCGCCGAGGACTGCGCCATCCTGCTCCAGGCCATGGCGGGGCACGACCCGGCCGACCCCGGCAGCGCCGACCGGCCCGCGCCCGACCTTACCGGCGCGCTCAACCAGCCGCTGAAGGGCCGCACCATCGGCGTGATCCGCCACTTCCACGAGCGCGACAACCCGGTCAGCGCCGCCACGCTCCAGGGCATCGAAGACACGATCCGCATTCTGCGCGACGCCGGCTGCACCATCCGCGACGTCACGCTCCCCCCGCTGCAGGAGTGGAACGCCGCGGGCTGGGTGGCCCTGACGGCCGAAGCCTGGGCCATCCACGAGCACTGGATGCGCGAGCGCCCCGAACTCTACGGCGAATTCCTGCGCGGGCGCCTCGCCCTCGGCGGGCTGCTCTCCGCCGGCGACTACGTCCAGGCCCAGCGCAAGCGCCGCGAACTCACGCGCCGCGCCGCGGCCGCGATGGACGGCGTGGACATCCTCCTCACCGCCGCCCAACCCGGCGAAGCCCCCAAGATCCGCGAGGTGCCGAAATGGGCGAGCCTCGAGAAGCCGAACTTCACCATCCCGTTCAACCTGACCGGCTGGCCGGCCCTCACCATCTGCTCCGGCTTCGGCGAACACGGCCTGCCCGTCGCCGTGCAACTCATCGGCCGCCCGTGGCAGGACGACCTCGTGCTCGCGACCGGCCACGCGGTGGAACAGGCGAACGGCACGCGCGGGCGGCGGCCGTCGGTGGGGTAGCGAGGCGGGGGCAGAGCCCCCGCCTCGCTACCCTCGCCCGCGGTACCCCGGCACGTCCTGCGCCGGGATCCATGTGCCGTCGGGTGGTGTGCCGGTTTGCCAGAACACGTCGATGGGGATGCCGCCGCGCGGGTACCAGTAGCCGCCGATGCGCAGCCAGGTGGGGCTGAGGGTTTCGACGAGGCGTTTGGCGATGTCCACGGTGCAGGCTTCGTGGAAGGCGCCGTGGTTGCGGAAGCTCGTCAGGAAGAGCTTGAGGCTCTTGCTTTCGACCAGCCAGTCCTGCGGGACGTAGTCGATGACGAGGTGCGCGAAGTCGGGCTGGCCGGTGAGCGGGCAGAGCGAGGTGAATTCGGGTGCGGTGAAGCGCACGCAGTAGAGGGTGCCCGGGTGGGGGTTGGGCACGCGTTCGAGGGTGGCTTCGTCCGGGGATTGGGGCGCACGGGTTTCGCGGCCGAGCATGGTCAGGCCGCTGACGTCGGTCTTGGCGGTCACGTGGGGGTCTCCCAGCCTTGTTCGATGGCGGCGGCTTCGTCCTCGAAGCGGCCGGCGAGGATGGCGCGGCGCATCCGGGCCATGAGGTCCTGGTAGTATTGGATGTTGTGCCAGGTGAGCAGCATCGGTCCCAGCATCTCCTCGCATTTCAGGAGGTGGTGGATGTAGGCGCGCGAATGGCGCGTGCAGGCCGGGCAGCCGCAGTCGGGGTCGAGCGGGCCGCCGTCGTCGGCGTGGCGCGCGTTGCGGAGGTTGAGGTTCCCGCGGCTGGTGTAGGCGCGGCCCATGCGGCCGGAGCGCGTCGGGATGACGCAGTCGAACATGTCGATGCCGTGGCGGACGCTGCGCAGCAGGTCCGATGGCATGCCGACGCCCATGAGGTAGCGGGGCTTGTCCTGCGGCAGGAGCGGCACGGTGACGCCGAGGACGCGCAGCATCTCCGCCTGGCCCTCGCCGACGGCGAGGCCGCCCACCGCGTAGCCTTCGAAGCCGATGGCGGTGAGGGACGCGACGCTCTCGGCGCGCAGGTCGTCATAGGTGCTGCCCTGGACGATGCCGAAGAGGCCGTGGCCCTCGCGCGGGACGAAGGCCCGGCGGGAGCGTTCGGCCCAGCGCATGGAGAGGCGCATCGAAGATGCGGCTTGCTCATGCGTCGCCGGGTAGGGCGTGCATTCGTCGAAGCACATGGTGACGTCGGCGCCGAGCAGGTGCTGGATCTCGACGCTGCGTTCGGGCGTGAGGCGATGCTTCGAGCCGTCCACATGCGACTGGAAGGTGACGCCGTCGGCGTCGAGCTTGCGCAGCCCGGCGAGCGACATGACCTGGAAGCCGCCGGAATCGGTGAGGATCGGCCCGTGCCAGTCCACCATCCGGTGCAGCCCGCCGAGGCGCGCGACGCGCTCGGCGGTCGGGCGCAGCATCAGGTGGTAGGTGTTGCCGAGGATCATGCGCGCGCCGGTCGCGCGCACGGCATCGGCCGTCATGCCCTTCACCGTGCCGGCGGTGCCGACCGGCATGAAGACCGGGGTTTCGACCTCGCCATGCGCGGTCGAGAGCACGCCGGCCCGGGCGGCGCCGTCCTGGCCGAGGCGTCTCCAGGAGAGGGTCACGGCAGGTCCTCCGCGCAGCGGTGCAGGAGGGACGCATCGCCGTAGGAGAAGAAGCGGTAGCGGGCCTGCACCGCGTGCGCGTAGGCGGCGCGCATGCGGCGCGTCCCGGCGAAGGCCGAGACGAGCATGAGCAGCGTGGATCTCGGCAGGTGGAAGTTCGTCATGAGCAGGTCCGCGGCCCGGAAATCGAACCCGGGCAGGATGTAGAGGTCGGTGAGGCCCCGGAAGGGCGGGATGGGCGCGCGCGGGTCGGAGATGCCGCGGGCCGCCGTCTCGAGCAGGCGGAGCGCGGTGGTGCCGCAGGCCAGGATGCGGCGCCCGTCGGCGCGGGCGGCGTTGACGGTGGCGGCGGCCTCCGGCGTCAGTTCGCACCATTCGGAATGGAGCTTGTGCTTCAGCGGGTCGTCGTCCCGCACCGGCAGGAAGGTGCCGGCGCCGACATGGAGCGTGACGGTGGCGCGCCGGATGCCGCGGGCTTCCAGCGCCGCGAGCAGGCGCGGGGTGAAGTGCAGGCTGGCGGTCGGGGCGGCGACGGCGCCGGGGCGGGCGGCGAAGACCGTCTGGTAGTCCTCGGCATCCTCGGGGCGCAGCCCGCCTTCGCGGTGGATGTAGGGGGGCAGGGGGATCTCGCCGGCCTGGGCCAGGGCGGCGGCGAGCTTGTCGGGGTCCGGCCCGAAATCGAGGCGGGCGGCGCCGCCCTCGAACTTTTCCACGACGCGGGCCGCGATGTCGGCGCCCTCGATGGCCACCTCGTCGCCGGGGCGGAGGCGCCGGGCGTTGCGGATCAGGGCGTGCCAGGTGCCGTCGCCTTCGGCGCGGTTCAGCATGATCTCCACGCGCGCCTCGCCGCGCCGGCCGTGCAGGCGCGCGGGGATGACGCGGGTGTCGTTCACCACCATGACGTCGCCCGGGCGCAGGCAGGCGGGCAGGTCGAGCACGCCGCGGTCCGCGAGCCCGTCGGCGCGCACCTCCAGCAGCCGCGCCGCGTCGCGCGGGCGGATGGGTTCCTGCGCGACCAGCTCGGGCGGCAGGGGGTAGTCGAAATCCGACAGGCGGAGGGTCATGGGCGCGCGGGGGTAGCCCGGCGGACCGGGGGGCGCAACGGCGTGGCCCGGTTGGCCGACGGGCTGCGCTTGCGCTAGGACAACCCTGACGGAAGGTTGGGCCCATGCGTCGCGAGAGCATCGAACTCGTTCAGGAGAGCTTCCCGCGGGTCGCGGCGATCGCGCCCCAGGCCGCCGCGCTGTTCTACGGTCGGCTGTTCGAGATCGACCCCGGCTCGCGCCGCTTGTTCCAGAGGAGCGACCTGGACCTGCAAGGCCAGAAGCTGATGGCGACGCTGGGCTACCTGGTGGGCATGCTCTACCGGCCGGAATCGCTGGTGCCGGCGGCGCAGCATCTGGCGCAGCGGCATGTGGGCTACGGCGTGACGCTCGCGCAATACGACAGCGTCGGGACCGCCCTGCTCTGGACGCTGGAGCAGGGGCTGGGCGAAGGCTTCACGCCGGAGCTGCGGGCCGCCTGGGTCGAGGTGTATTCGACCCTGGCGGAGGTGATGCGCGCGGCGGCGACCGAGGCCGCCTGACCGCCTACTCGGCCCGGATGTTGCCGCGCCGGACGACGGCACCCCAGCGCTCGCGCTCGGCGAGGTAGAAGCGGGCGAAATCGGCCGGGCTGTCGCTCAGCTCCACATCCACGCCCCCCTCCTCGAAGCGGCGGCGGGCCTCGGGCTCGTTCACGGTCGCATGGAGCGCCGCGTGGATGGCGGCGATCGCCGCGGGCGGGGAGCCGCCGGTGGCGAACAGCGCGAACCAGGTCGCGGCCTGAATCTCGGGAAAGCCCTGCTCGGCGGCGGTGGGCAACTCGGGCAGGGCGGCGTTGCGGCGCCTCCCGGCGAGCGCGATGGGGCGGAGCTGCCCGGCCCGGACCTGCGGCGCCATGGGGGCCAGCGCGTTGGTGAAGACCTGCACCCGCCCCGCGACGAGGTCCGTCAGCACCGGGCCCGTGCCGCGATAGGGGATGTGCTCCATCTCGACGCCGAGGGCCTGCACGATCATCGCGCCCGCCGCGTGGCCGGTGCTGCCGACGCCGGGCGAGGCGAAGGTGAGCGGCGGATTCGCGCGGCGGGCCACCGCCTGCAGCTCCCGCAGGTTGGCGACCGGCAGGCCGGGATGGACGACCACGACGTTGTCGCCCGAGCCGAACAGCCCGATCGGGGCGAAATCGGCGACGGGATCGTAGGGCAGGCGCTGGTGCACGAAGGAGGTGATGACGAGGCTGCCCGAGCCGCCGAGCAGCAGCGTATGCCCGTCGGGCGGCGCCTTGGCGACGATGTCGGAGCCCAGCACCCCGCCCGCCCCGCCGCGATTCTCCACCACCACAGGCTGGCCGAGGCGCTGCGACAGCCCGTCCGCTACCAGGCGGCCGAGGATGTCGTTGGTGCCGCCCGGCGCGAAGGGGATGATGAGGCGCATGGGGCGCGACGGGCGCCATTCCGGCTGAGCGGCGGCGATTCCGGGGGCGAGCAGGGGCAGGGCCAGCAGGTGGCGGCGGTTCATGGACGTTCTCCTCGCCGGCGGTATGCCGCCGGGCGGGCCGCCGGTCCACCGCGACAGACGCGACACGGCGCGGCACCGTCCGGCGACGGAGACTGCGTAGGGTCCGGCGTCCCAGGCAGAGGAGAGCCGGCCATGACCCCCGAACAGATCGCGCTCGTGCAGAAGAGCTTCGCCGCGGTGGTGCCCATCGCCGACCAGGCGGCCGCGCTGTTCTACGGCCGGCTCTTCGAGGAGGACCCGGCGCTGCGGCCGCTCTTCGCCCATAGCGACATGGCAGCGCAGGGCCGCAAGCTGATGCAGGCGCTGGGTTTCGTCGTGGGCAGCCTCAACAAGCCGGAGGCGCTGATGCCGGCGGCGCGCGACCTCGCGATCCGTCACGTCGGCTACGGCGTGCGGCCCGCGCATTACGGCAGCGTCGGCGCGGCGCTGCTCTGGACGCTCGGCCAGGGGCTGGGGACGGCCTTCACCCCCGCCGTGCGCGAGGCCTGGGCCACGGCCTATGGTGGCCTCGCCGGGGCGATGATCGAGGCTGCCTATTCCGCCAAGGCGGCCTGACCCGGCGCGCCTCGTGTTCGGGCGCGCCTCAGAAGGCGCGCGCGAGGCCGCCGAGCACCGCGAAGCGCGGCAGGAACTGCGGCGCGCCGACGCCGATGCCGCTGCCGTCGCGCAGCGGCACCCGACGATCCGTCAGGTTCAGGATGTCGAGCCGCGCGGTCCACAGGCCCGCGTCGGGCAGGCGCACATCCTGGGCGAAGCCGAGGTTGAAGGTGACGTGGTCCGGCATCTTCTCGCTGTTCGCGAAGCCGCGGCGCAGCCCCGATCCGTAATAGCCCGTGGCCGAGAGGCGCGCGCCCTCCCAGGGGCGCCAGCCCGCGCCGAAGCTGGCCGTGAGCGCCTGGTCGTGGTCGGTGCGGACGTAGCGCCGGGCGGCGTAGGCGATCTCCTCCGGCTCGAAGTTGAACTGCGAGGAGCGGATGCCGCGCCCCTCCGCGCGGGAATGGGTGATGCTGCCGAAGAGGTCCCAGCTGTCGCCGCGCCATTGCGCGTTCACCTCGACGCCGCGGGTCCGGCCGTCGCGGTAGTTGAAGGGCGTGAAGACGAGGGCCCGGCCGAACTGCCCGAGGTCGAGCATGTCTTCCGCGAATTTCAGCCAGCCTGAGGCCCCCACCGTCAGCCGCGGCAGCACGCGCTGCGAGACGGCGACGGAGAGGGCGTGGCTGCGCTCGGGCCGCGGCAGGTCGGCGCGGAAGATCTCGGGCGCCGCCGTGGTGCCGGCGAAGCGGGAGAGCGTGTCGGGCGCGATCAGCTCCTGCGCCGGCGGCGTGAAGTGGCGCGCGTAGCCGGCGGTGAGCGTCGTGCCCTCGAGCGGGCGCCAGACGGCGTTCACGCGGGGCGAGAGCTGGCTTGCGCGGACCGCCTGGTCGGCGACGTCGCCGCGCAGGCCGAAATTGAGCGTCAGCCGATCCGTCACCCGCCACTCGTCCTGGATGTAGAGGGCGTGGAGCCAGCCGGTGCGGCTGCGGCGGTCGCCGATCACGAAGGGCTCGTCCAGCGACTCGCCATCGGCGTCGAGCGGCAGGACGGTGCTGCGGTTGATCGCCTGGCTGCGCTCGACCATGGACATCAGGCCGAAGCGGAGGGTGTGGTCGGGGTGCGCGCGCCAGCTCGCGTCGGCCTGGATGCCGCCGGCGACGGAGCGGCGGCGCACGTCGCTCGACACGCCGTTGAAGGCGAGTTCCGCCGTGCCGGAGGGCAGGTGGTGAATGGAGGATTGCCGGGCGAAGGCGGCGACCTGCCAGTCCACCTCGCCGGCCGAGCCCTGGAGCGCCGCGATCCCGAAGGCGTTGCGTTCCCACTGGCGGGAGCGGAGGGTGGCGCTGTCGAACGCGCCGAGGACGGGGAACGCGACCGGCACGCCCGGGACGTTGGGGATCTGGAAGCGGTTGGCCGAGGCGCCGGCGATGACGGACAGGCGGTACTGGTCCCCGATGGGGCGGGAGATGCTCAACAGGCCGCGCAGCTGCTCCGAGCGGTTGTGGACCGAGTTCAGCGAGCCGGTCGGCGGCTCGATCCCCTGGGAGGTCTGGCGGAAGGTCCCCGTGGCGAAGACGTCCCAGCCGCCGAAGATGCCGGCATAGCCGGCGCTGGGCTGGAAGCTGGAGCGGCTGCCGCCGTAGGCGCTGACCCAGCCGCCCGGATCGGCGGCGCCGGAGCGCAGCGTCAGGTCCACGACGGCGCCGGTGCGGTAGCCGAACTGCGCGGGCAGGGCGCCGGTCAGCAACGAGAAGGAGCGCACCGCCCGCGCGTCGAGGAAGGCGCCGAAGCCCTGGATGCCCTCGGGCAGGGTCACGCCGTTGACGCGGTACTGGAGGTTCCGGTGCTCGCCGCGGATGTGGATCTCGCCGAAGCTGTCCCGCACCACGCCGGGGGCGCGCAGCAGAAGCTCCTGGAGGGGCGCGTCGGCGCCCTGCGGCAGGTTCTCGATGGCGCGGCGGTCGAGCGTCAGGACGTTGGTGCCGAGGGTGGGGGAGATGGCGTTGCGCACGGCATCGAGGCGCACGGCGCGGACCACCATTTCCGGCAGCTCCGCCGTGGCCGGCGGCGTCTGAGCCGCGGCGGGGCTGAAAGGGAGCAGGGCGGTGAGGAGGAGCGTGGCGCGGCGCATGGGACACCCGGGATGGACGCCGTAACGTTATATAATAACGTTTCGGTGGCAAGGGCGGCCGCGACGGCCGGTCGCACGGCGCCGCTCAGCGGCTCCCGGGATGGAACCGGGCGGCGACAGCCGGAACCGCGCATCGCCGACGGGCCAGGAGCGGAGCGCCGCGGGACCGGAGGATGTCGAGCGCGACCTCGCCGGCGCCCGGTTCGCCGCCCGGGAAGGCCGGCGCGGCGGCTGCCACGATGCGGCGGGCGGCAGCGCCGAGCCG
>JAIEOO010000423.1 GCA_019750475.1 Acetobacteraceae bacterium | reverse complement strand
CCGCCTCCGCCCGGGCCGGTGACCGCCGCGCCGCCGCCGCCCAGGCCGGGAAGTGCCGGGCCGCCGACGGATGGCGGGGCGGGGCTCGGCGGCGGCGTCAGGTCGGGGATGCTCGCGGCCATCATGGGAGACTCGGGAAGCTGGTAGCGCAGCGGGAAGGGCAGCAGGTTGCGAAGCTGCAGCACGTGCTGCACCGCCGCCCCGTCCGCCAGCGGCTCGCTGCGGGCGCTGTCCACCGCCAGGCGCCCGTTGCAGAAGGTGCCGAGGCCCTGCCCCTGGGCAAGCGCCGGCCCGGCCGGGCACAGGGCGGCGAGCAGGGCGAGCGCGCATCGCATGGGCGGGAAGCTGCCGCGCCGGGCCCGCCCCTTCAAGGCCCCTGATCCAGCCCGGCGCGGAGCGCCCGGCCCTCGGCCGAGGCCGGGTCGATCAGCCCTTCGCGCAGGAAGAGGTCGATCAGCACGAGGTTCACGTTGAACTTCACCCCGTCCCCGTCCCGCACGGCCTCCAGCAGGCGCCGGGCCGGCCAGAGCTCGAACCGCTCCACCTCGTCGTCGTTGGGGCGGGGGGTGAAGCTCTCCGGCAGGTCGAGGTCGAAGCAGTGCAGCACGTCGCGCCGCAGCCCCTCGGCGTTGGTCAGGATGTAGGAGACGCGGCCCACCGGCCGGGCCTCGGCGGCCAGGGCGGCCGGGATGGCGGCCTCCTCCTCGGCTTCCTTAAACAGCGTCTGCTCGGGCGTCAGCCCGGCCGGGATGCCGCCCCCCACGATGTTGTCGAGCTGTCCGGGTGCCACCGCCTTGGTGCGGCTGCGCACCCCCACCCAGACATGCAGCCCGTCCGCCCGCCGGACGAGGCCGTTGAGGTGCACGCCCTGGCCGATGACGCCGAAGACCGGGACCATCCCCCGGTCCAGCGTGCCGAGGACGGCGCCGTCCCGGTGCTCGCGGATGTCGAACAGCTCGCCCCGGACGCGGCCGATGCCGCGGTCTGCCAGGTGCCGGCCGAGCGTGGCCAGCGCGTCGCTCCACTGGCCGGGGCTGCGCAGCCGGCCCGCCAGGGTGACGCCTCGTCCGTCGAAATGCACGTCCCGCGGGAAGAAGGTCAGGGCCCGGCCGGTGTCGGGGTGGACCCAGCCGACCTGCGCCTCGCCGAGGCGGAAGGGAAGCAGCCCGGCGGGGGAAGGGGTGTTGTTGCAGGCCGCGATGTGCCGGCCGAAGCCCGATGTCATCCCCGCCATGTGGCAGAAGCGGGTCCGCTGCGCCATTCCCAAGCCGCCGGATCCGTTCCACATCGTTCAACATGAGACGAGTTCGCGCGCGCGGCGACGGAGCCACCATGGGTCCCACCGGCGGGGAAAACCACCTCCGCACCTTCCGCTCGATCCTGCCCTATCTGTGGCCCCGCGATCAGGAAGGGGATGAGCGCGGGCTGCGCATCCGCGTGGTGCTGGCCGTGGCGTTCCTCGTCGTGGCGAAGGCCGCCAACGTGCTGGTGCCGATCGTCTACGCCCGCGCCGTGGATGCGCTCGCGCCGCAGAACGGGGCGCTGGCGCTGGCCGCGATCCCCATCGCGCTCGTCATCGGCTACGGGCTGATGCGCGTCATGGCGGCCGCCTTCAACGAGCTGCGCAACGCCGTCTTCGCCAAGGTGCAGGCCCGTGCCGGGCGGCGCGTCGCGCTCTCGGTGTTCAAGCACCTGCACGAGCTCTCGATGCGGTTCCACATGGACCGCGCGACGGGCGGCCTGTCGCGCGTGATCGAGCGCGGCGTGCGCGGCATCGCGGTGGTGTTGAACTTCATGCTGTTCAACATCCTGCCGACCATCGTCGAGATCCTGTTCGTCTGCGTGCTGCTGTGGATCCTGTTCGACTGGCGCTTCGCCGCGGTCATCCTGGCCACGATCGGGCTCTACGTCGCCTTCACCCTGCTGTTCACGAACTGGCGCCTGAAGTTCCGCCGCCAGATGAACGAGACCGACCAGGAGGCGAACACCAAGGCGGTGGACAGCCTGCTGAACTACGAGACGGTCAAGTACTTCAACAACGAGCGCCACGAGGGGCGCCGCTACGACGAGAGCATGACGCGCTACGAGCGCGCCTACGCCCGCAGCGAGACGACGCTGAACATGCTCAACGCCGGCCAGGCGACGATCATGGCGGCGGGCCTCACCCTCGTCATGCTGCTGGCGGGCCACGGCATCGCCGCCGGGACCATGACGGTGGGCGACTTCGTCATGGTGAACACCTACCTCATCCAGCTCTACCTGCCGCTGAACATCCTCGGTTTCGCCTATCGCGAGATCAAGCAGGGCCTCACCGACATGGATGAGATGTTCTCCTTGCTGGATGTGCCCCGCGAGGTGCAGGACAAGCCCGGCGCGCCGGCCCTCTCAGCCGGTGCGGGCCGCGTCGAGTTCGAGGCGGTGAAGTTCCACTACCGCCCGGACCGGGAGATCCTGCACGGCGTCAGCTTCGAGGTGCCGCCCGGGAAGATGCTGGCGATCGTCGGGCCGACAGGGGCCGGCAAATCCACCATCTCCCGCCTGCTGTTCCGCTTCTACGACGTCACCGGCGGCGCGGTGCGGATCGACGGGCAGGACATCCGCGACGTGACGCAGGACAGCGTGCGCCAGGCGATCGGCGTCGTCCCGCAGGACACGGTGCTGTTCAACGACACCATCGCCTACAACATCGCCTACGGCCGCCCGGGCGCGAGCGAGGAGGAGGTGATCGAGGCCGCCAAGCTCGCGCAGGTGCACGACTTCGTCCTCAAGCTGCCGGACGGCTACAGGACGCGGGTCGGCGAGCGCGGGCTGAAGCTCTCGGGCGGCGAGAAGCAGCGCGTCGCGATCGCGCGGACCATCCTCAAGAACCCGCGCATCCTCATCCTCGACGAGGCGACGAGCGCCCTCGACACGCGGACCGAGCAGGAGATCCAGGCCGCGCTGCGGGGCGTGGCGCAGGGCCGCACGACGCTCGTCATCGCGCACCGCCTCTCGACCGTGGTGGAAGCGGACGAGATCATCGTGCTGGAGGCGGGACGCGTGGCGGAGCGCGGGACCCATGCCGGGCTGATCGCCGAGGGCGGCCTCTACGCCGAGATGTGGCGCCGCCAGAGCGAGGCCGTCGCCGCCGCCGAGGCGGCCGCCCGCGCCGAGGCCGAGGCCGGGTTCGACCGGTCACGCTCGGCCCGCGTTCTGGGAGAGATGACGAAGTCGTAAGGCAGGCGGCCTTTCAGCCCGCCGCGCTTCGCCCCATCTGGCGCCGCAACAGTTGGAGGTGCCGGGATGCATACGGAATCGGAGCAGCAAGCCCCCGAGGATCTGAGCCACGCGGGTTCGGTCGTGGACAAGGCGATCGAGTACATGCTGGAGCAGAACATCGCCCCGATCTCGGCGGCCTCCGCCCTGCTGGGCGGGGCGCTCGGCCTGCTCTCCCGCACCATGGACGACCGTTCCATCGCCTCCGTGCTGCGCCAGGCGCTCGACAGCGTGGAGAGCGGGGAGCTGCGGTCGCTGCCGACGCTGCCCAAGGACCCGCAGCGGTAGAGGCCGAGGGGAGCGGTCAGGGCCGCTCCCACACCCAGGTCAGCTCGTGCTTGTTGTGGGCGGCGTGGAACAGCCGGCCGCCGGGGATGGCGGCGAAGGCCTCGGCGCTCTCGTGGTCCGTCGCGCCCTGGAACTTCACGGTGCAGAGCATCCGCGGCACGCAGCCCGCCGCGATCCAGCGCCGCACCAGCGCGAGCAGCCGCGCCGGGTAGCAGATCACGTCGGAGAACAGCCAGTCCGCCGGCTCGGGCGCGAGGGCGAAGGCGCTCTCCTGGCGCCAGGCGACGCCCTTCATGGCGGCGATCCGCGAGTCGAGCGGCGCCTTGTCCACCGCGGTCACCTCGGCGCCGAGCTTCGCCAGCACCCAGGTCCAGCCGCCGGGCGAGGCCCCGAGGTCCAGGCAGCGCTCCCCCGGCACCGGGTGGCGGCCCGCGCGCGTCAGCCCCTCCCACAGCTTGAGATAGGCGCGCGAGGGCGGGCCCTCCCGGTCCTCGACGAAGCGGACCTCCCCGCCCGCAAAGGGCGAGGATTTGGTGGGCGAGGCCAGCACCACATCGGGGGCGAGCAGCGTCCAGCCGCCGAGATGGCCGGTCGGCGCCGGTTCAGGGAACACGAGCGGCCGCGCCTTCACCGGCGGCAACCGCTCGGCGATGAGGGCGGCGCGGCGGTGATGCGCCGTGGGCACCAGCGCCCAGTTGCGCTGGATCGCGCGCAGCGCGTCGGCCGCCGCCTTCACCGAGGGAGCGGGCAGCTCGACCGGCGCGTCCCACACCTCCAGCGCCCAGGCGCAGGGGCGGGCTGGGGCGTCGGCGAGGGCGAGGCGGCCATGCCACGCGATGCGGACGCCGGCCCGGGCCAGTTCCTCCTCCAGCGGCTGCTCGAACCCCTCGGCCGCCAGGTAGGCGCTGCGGATCACCGCCGGACGGCCGAGGCGGCCAGCACCGCCCAGCCGGCCATCAGCGTCAGGCCGCCGAGCGGCGCCACGAAGCCGAGCGACACGCCCCAGAGGGCGCGGCAGAAGAGCGCCCCGGCGAAGAGGATCAGCCCCGCGAGCAGCAGGCCGCAGCCGGCATGGGCGAGGCGGCCGCGCCGCTCCGCCCAGAGGGCGGCGGCGATGAGGGCGGGGGCGTGCCAGCCCATCGTCTGCAGCGCGGTGCCGAGCATCGCGAGTTCGGCGGGCGCCAGCACGCGCGGCCCGGCATGGGCCGCCCAGGCCGACCAGCCCACGGCCTTCAGCCCGGTCAGCGCGCCGGCCGCGATCCACAAGCGATGCATGGGACGCCGTGTAGCTCAGGACGGGCGGCGCGGGTATCAGCCCCGCCGCACGGCCCCCGCCGCGAGATGCGCGAGGCGCGTCGGTTCCGGCAGGCGGTAGCCGCGCAGCGTCGCCCGCACCCATCCGAGCGCCCCCGCGACCGAGACGCGGTGGCCGGGCGAGATCCAGAGCGGGTTGGCCCTCGGCTTGCTGCGCAGCAGCGCGCCCCGGACCTCCCCGCCGACGCGCAGCTCCACGCTCGCGCCGGCCGTGTCGGGCAGCGGGCCCGCGGGATCGCCGACGAGGCGCGACTTGCCCACCCCGATCGTCGGCACGTCGAGCACGACGCCGAGATGGCTCGCGATGCCGCAGCGGCGGGGATGCAGGATCCCCATGCCGTCCACGAAGATCAGCTCCGGCTTCGCGGGCAAGGCGTCCCAGCAGGCCCGCAGCGCCGGGATCTCGCGGAAGCCGAGCAGCCCTGGGATGTAGGGCAGCGGCGCGCGCTCCACGGTGCCCGCGCGCGCCACCTCCCGCAGGGATGGCCACTCGAGGACGACCATGGCGGCGTACACGCGTCCGTCCGGGTCGAAGCGCGTGGCCGAGACATCGGCGCCCGCGATCAGCCGCGGCGCGGCGGGCAGCTCATCCGCCAGCGACACGCGCCCCGCAATCGCCTGCTGCTCCCGCCGGAGGGAGGACGTGTCGAGCGCCAGCGCCTAGCCTCCCTTGCCCATGCACCCCGGGAAGGAACGCGGCATGCCCGAACTCGTCTGGTATTTCGACCCCGTCTCGCCCTTCGCGCATCTGGCGCTGCCGGCGGTGGAGCGGCTGGCGGCGCGCCGCGCGGTCATCCTGCGCCCCGTGGTGTTCGGCGCCATCCTCAAGCACTGGGGGCAGCTCGGCCCGGCCGAGATCGAGCCGAAGCGGCGGCACACCTATCGTCTGGTCACCTTCCAGGCGCAGCAGGCGGGCCTCGCCCTGCGCTTTCCGCCCCGACACCCCTTCCGGTCGCTCGAGGCGCTGCGCCTGCTGGCCGCGCTGGACAGCCCGGCGCCGGCGGTGCGGGCGGTGTTCGACTTCATCTGGGGCGAAGGGCGCGACCCGTCGGACCCCGGGGAGGCCGAGGCGCTGCGCCAGCGCCTCGGAGCGCCGCCCCCGGACGAGGGCGCGAAGGAGCGGCTGCGGCTCTGGACCGAGGAGGCCATCGCCCGCGGCGTCTTCGGCGTGCCGACTCTCGCCGCCGGATCCGAGCTGTTCTGGGGCGCGGATGCGATGCCGATGGCCGAAGCCTACCTCGCCGACCCGGCCTTGTTCGTCCGCGGCGCGCTGGGGCGGCTGGCCGCGGTGGAGTTCGGCGCGGCGCGGCGCTGATCGGGAGGGGCATGGTCGCGCCGGGCCGCGCGCATGGCCTGGGCCGCGTCGCGCAGCGGTTGCGCCCTGGCGGCCGTGGCCGCGGTCGAGCGTCGCTTCGCGCCCTGACCGGCGCCGCTCGGGGCCATCCTGCGCCGGCCGGGAGCCCATCGGACGCGCCGCGCCGGCTTCGACAACCTATGCGGGTGAGCGCTTCCGGGCTCCGGCACGAGCGCCGGACACGAAATGGCAGTGCAACAAATTGGCCTGAAGCTGCGTTCAAGCTGCTCGCGGCGCGTGTCGTCGGCTTTTCCTGACCTAACCTGACACCGCGGCGACCTGTTTTCGTGCGAGGAGCGCATTGCTGAGTTGGCACAACCCATGGTTGGGTCTGAGCGACCCATAGAGGCCCCCCGATGACCGAACGCGTCCTGACTCCGCGGAATCGCCGCCCCAGCGCCCGGGACGAAGCGCCCATGTCGCTGCCGGCCTACATGCTGCACGGTTCCGCCTGGATCGCCTTCCTGCTGTTCCTCTTCTGGCTCGCCGGGCTGAAGTTCTGAGCTGCGGGTTTCAGCCCCGCATCGCGGTCACCATCAGCCCGACATTGTGCCGCATCATCGCCTCATAGGTCGGCGCCGGCCCGTCCGGCGCTGACAGCGCGTCGGCGAAGAGCCGTCCGCGGATCCTCACGCCGGCCTCGGCCGCCAGCCGCTCCAGCGTGGCCGGGTTCGTCATGTTCTCGAGGAACACGGCGGTGATCCCCTGCCCGCGGATCTGGCGGATCAGTTGCGCCACCTGCTGCGCCGAAGGTTCCGCCTGCTTCGCCACGCCCTGCGGCGCCAGGAAGCGCACCCCGTAGGCCGCGCTGAAATAGGCGAAGGCGTCGTGGCTCGTCACCACGACGCGCCGCGCCTCGGGAACCGTCGCCACCTGCGCGCGCACCCAGGCATCGAGGGCATCGAGCCGGGTAGAGAACGCCGCGGCCGCTGCCTGATAGGTCGCGGCCCCGGCCGCGTCCGCCCGCGCCAGGCCGGCCGCGATGGTCCGGGCGTAGCGCGCCGCGTGGCGCACGTCCTGCCAAGCGTGCGGGTCCGCCGGGCCGTGGTTGTGGCCGGGCGTCGGCCGGGCCTCGAGCGGGGTGATGCCCTCGGTCGCCGTCACCTGCACGCCCCGGAAATTCGTCGAGCGGAGCAGGCGTTCGAACCAGGGGTCGAAGCCCCAGCCGTTGCGGATGGCGACGGCCGCTCCCCTGAGCGCCTCCGCATGGGAGGGACGGGGCTGGAAGTGATGCGCGTCCACGTCGGGCCCGGCGAGCATCGTCAGGGCGATGCGCTCGCCTCCGACCTCGCGCGCGAGATCGCCCAGGATCGAGAAGGAGGCCACCACGCGCAGCGGCGCCTGAGCCCGCGCGGCCAGCGGAAGGAGGGCGAGGAAGGCCAGGGACCGGCGGAGCATGTTATAGCATAACGTAACCCGGCCCCGGCCGGAAGCGGTCTCAGCCCCGCCGGAACAGCTTCCTCACCCAGGCCATCAGGCCCCCGCCCGCGGCCGGCGCCGTGCGGCCATGGGTCACGTGCGGCCGGCGTGACGGCGGGGGCAGCGCGGTGGCCACGGTGTGGCGGCCGTCATCGTGCCGCTCGATCAGCCGCAGCTCGAGCATGAGCACCTGGCCGACGGCCTCGGGCGGGTCGCCGCGCAGCATGGCCTCCGCCGTCGTGGCCGCGTCGTCCCAGGCGCCGGCGCGGCGCAGCGCGTCCACGACCCGCACGGTCTGCTCGGCGTCGAGGGGCGGCCCGCTGCGCCAGAGCGCCACCGCCTCCAGCCGCCAGGCGCGGGCGAGGTCGGCGCGGCCGGAATCATCCGCGACCCAGGCGGCCTGAAGCGTCGCCTCGGCCGCCGCGTGCAGCGCCCCCGTCTCCTCGAGCACGAGGGCCCAGGCCAGGAAGCGCCGCGCCAGGGGCGGGTGGGCCGCGTCGTTCAGCAGGGCCCGGAAGTTCGCCGCGCCCACCGCCTGCGCCGCGGCCGGGTGGGCCTGCGCGATGTCGGGCGCGGCGTAGCCGCAATGCGGGCATTGCTGCAGCCAGCGGGCCATGGTGCCGCGGACGGGCTCGCCCGGACGCAGGTCGAGGTCGGGCGCCTGTTCGGGCGCGGCGGGACGGAAGCTCTGCTGCCGGCTCTCGGTGCCGCAGACGCCGCAGACCAGCGTGCCCGGCTGGCGGGGCCGGGAGTGCGGAGCGGGAGAGGGTGCGGCCATCCCCTGCAAGGTAGGCATCCGTGATGAATTGGCGAAGGGGGCGCGACGCGATCGGAGCTTCTTCGGGTGTTTCGCGGCGCGGGCACCGGTTTCCCCGCGGCAAGCGGCTTGTTTCCCCGCGCCGCCGCGCGGATATTCGGGCCATGCCGCGCGGCGACCTCTTTCCCGACATCGCGCCCTTCGAGACCGGCCTGCTGCCGCTCTCGGACGGGCACGTCATGTATTGGGAGCAGGTGGGCAATCCGCGCGGCCAGCCGGTGCTGTTCCTGCATGGCGGGCCGGGCGCCGGGGCGGGCGCCGTGCATCGGCGCTTCTTCGACCCGCTGCACTGGCGGCTCATCATCTTCGACCAGCGCGGCGCCGGCCGGTCCCGGCCGCTCGGGGAGTTGCGCGCCAACACCACGCCGCACCTGGTCGAGGACATCGAGACGCTGCGGCGCTTCCTCGGGCTCGAACGCTGGCTGCTGTTCGGCGGCAGCTGGGGCTCGACCCTCGCGCTGGCCTATGCCCAGGCGCATCCGGACCGGGTGACGGGCTGCGTGCTGCGCGGCGTGTTCCTGGGCCGCGAGGCGGAGGTGGACTGGTTCCTCTACGGGCTGCGCCGCTTCTTCCCCGACGCCTGGGCGTCCTTCGCCGAGCATGTCCACGCCTCCGAGCGGCATGACCTGCTCGGCGCCTATCTGCGCCGCCTGACCGACCCCGACCCGCAGGTCCACCTGCCGGCGGCCCGGGCCTGGAGCCAGTACGAGGGCAATTGCTCCACCCTGCTGCCCTCGCCCGAGACGGTGGCGAGCTTCGCGCAGGACCGCACCGCCCTGGGGCTGGCGCGGATCGAGGCGCATTACTTCGCCCACCACCTGTTCCTGCCCGATGGCGGGCTGCTGGCCCATATGGACCGCGTGGCGCATGTGCCGGCCGAGATCATCCAGGGCCGCTACGACATGGTCTGCCCCGCGGAGACCGCCTTCGAGCTGGCCACCGCCTGGCCGCGCGCGCGGCTGACGGTGGTGCCCGATGCCGGGCATTCGGCGCTGGAGCCCGGCATCCGCACGGCCCTGGTCGCGGCGGTGGAGCGGTTCCGGCGGCGCTGAGGGGCGGCGTCACAGCGTGACGAGCGCCTTGGTGGTGATGGCGAGATAGCCGAGGAATTTGAGCCATTTGGCCCGGCAGGGCTGGCCGCAGCGCATGGCCTTGCAGGCGTCGTAGAGGTTGAGGCCGTTGATGACGGCGTAGCCCGCGAGAGCAAGGGCGACGACAATCATCAGCGGATCGAGCCACGCCGCGAGTGGAGCGTGGGGGACGGGGTTGAACGCGGGAACCGTCAGGTTCACGTTATCGGATGGATCGAACATGGCCGGCCCCTCCTTTGGGCCGACACCGCATTGACAACATCCGCCGGGAACGATGGACACCCGCAAACGCCCCTCGACGGAACGCCGGAACAGCGCGGAACGCGACGGAACGCAGACGCCTGAGAAGCGCGCCTATGGACAGCGGCTGGAGCGTTTCCTGAACGGCGTGTTCGGCCCCCGTGGTGAGGTCCGCACGCCACAGACCCTCGCGAAGCACCTGAGTGTCGAGGACAAGACCGTCCGAAACTATCTGAACGGCGTTCGTAGGCCCGACAGCACTAAGCAAAAGGCCATCGAGGACTATCTGTTCCACGACGCCGTTGCCCATGCTGCCCAGCGTGCGGAGCTTCGCGCCGCCTGGGAGGCGGCGGACCCGAAGGGCCGGCCGCCTTTAGCGGCGCCCGGCCCGTCGGTGCCCACCGGCAAGCTTGTCACCAGACCGGACCACATTTTCGGACGGGAGGCGGAACTCGCGGCACTCGTTGCGGCCTTGCTGGCGCCCGGCAATACGGCTGCCCTCGTCCTGGGCGACGGCGGGATCGGAAAGACGGCGCTGACGCGGCACGCCGCGTGGCACGCGGATGTGGTCGCGCGCTTCGGGGAACGGCGCTTCGAGGCCGAGTTGGCGACTACCACTTCGGCCCAGGACATGCAGGCGGCCATCGCCCAAGCGGTTGGCGCCGATCCGAGCCAGGGGCTCGGGGCCATCAAGGCGACGCTCGCGGCGGCACCTGTCCTGCTGCTGTGCGATAATCTCGAAACACCGTGGGACCGTGACGGCAAGGCCGTTGAAAGCCTGCTGCGGGAGCTTGTGGCCGTGCCCGGCGTGACGCTGCTGGGCTCGATCATCGGGCTGAAATCGCCCGGCGGCGCAAGGTGGAACCATCGCTGCGACCTGTGCCCCCTGCCGCCCGACACGGCGGCGGAGCTATTCCTGGACAGGGCGCATCGCATTCCGCCCGATGACCCCCTGCTGCCGCGGCTTCTCCAGGAACTGAGCCACATCCCGCTGGCCATCGAGCTGATGGCTCGGCAAGCCGAGCTGGACGAGAGTTTGGACCGCGTCTGGCGAGCCTGGCAGCACGGCGGCGCGGCGGCGGTGGCCCATCCGAACCCAGATGACCCGGATCACCGCCACGCCTCGCTCAAGCGATCCATCGAGTTCTCGCTGGCGTCGCCGCGTTTGAGTGAAGCGGCGCGGCGGCTGTTCCGTCTCCTAGGCGCTTTGCCGGCGGGTCTTTCACTGGAGGATGCAGAGGCGTTGCTGGGCGCGGAGGCCGACGGGGCCGCAAGCGGGCTCCGCGGCATCGGACTGGCGAAGATACGCGACGGGCGGCTCGACTTTCTGCCGCCCGTCCGGCGGCACGCGGGTCAGCATCATCGGCCGCTTCCGGCTGAGGCGGCGGCGTGGGTAGGGCACTTCCTGTCGCTCCTGCAAGAGGAGGGCGAGCGTATTGGCATGACCGGCGGGGACGTGGCGCTCCGCCGGCTGCGACCGGAGGCGGCCAATTTTGATGCCGCGATGGGCGCAGCTACGGCTGCCGGCTCGCTGCCGCAAGCGGTTAGCGCCAGTTTCGGTTATGGCCGGTTCTGCTGCTTCACCGGCCTTGCCGCGCCTGGCCTCGTGACGCTGGCCACCGCCTGCCGAGACGCGGAGGACCGCCTCGACGAGAGCCACTGCATCAAGGGCCTCGCCGATGTGGCGTTCCGCCGCTCGGACCTGCCCGCGGCCGCGGTACGCTACAATGAGGCGCGGCTGATCTACGAGGCCATCGGCGACCGCCTCGGCGAGGCCAACTGCATCAGGGGCCTTGCCGATGTGGCGTCGGGCCACTCCGACCTGCCCGCGGCCGAGGCGCGCTACAGTGAGGCGCGGCTGATCTACGGGGCCATCGGCCTCCCCCTCGGCGAGGCCAACTGCATCAAGGGCCTGGCTGACGTGGCGTTCCGCCGCTCCGACCTGCCCGCGGCCGAGACGTGCTATAATGAGGCGCGGCTGATCTATGAGGCCATCGGCGACCGCCTCGGCGAGGCCAACTGCATCAAGCGCCTCGCCGATGTGGCGTCGGGCGGCGCCGACCTGCCCGCAGCCGAGGCGCGCTACAGTGAGGCGCGGCTGATCTATGAGGCCATCGGCGACCGCCTCGGCGAGGCCAACTGCATCAGGCGCCTCGCCGATTTGGCGCTCCGCCGCTCCGACCTGCGCGCGGCCGAAGCGCGCAACGGCGAGGCGCGGCTGATCTACGCGGCCTTCGGCAACCGCCTCGGCGAGGCCAACTGCATCCAGGGCCTCGCCGACGTCGCCCTCCGCCGCTCCGACCTGCCCGCGGCCGAAGCGCGCTACGGCGAGGCGCGGGCGATCTACGCGGCCATCGGCGACCGCCTCGGCGAGGCCAACTGCATCCAGCGCCTCGCCAATGTGGCGTCGGGCCGCTCCGACCTGCCCGCGGCCGAGGCGCGCTACAATGAGGCGCGGCCAATCTACGAGGCCATCGGCGACCGCCTCGGCGAGGCCAACTGCATCAGGGGCCTCGCCGAGATCGCCCTTGCCTGCTCCGATTTCGCCCTCGCACGGGCTGGCTGCGAAGATGCGCGAGCGCGGCATGAAGCAATTGGCGATCCGGTGGGCGCGGCGATCTGCCAAGCGAGGCTCGGCGAGATCGCGGCTGCCGAGGGCAAGCGCGACGAGGCGCGCACCACTATCCGTGACGCGATCCGTCGCTTCGAAGCGATCGGCTACCAGGGCAATGCAGCATCGGCACGCAACCTGCTCTGCCGGCTTGGCCTCGACAACGAAGGCTAAACCGCGACCCTCAAATCACGAAATGCAGCGCCTCGGCGTTCGGGCGCTTCAGCCCCGCCTTCTGCGCCCGCTTCAGCAGGTCGTCCAAGGTGAGCGCCGCCAACCGCTCGGTCAGCAGCGCGTCCAGCTCCTGCCAGAGCGGCGCGGTCACCGCCGCGGCCAGGCGCCCGGCCGGGGTGGGAGCGCGGTCCTCGTCCACGGTCACGGCCAGCACCTCGTCCACGCGGATGTCGCGCGGGCCCCGGGCGAGGCGGTAGCCGCCATGCGGGCCGCGCAGGCTCTCGAACAGCCCGGCGCGGACGAGGCCCTGCAGCACCGGCTCGATCCCTCGGCGCAGCAGGCCGAGGCGCTCGGCGATCTCGGCCGCGCCCGTCACCTCCCCGCCGCGGCCGGCGTGGAAGGCGACGTCGAGCGCGATGTCGAGCGCGAGCAGGGCGCGGTCCTGGCGAAGCAGCATGGGGGGCGAATCCAACGTGTTCCAAACGGAGATAGCGGCCGCCGGGGGACGATTTCCAGCCCATCCCCCTGATTCACGGCCGGAATTCGTGTTAATGTCGCGCCATGGCCGGCCGACTCCATTCCTCCATCCTCGATGTGGTGGGCAACACGCCCCTCGTCCTGCTGCCGCGCCTGGCGGCGAAGCAGGGCCTGCCGGCGCGGCTGGCCCTCAAGCTGGAGTTCTTCAACCCGGGCGCCTCGGTGAAGGACCGCATCGGCCTCGCCATGGTGGAGGCGGCCGAGCGCGCCGGCACCATCGCGCCGGACCGTTCCGTCCTGGTCGAGCCCACCTCGGGCAACACCGGCATCGCGCTGGCCTTCGTGGCCGCCGCCAAGGGCTACCGGCTGATCGTGGTCATGCCGGACGGCGCCAGCATCGAGCGGCAGAAGATGCTCAAGCTGCTGGGCGCCGAGCTGGAGCTGACGCCGGCCCGCCGCGGCATGGCCGGCGCGATCGAGCGGGCGGAGGAGATCCTGGCGAAGACGCCGCGGGCCTGGATGCCGCGGCAATTCGACAACCCGGCCAATCCCGCCATCCATGAGGCCACCACGGCCGAGGAGATCTGGCGCGACACGGCGGGCGCCGTGGACGCGGTGGTGGGCGGCGTGGGCACCGGCGGCACGCTCACCGGCGTCGCCCGGACGCTGAAGCCCCGGAAGCCCGGGATGCAGGTGATCGGCGTGGAGCCCGCCGAATCGGCCGTGCTGAACGGGGAGGACCCGGGGCCGCACCGCATCCAGGGCATCGGCGCAGGCTTCCGGCCGGAGGTGCTGGAGCTGGAGCGCCTCGACGGCGTGCGCCGCGTCTCCGAGCGCGAGGCCATCGCGGCCGCGCGGCTCTGCGCCCGGGAGGAGGGCATTCCCGTCGGCATCTCGACCGGCGCGGTGCTGCACGCGGCGCTGCAGGTCGCGCGCGAGGTGCCGTCGGGCGGCCTCGTCGTCGGCATCGCGGCCAGCTACGCCGAGCGCTACCTCTCGACGGAGCTCTTCGCCGGCCTCTGAGGGTGGTCAGTGCCGGATGGCGGCGACCGGCACCTGTTCCTTGGCGCGCTCGCCCGTCACTTCGAGGCCGAGCAGCAGCCCGTGCGCGTCGAGGTAGAGCACCACCCCCGGATGCACCTCGCGCGAGACCGCGACCTGCTCCCCGCAATGCGGGATCTCGATGAACAGCCGGTCCTGGTCCCGGTCGTGCGTGATTTCCATCCTGTCCCCCAGTTCGTTCTTCGTCCCGGTACGCGCGATCAGGCGGCCAGCAGCGACTCGGCCAGACCCTGGAACATCGGCAGGCCGTCCGTTCCCCCGGCCAGCGGATCCACCGCGTTCTCGGGGTGCGGCATCAGCCCCATCACGCGGAGGTTCGGCGAGAGGATGCCCGCGATGGCGTTCAGGCTGCCATTGGGGTTCGCACCCTCGTAACGCAGCGCCACCAGGCGCTCCCCTTCGAGGCGCGCCAGCGTCTCGGCGTCGCAGAAGTAGTTGCCGTCGCCATGCGCCATCGTGGCGCGGAAGGTCGCGCCCTGGCGGTAGCCGCGGGTGAAGGCCGTGTCCGCGCGCTCCACGCGCAGCGCGCAATCCATGGCGAGGAAGCGCAGCGACGCGTTCCGCAGGAGCGCGCCCGGCAGCAGCCCGGCCTCGGTCAGCATCTGGAAGCCGTTGCAGACGCCGAGCACGTGGCCCCCGCGCGCCGCGAAATCCTTCACCGCCGCCATGACGGGCGACTGCGCCGCCATGGCGCCGCAGCGCAGGTAATCGCCGTAGGAGAAGCCACCGGGCAGCACCACGAGGTCGAGCCCCGTCGGCAAAGCGGTTTCCCGGTGCCACAGCAGCGCGGGCTTCCGCCCGGTCACGGCCTCGAGGGCGAGCGCCATGTCGCGCTCGCGATTCGTGCCGGGAAAGACGCAGATGGCGGCCTTCATGGAGGACCCCCTGTTTCGGGATGATGACGTAGGCGCTCGCAACCCCCGCCCGCAAGCACGGGATGGTGGGGATGCGTCGAGGGAATGCAACGATTTGTGCGGCGCATAAACCCGCACCCGCGTCATTCCGGCGCGGAGGGATCCCTTCCCGAGGCTCCGGGACGCTTCGGAAACATGTGCCGCCAGGTTTCACCCGGCAGCCGGGCGTGCTCGATCCGGCGCCATTCGAAGCTCTCCCAGACGACGGGCTTCGTCGCGAGGGTCCAGACCGCGAGCACCGACATGAGGGCCACGGGCAGCACGAGCATGGAGATGGCGAGCAGGAGGTCGAGCGACAGCCCGTCCCGCCAGCGGCGGGGCAGGGCGTAGTGCAGCAGCACGGCGAGGCCGCACGCCCAGGCGGCCAGTTGCGCGAAGAAGCCGGCGAAGTGCCAGACGGCCATTCCGAGCAGGAAGGCCGCCGCGCTCAGCGCCAGCAGCGGGCTCACGCGGGCCGCCTCATGACCTGACCCATGGTGTCGGCGGGGAGGCCGCCCGCAGGGGTCTCTCTCGGCGCGCGGCCGCCGCGCCGGGGCCCATCGCGTCTCGCCGCGATGGGTGGGCGCCGTCCCCGCGCGAACGGCACCGCCGCCCTGAAGGGCGGCTCTCCCGTGCCGCTCGTCTCATCCGGTCGCGACCCGCAGCCAGTGCAGGCCGCCCATCAGCGCCGTGGTTCCGATGGCCGCGATGGCGGCCGCGGTGACCCAGCGGTTCAGGTTGGCCTTCTGCTTCGCCACCCAGCCTTGCCGGGGCGTCGCCCGCGCCGCCGCCAGCCGTTGTTCACGCCAGCGCAGCCCCCAGAAGACGAGGACCGTGAGCGTGACCATGACGGCCAGCGACGCCTTCACCATGGGTAGAGCAGCCAGCCGAGCGGGTCGCGCCAACCGTCGATCGCGATGGAGATCGGCCAGAACAGGCCGCCCAGGAACGCCTTGGAGAGCAGGAAGAAGACCTGCGCGGTCTCGTGCTGCGGCAGCACGCCGAGGCCAGGCCCGAACAGGATGAAGGCGGCGGCCAGCAGCAGCCGCCACGCGGTGATGCCGAGCGACACCGCCACGAAGACCCGCAGCGAGCGCTGCCGGAACCCGCCCCCCGCCACGGCCGCCGTCACGCGACCTCGACCTGGAAGCTCTCGATGACGGTGTTGGCGAGGAGGCGGCGGGCCATGTCCTCGCCCAACGCGCGGGCCTTGGCCGGGTCGCCCTCCGCCACGTCGAGCAGCATCACCTTGCCGACCCGGACCTCTCCCACCGCGTCGAAGCCGAGGCCGCCCAGCGCCTTCTCGATGGCCTTGCCCTGCGGGTCCAGCACGCCGTTCTTCGGCATCACCGTGACCTTGAGGCGCGTCGTTCCCTTGGCGGTCACTGCATCACCTCCGGCCCCTTGAGGTCGCGGATGCCGGCCTCGGGCAGGATGCCGAGCCGCCGCGCCACCTCCTGGTAGCCTTCCTCGACCTTGCCGAGGTCCCGGCGGAAGCGGTCCTTGTCCATCTTCTCGCCGGTCTTGGCGTCCCAGAGGCGGCAATTGTCGGGGGAGATCTCGTCGGCGAGGACGATGCGCATCTCCTCGTTGTCCCACAGGCGGCCGAATTCCAGCTTGAAGTCCACCAGCGTGATGCCGACGCCGAGGAAGAGGCCGGTCAGGAAGTCGTTGATGCGCAGCGTGAGCTGGACCATGTCGTCCAGGTCGTGCGTCGAGGCCCAGCCGAAGGCCGTGATGTGCTCCTCGCTCACCATCGGGTCCTGGAGCTGGTCGTTCTTGTAGTAATACTCGATGATCGAGCGCGGCAGGCGCTGGCCCTCGGGAATGCCGAGGCGCGTCGCAAGGCTGCCGGCGGCGACGTTCCGCACCACGACCTCGAGCGGGATGATCTCGACTTCGCGGACCAGCTGCTCCCGCATGTTGAGGCGGCGGATGAAGTGCGTCGGCACCCCGATCTCCATCAGCCGCTGCATCAGGTATTCGCTGATCCGGTTGTTCAGCACGCCCTTCCCGGTGATGACGCCCTTCTTCTGGGCGTTGAAGGCCGTGGCGTCGTCCTTGAAGTACTGGACGATGGTGCCGGGCTCCGGCCCCTCGAACAGGATCTTGGCCTTGCCCTCGTAGAGCTGGCGGCGGCGTGCCATGGTGGGGTGCTTCCTTCGAACGAGAGCGTCGCGAACGCCCGACCGCCCCGGCTTGCCGGAACGAAGCGGGCACGGCCGCCCAAATATAGCAAACGGGTTCCATGCGTGCCACGCAGGGGCTTCCCCGATAGGCGCATGGAGGCACGCCCCCTATGCCACCCGATCCCAGTCCAGTTCCCGGAACGGGGTGCGGTCGGGCGGCCCCGGCGCGAACCGCCAGGCCCGCCGCCCATCGGCGGCGAGGCCGATCAGGGAGGAGCAGACCGTCCCGAACCCGCCGAGGGGCGGCACGTTGAGCGCTTCGGCGGTGCTGCCGCCGGAATCGGCCAGCAGCGCCTCCCAGCGCCCCCAGTCGCCCCGGTCGGGCTCGGGCGCCGGCGCGGCGCGGAAGCGCGGCAGGTGGCGGGCGGTCCGGGGACTGCCCAGGTCATTGGGCGGATGGGCTGTGACCATGCTGATCCCGTCCTCGAGCGGCTCCGTCAGCGCCGCGCCGGCCCCGAAGCCCGCGGCGAAGAAGCCGTCCGTCCCATCGGCGATGACGAGGTTGAAGGGGCGCCAGTCCCCGGCATCGAGGCTGTGCAGGCGGGCGACGGCCGAGCGCGCGGTGTCGGCCTCCGACAGAAGCAGGGGCAGTTCCCCCCGGCTGCGCTTGCCGGGCTCGGGGCCGAGGGATCCGGGCCGGTTCAGCACCGCCGCGACGACGCCGGCACGGTTCATCGCCATCCAGGTGCCGCCCGCCGTGGCGTCGCGCCCGCCGAACGCGTGCGGCCAGTGCCAGCCGGGCGGGTCCCAGGCCCGGTCCACGCGCTCGTCGCGGTTGGCCGCGATCAGCAGCGGCCAGGGCCGGCCTGGTCGCCGCAACAGGATGACGGTGCACATGGCCCGCGCCTATCGCGCGGGATGGACGGCGTGAAGGGCGGCTACCAGCGGCGCCAGTGGCCCGGCGGCGGTCCCCAATGGCGATGGGGCGGCGCGTAGTAATGGCGCGGCGGCGGGGCGTACACGACCGGCGGCGGCGCATAGTAGTAGCGCGGCCGGGGCGGCGGCACGAACACCACCGGCGGCGGCGGGGCGTAGTAGCGCGGCGGCGCGTAATACACCGGCGCGCCGAAGCCCACCGAGAAGCTCACCTGCGCCGCGGCCGGGGCCGGGGCGACGGCCGCGGCGAGGCCGAAACCGACGGCGCCCGCGGCGAGGAACTGACGAAACGCACCCATGGCACGCCTCCTTCGCATCGGTCCCGGATATGGGGGCGCGATGCGGCGGATTTAGGGCAAAGACTGGCCCAAATCAGGACGTTGCGGCCGCGCTCAGGCTCCGGCGAAGACGCGTTCCAGGATGGTGTCCACGTGGCGGAAGTCGCGCTTCGGGTCCATCGCCGCCTCGAGCGCCGCCGCGTCCATCCGCGCCGCCACCTCGGGGATCGTCAGCAGGTTGGCGCGGAAGTCGCGCGCGTCGGGCTTGCCGAGCTTCGTCCAGGTTTCCATCGCGGCGCGCTGCACCGCGGCGTAGCTCTCCTCGCGCGAGAGGCCGGCCTGGGTGAGGGCGAGCAGCACCTTCTGGCTGTGAACGACGCCGCCGAGCGATTCCAGGTTCTCCGTCATGCGCTCGGGGTAGATCGTCAGCTTCTCCATCATCCCGGCCAAGCGATGCAGCGCGAAGTCGAGCGCGATGGTCGCGTCCGGCCCGATGACGCGCTCGACCGAGGAGTGGCTGATGTCGCGCTCGTGCCAGAGCGCCACGTTCTCGAGCGCCGGCATGCAGTAGCCGCGCACGAGGCGGGCGAGGCCGGTCAGGTTCTCGCTCAGCACCGGATTGCGCTTGTGCGGCATGGCCGAGCTGCCCTTCTGCCCGGCGTGGAAGAACTCCTCCGCCTCGCGCACCTCGCTGCGCTGCAGGTGCCGCACCTCCGTCGCGAGCCGCTCCACCCCGCCGGCCACCACGGCCAGGGCGGCGAAGAAGGCGGCGTGACGGTCGCGCGGGATCACCTGCGTCGACGCGGGCTCGACCGCGAGGCCGAGCTTCCCGGCGACGAAGGCCTCGACCCGCGGGTCCACGCTGGCGAAGGTGCCGACCGGGCCGGAGATGGCGCAGGTCGCGACCTCCGCGCGCGCGGCGCGCAGACGCTCCCGGTTGCGGGCGAACTCGGCGTAGTGCCCGGCGAGCTTGAGGCCGAAGGTCGTCGGCTCGGCGTGGATGCCGTGGCTGCGGCCGATGGTCGGCGTGTGCGCGTGCTCCAGGGCGCGCGCCTTCAGCGCGGCCATGACGCGCTCGACGCCCGCGATCAGCAGGTCCGCCGCGCGGACCATCTGCACCGCGAGGCAGGTGTCGAGCACGTCGGAGGAGGTCATGCCCTGGTGCATGAACCGCGCCTCCTCGCCGATGCCCTCGCCGAGCCAGGTCAGGAAGGCGATGACGTCGTGGCGGGTGACGCGCTCGATCTCGTCGATGCGCTCGACGTCGGCGTCGCTGATGGCGGCCGCGCGCGGGCCGCCACGCTCGCGGATGGCGCGCGCCGCGTCCTTCGGAATGGTGCCCAGCTCTCCCATCGCCTCGGCGGCGAGGGCCTCGATCTCGAACCAGATGCGGTAGCGCTCGGCAGGGGACCAGATCGCGGCCATTTCCGGCCGGGAGTAGCGGGGGACCATGGGCGAGCCTCGACGTTGGAACGTGACGTGCTGCCCTGTGACGCGGCGCGACGTTGCACGCAAGCGGGCTTGGCCCGTGGCCCCGTCTCTGCCTAGTGTGTCGGTCAGGCAAAGCCGCTCGCACATGAACTTAATGCAAGGTTGAGGTCGTCATGCCAGATTGGTTCGTACCCCTGCTTCAGGTGTTGATGATCGACATCGTCCTCGCGGGCGACAACGCGATCGTCGTCGGCATGGCGGCCGCGGGGCTGCCGCCCGACCAGCGCCGCACCGCGATCCTGTGGGGCATCGTCGCGGCGACGGTGATGCGCATCGCCTTCGCGAGCGTCACCGTCCAGCTGCTCGCGATCGTCGGCATCACCCTGGCGGGCGGCGTGCTGCTGCTGTGGGTGTGCTGGAAGATGTACCGCGAGCTGCGCGAGGGCGGCCACACCGAGACCGTGCACGAGGACGGCAGCGTCACCTCCGACGCGCCCAAGAAGACCATGCGGCAGGCGATCGTCCAGATCCTGGTCGCCGACGTCTCGATGAGCCTCGACAACGTGCTGGCCGTGGCGGGTGCCGCGAAGGACCATCCCTACGTCCTCGTCGTCGGCCTCGCCATCTCGGTCGTGCTGATGGGCGTCGCCGCCACCTTCATCGCGAACCTGCTGAACAAGCATCGCTGGATCGCCTGGGTCGGCCTGCTGATCATCCTCTACGTCGCGGGCGACATGATCTACCAGGGCACCAACGAGGTGGCCGAGAAGGTCCCCGGGTCCTACGCCTTCCTGTTGCTGCCGCTGGGGTACCTCGCGCTGCCGGGCGTCTTCCCCGCCTACATCTGGGCGGCGGCGACGCTGCTGCAGGTGCTGGTCCTCGCGGTGGTCGTGACCCTCGCGGCGGAGGCCGTCCTGCGCGCGCGCCGCCGCGGCGACGAGGCCGACGCGCATCACGCGCCCGCCGCGCCGATGCATGGCGAGCGCCGCGCCGCCGAGTAGAGCCGAGCCGGCCGCGCCTCCCAGAGGGCGCGGCCGGAATGAGCCTGGTTCCCGCGTGGCCGGACGACGCCCGCCGGCCCCGCGGAAACAGGCCGGATGAGGATCGGGCCGGCTCGCGCCGCGCGTCGTGACGCGGTAGGGCAGCCCGGAGTTCCGCGCCGGGATCCGCCATGCGCCCCGCGATCCCTTCGCCGCGGATGTCAGTGGGAGTTGCCGTGTCCGGTTCCGTTCGCCGCCCTGGTTCCATCGCCCCGGCCGCGCTCGCGGCTCTGCTCGGCGGCCTCGCGGCCTGCGCGACCGACGATGCCGCGCCGTCCGGCCCGCCGCCGATCCCGGCCGTCTCGGCGCCGGAGGCACTCGCGGCCCGGCTGCCGGCCAGCGCCGCCAGCTTCCAGCGCGGCGCGGTCGCGTCCCTCTCGGAGGGGCGCGGCGGGCGGGAGGTCGCCTACGCGACGACGGGCCGCACGCAACGCGCCGCCGGCTTCATCCAGGTGCTGGCGCCCGCCGCGCCGCTGCCGGACGGGCCGAACAGCCCCGAGGCGAGCGCCGAGTTCACGCGCTGGACGCAGGAGGTCCAGCAGGGGGGCGGGCCGCACCGCCGCCTGCGCCTGGTGCGCGAGGCCGATCTCCCGGCCGCCGCGCCGCTGTTCCGCTGCGCCGAGCTGGAAGGCACCTATGGCCGCCAGGCGGTGGAGAGCTTCGTGTGCGTCGGTGCCGCGGGCGGGCAGATGCTCCGGCTGCGCGTGTCGATGCCGCGGCGGGACCCGGCCGTCGCACAGCCCCGCGCCTTCGTCGAGGAGGTCGCGCGGGCGCTGCGGGGAGGGTAGCTCGGCGCCGCTACGCGACGATCTGCCACTCCGTGCCGACGGTGCCGATACCGCTCTGGCCGGTGAGGCCGGCATTGCCCAGCGTCCAGCCATAGACATCGCCCGTGGCCGTGTTGCGCCAAAGCACATCGGCGCGGCCATCGCCCGTGTAGTCCGCCACCGCCTGCACCGCCCAGGGCGAGCCGACAGTACCAAGCTGGTCTGCCCCCGCGATGGTCGCGCCGTCCATCGCCCAGCGCCACACCGCGCCTGTTGAGGTGTTCTGCCAGATGATGTCGGACCTGCCGTCGGCGTTGGTGTCGCCCGCGCCGCGCACGGCCCATTCGGCCCCCATCGCGCCGACGCCCAGATAGGCGGAGGGCGAGGCCCCGTTCATCTGCGCGATGAACAGCGTGCCGTCGGTCTTGCGCAGCAGGATGTCGCTGCGGCCATCGCCGGTGAAGTCGCTCAGCGCCGCGACGGTCCAGTCGGGCAGGGCGCCGATCCAGGCGCCGCCGGTCACGGCCGTGTCCTGCATCAGCCAGGAATAGAGCGCCCCGTCCGAGCCGCGGCGCCAGAGCATGTCGGCGGTGCCGTTGCCGTCCATGTCGCCCATGCCGGCGAGCTGCCACTCGGTGGGCAGGTTGCCGATGCCTGCGCCCGACGCGACGCCCAGCCCGTTCATGCGCCAGGCGTAGAGGTCGCCGGCGGCGTTGCGGAACACCGCGTCGGCCCGGCCATTTCCATCGAGGTCGCCGGTGCCGGCGAGGGCCCAGCCGCTGCCGACGACGCCGACGCCGCCTTGGCTGGCGACGGTGGTGCCGTTCAGCTCCCATCCCCAGACGGTGCCGCCATTCTGCCACAGCACGCCGGCGCGCAGGTCGCCCCAGAGATCCTTGGCGCGGCTGTTGAGGCCGATGGTGACGTCGCCGAAGCGCAGCGCCTCGATGCCGGTGTGGGTGTCGTAGCCGTCGGTGCCGAAGGTGATCAGCGTGCCGTCATTCTGCCGGGCGAGGCTGTAGGCCGAGCGCTGTCCAGACAGGACGGAGGTGTCGAAGCCGGTGCCGCCCGCCATCTGGTCCGTGTCGGCGCCGCCGTCCAGGACGTCATCGCCGGCGCGGCCGTCGAGCAGGTCGTTGCCGCCGCGGCCGAACAGATAGTTGGCGCCTGTACTGCCGCGAAGGATGTCCGCGAGGGTCCCATGGCCACCCGCATTAGAGATGCCATTCAGCAGGTCGGTCGAGCCTAGGAGGTCGGTCGCCGTGGCGGCGGCGAGGTCCACCGTGACCCCGGCGTTGAGCTGCTGGGTAAATGTGCGGTCGTTGGCGCTCCACGACGCGACGGTGCCGCTAGCAGTGCCGAACATACCGTAGTCCACGGTATCGGTGCCACCGTTGCCGGTGACCGCGTCGGCGCCATGGCTCGGCGAAAACACATTGTCACCGGCGTCTCCGGTCAGCGTGTCGGCGTAGGCCGTGCCGTTGACGTTCTCGATGGAGATGAGGGTGTCCGTGCCGCCTTCGCCGTCCTGCGCAGTGCCAAGGGCCAAGTTGACGACGGCACCCGCGGCGACGCGCCCGCCATAGCTCACCCAGTCCGAGCCGGTGCCGCCATTGACCACATCGTTGCCGCCGGACGGGGCCAATACGTCGTCGCCCGACGAGCCAGTCAATGTGTCATTGAAGGTGCCGAACATCTGGATGCCGCGAACGGCGCCGACGAACACATCATTGCCGAGGGTCGCGCTCGTGATGCCGCCTGCGGCAAGGCTGATGATCATGCCCTCGGTCTGGTCGGTGTAGCTCGCGCCGGTCCACGTGTTGCCTGCGCGAATGGTGTCGGCGCCGAAACCGCCCCTCAGCCATGCAATGTGCGTGCCGATGGTTGGAGAGCCGCCGGTCAGGTCGTCGTTGAAGTCAGAGCCCGTGACGCCCTCGATGCTGACGAGCGTGTCGGTCCCGCCTTCGCCGTCGCTTGCGGTGCCCGTCTGCAGGTTCACCACAACGCCTGAGGAGGCGAGGTAATACTCGGCCGTGTCGTAGCCAAGCCGACCGTCCAGTTGGTCGTTGCCCGCCCGGCCATTCAGGTTGTTCCCATTGCTGTTGCCGCTCAGCGTGTCGGCGAAGGCGTTCCCGTTGACGCGATCCATCCCGGTGAAGGTGTCGGTCGTGCCGTAGCCATCGTTGGAGGTCACTCCAGTCGCGAGATCTACGATGGCACCGGTCGTCGGCTGGATACCGAAGAAGCTGTCATAGATCAGTCGGTCGCGGCCGCCGCCGCCGCCATTGATGACGTCGTTACCGGCCAAACCGTTGAGTTCGTTGTAGGCGTCGTGCCCGGTTAGAGTGTCGTTGAATGCCGTCCCTGCAATCGCGTCGATCCCGACGAGCGCGTCCGTGCCACCATAGCCGTTGGACGCGGTGCCGAGCGCGAGGTTCACGATCGCGACACCAGGCGCAAATCCGTAGCTGACGCGGTCGGTTCCGCCAGAGCCGCCATTGATGACGTTGTGACCCCCGTAGGCCATGAAATCGTCGCTGCCGCTGGAGCCGGTGAAGGTGTCGCTCTGCGAGCTGCCACGGATGGCGAAGATGTTGACGAGCGTGTCCGTGGAACCGAACCCATCCTGTACGACGCCCGTGCCGAGATTGGCGATCACGGTGCCTGTTGAGGTGCTGTAATCCGCGATGACGCTCCAGCGGCTGCCGCCCGCACGGGTCAGCGTATCGGCGCCCGCATTGCCACGAAGGAGGAGGCTGAAGGTCCCACCGCCGGTCGCCGTGAGGGAGTCTGTGCTTGACGTGCCCCAGATGGCTTCGATGCCAATCAAGGAATCGGTGCCCGTTGCCGTACCGGCGACGGTGCCCGATGCTGCGCTGAAGCTGGCCGTAATGCCGAACCCGTAGACGGAGTAGTTCGCGCTGTCGAAGTCCGCGCCGCCGTCCAGGACGTCATTGCCAGGACCGCCATCGAAGGTGTCGCTTCCAGTGCCGCCATAGATCAGGTCGTTGCCCGCACTGCCGCTGAGCGAGTCGTTGCCGTCCTCACCGAAGATCGTGTCATTGCCTTCCCTGGCAGTGACGAGGTCATTCCCCGCACCACCGAAGATGGTGTCGCCAACGGCTGTCAGCGGTCCGCCCGTGACGCCCGGGCTTAGAGAAACGCTATTGACCGAATCATTGCCGGACGTGCCAACGACGACAGCCATCGAACATCTCCAACATTTCTGGAATGAAAGTGTGGAGAAACGATGTCTCAATGTCAACTTTCGAGCTTTATGCTTTCAGTCCTTGTGTCAGCCCGACCGCCAGCTTCGCCGCCGCCAGATCCTCGCCGGCCCAGCCCACGCTCTTGAAGGCCGTCACCTGATCGGACGCCGTGCGGCCCGCCACCTCGCCGCGGCAGAGCTGCGCGAGCTCGCCGGCCACATGCGCCTCGGTGAAGGCGCCTTCGCGCAGCGCCTGCACGATGTCCCCGGCTTCGGCCATGGAACCGGCGCGGGTGTCCACGACGAGACGCGCCCGGGCGAGGGCCGCGCCATCGGCCTCTCGCATGTCGGGGCGGAAGGCGCCGACGAGGTCGAGATGCGTCCCGGGATCGAGCTCGGCGCCGCGGATCAGCGGCTCCGTCGCGAGCGTCGCCGCGCTGACGATGTCTGCGCCCCGCGGGTCGGGTGTCGCGACCGCGCGCGCCGGCAGCCCGTGCGCGGAGAGTTCGCGCGCGAGTTTCCCGGCGTTGTCGCTCCGCCGCGACCAGATGCGGATCTCCGAGAGTGGGAAGCGCGCCGCGTAGCACTCGGCCAGCGCCCGCGCGACCTTGCCGCTGCCGAGAAGGAGAAGAACGCGCGCTTCGGGCCGCGATAGGTGGCTCGCCGCGAGGACCGAGGTCGCGGCGGTGCGCCGGTCGGTCAGTTCCCCGCCGTCGAGCAGCGCGATCGGCGCGCCGGTCGCCGCGTCCGACAGGAGATACTCCGCATGGACGGCCGGTAATCCGTGGGTGGCATTGCCCGGCGCGACGTGCACGATCTTCACGCCGGTGCAGCGCGAATCCCAGGCCGGCATCAGCAGCAGGGTGTTGCCGCCGGCGGCGTGGCGATGGCGGAGCGGCGCCTCGCAGCCGGTCGCGAAGACCTGGCGCAGCGCCTCGATCAGCCCGTCCCACGGCAGGGCCTGCGCCACTGCCTCGCGATCCAGCACGCGCATCGCGCCTCCGCCTTCAATCAAGCCCAGCTCAGCATTGCCAGCGCGGCGAAGCCGTGGAAAGGCGTTGATCGGAGGGTCCGTCTGGCGCAGCATCGCGAAGGTGGACCTTGTCCGAAGCATAAGGCCGGGAAGCGCAGGCGAAGCCGCCGAGGCGCCGGCCAGACAGAATGGGAGACCCCTCGTGACGATGTCCTTGCGGCAAAGCTTCACGCGCGCCATCGGCGCCGCAGCCCTCCTCGGCACACTCACCCTGCCCGCCGCCGCGCAGGCGCCGGCGCAGCAGCCCGCCGCGGCGCCCTCGGGCAGCACGCTCGACGCGATCCGCGCGCGCGGCGCGCTGATCTGCGGCGTGAACACCGGCCTCGCCGGCTTCGCCCAGCCCAACGCCCAGGGCGTGTGGAGCGGCTTCGACGTGGATTACTGCCGCGCCATCGCCATCGCCATCTTCGGCAGCGACCAGCCTAACCGCGTGCGCTACGTGCCGACGACCGCCCAGGCGCGCTTCACCGCGCTCCAGTCGGGCGAGGTGGACGTGCTCTCGCGCAACACGACCTGGACGCTGTCGCGCGACACCTCGCTCGGCTTCGACTTCCCGGCCATCAACTTCTATGACGGCCAGGGCTTCATGGTGAAGCGCAGCCTCGGCGTGCAGAACGCCCGCCAGCTCGACGGCGCGACGATCTGCGTGCAGCCCGGCACGACGACGGAGCAGAACCTGGCCGACTGGGCGCGCGGCGCCCGCGTGCAGATCCGCCCGGTGGTGATCGAGCGGCTGGAAGAGAACATCGCCGCCTACAATGCCGGCCGCTGCGACGCCTACACCACCGATGTCTCGGGCCTCGCGGCGACGCGCTCGGCGCAGCAGAACCCGAACGACCACGTCATCCTGCCCGACGTGATCAGCAAGGAGCCCCTCGGGCCGCTCGTGCGCCATGGCGACCAGCGCTTCGCCGACATCGTCCGCTGGGTGCATTTCGGCCTGATCGCGGCCGAGGAGTTCGGCATCACCGCCGCCAATGTCGGCAACATGGCCAATGACCCGCGTCCCGAGGTGCAGCGCATCGTCGGCCGGACGGGCGACATGGGCCGGATGCTCGGCCTGGACAACGCCTGGATGGTCAACATCATCCGCACCGTCGGCAACTATGGCGAGATCTTCCAGCGCCACCTGAACCCGATCGGCCTGCAGCGCGGCCCGAACGCGCTGTGGACCACGCCGGGCGGGCTGCAATACGCGCCGCCCTTCCGGTGACGTGACCGCGCGGGCGCCCCTTGCGGCGCCCGCGTCTTCCCGGCGATGCGGGGCACAGAACCCCGCGCGCCAAGACCCCGAGGACAGGCAGACCGAATGTCGAGCAGCACCGCCGATCCGCGATTCGGGCGAAAGGCGCCCAAACGCCCCATCCGCCTGTCCTGGTCCGACGAACGCGTGCGCAACGTCGTCTGGCAGGTTCTCGTCGTCGGCGCGATCCTCGGCGTCATCTACTGGCTCTGGTCCAACACCTCCTACAACCTCGAGGTCCGGCGGATCGCGACCGGCTTCGGCTTCCTTGAGCGGGAGGCCGGCCTTCCCATCGCCGAGAGCCTGATCCCCTACGACCCGTCCAACACCTATTTCCGCGCGCTGGCCGTGGGCGTGCTGAACACGCTGAAGGTCGCCATCATCGGCATCGTGCTGGCGACCATCCTCGGCACGCTGCTCGGGATCGCGCGGCTGTCGCGCAACTGGCTCGTGGCCAAGATCGCCTACTGGTACGTCGAGATCGTGCGCGACCTGCCGCTGCTGCTGCAGCTGCTGTTCTGGTACGCGCTGCTCCAGGGCCTGCCGGGCCCGCGCCAGGCGCTGAACCCGATCGAGGGCGTGTTCCTCTCGAACCGCGGCCTCAAGCTGCCCTTCATCGAATGGGCCGAGGCGCATTCCTGGGCCCTCCTCGCCTTCGCCGTCGGCGCCGTCCTGACCTGGCTCTACCGCCGCGCCGCGCGGGCGAAGCAGATGCAGGACGGCCAGCCGCGCAAGGTGTGGCCCGTCGCGCTCGCGCTCATGATCGGCGTGCCGGTCGCCATCTGGTGGGCGATGGGCGCGCCCTGGACGCCGGACGTCCCGGCGCTGCGCGGCTTCAACTTCCGCGGCGGCATCGACGTGAGCCCGGAGTTCTTCGCGCTGCTGCTCGGCCTGACGCTCTACACCGCGGGCTTCATCGCCGAGATCGTGCGCGCCGGCATCCTGGCGGTGAACCAGGGCCAGTGGGAGGCGGCGCAGGCGCTGGGGCTCCCGCGCGGCCGGGTGATGAACCTCGTCGTGCTGCCGCAGGCGCTGCGCGTCATCATCCCGCCGATGACCTCGCAATTCCTCAACATCACGAAGAACAGCAGCCTCGCCGTCGCCATCGGCTACCAGGACATCGTCAGCATCGCCAACACGACGCTGAACCAGACCGGCCAGGCGATCGAAGGCATCGCGATCATCATGCTGGTCTACCTGACGATCAGCCTGAGCATCTCGCTGTTCATGAACTGGTACAATGCGCGCATCGCGCTGGTGGAGAGGTGAGGCCCATGCGCGCATCCTTCGCATCGCCGCTTCGCCGACCCGAGGGCCAGCTCCCCGCGGCCAAGACCGCCCTGGTGGAGCGCTGAGACGATGAGCGACCTCGCCCTTCAGCGCCCGACCCTCCCCGCGGACGCGCTGCCGCGCACCGCGCCGAAGCGCCTCATCGGGCCGGCGGCCTGGGTGCGGGAGAACCTGTTCTCCTCCTGGTGGTCCACCGCCGTCACGCTCGCGCTCGCCTATCTGCTGATCCGCGCCGCGCTGTCCTTCATCGACTGGGCCTTCATCAACGCCATCTGGTGGGTGCCGAACAACCAGACCCAGGCCTGCCGCGACTTGGCTGGGAAGGGTGCCTGCTGGGCCGTCATCACCGAGAAGCACCGCTTCATCCTGTTCGGCACCTACCCCTTCGAGGAGCATTGGCGCCCGGCGCTCGCCTGCCTGCTGTTCGTCGCGCTCTACATCGTCTCGGCGATGCGGCGCTTCTGGAACTGGACGCTGGTGCCGATCTGGGTGGTCACGCTCACCGCGATCGGCGTGCTGATGTGGGGCGGCGTCCTCGGCATGACCTACGTCCCGCAGGAACGCTGGGGCGGGCTGCCGATCACCCTCATCCTCGCCACCTTCGGCCTCGCCTTCGCCTTCCCGCTGGCGATCCTCGTCGCCCTCGGGCGGCGGTCGAAGCTGCCGGCCATCAAGGCGCTCTGCGTCCTCTATGTCGAGCTGATCCGCGGCGTGCCGCTGATCTCGCTGCTGTTCATGGCGAGCGTGATGTTCCCGCTCTTCCTGCCGGAGGGGATGAACATCGACAAGCTGCTGCGCGCGCAGATCGCCATCATCCTCTTCGCCGGGGCCTATCTGGCGGAGGTGGTGCGCGCCGGCCTCCAGGCCCTGCCCAAGGGCCAGTACGAGGCGGCGGACGCGCTCGGCCTCAGCTACTGGAAGAAGACCGGGCTGATCATCCTGCCCCAGGCGCTCCGCCTCGTGATCCCGCCGCTGGTGAACACCTTCATCGGCTTCTTCAAGGACACGTCGCTGGTGCTCATCATCGGCATCTTCGACCTGCTGACGGCGGGCAAGACGGCGATCATCGAACCCGCCTGGCAGGGCTTCGGCGTCGAGGTCTACGTCGTGCTCGGGCTGATCTACTTCGTCTTCTGCTTCGCCATGTCGAAGTACAGCGCCGGGCTGGAGCGGGAGTTCAACGCCCATCGCCGCAGGTGAGGCGGCAATCCCGGCGCCCTGCCCGCGAACCGGGCAGGGCGCCGTCCCGGGCCCCGACCGGGGCCAAAATTATCCTTTACGTAACCTGAGGCGCCCGCCACAAACCGCCAGACTGGTGCCAAACCGCATCCGGGAGCACGAACGAGACGATGTCCGCCGCCGAGACCCTTGCCTCCTCCGTCCAGACGGACAAGCCGCCCGCGATCCAGCTCGAGCGCGTGAACAAGTGGTTCGGCGCCCTGCACGTGCTGCGCGACGTCTCGCTCAACGTGGCCCATGGCGAGCGCGTGGTGGTCTGCGGCCCCTCGGGCTCGGGCAAGTCCACCCTGATCCGCTGCATCAACCGGCTGGAGGAGCACCAGGAGGGCCGGATCGTCGTGGACGGCATCGAGCTGTCCGATGACCTCAAGTCGCTCGACGCCATCCGCCGCGAGGTCGGCATGGTGTTCCAGTCCTTCAACCTGTTCCCGCACCTCACCATCCTCGAGAACTGCACCCTCGCGCCCATCTGGGTCCGCAAGATGCCCAAGAAGGAGGCCGAGGACCTGGCGATGGAGTACCTCACCCGGGTCCGCATCCCGGAGCAGGCGAAGAAGTATCCGGGCCAGCTCTCGGGCGGCCAGCAGCAGCGCGTGGCGATCGCCCGCGCGCTCTGCATGAAGCCCAAGATCATGCTCTTCGACGAGCCGACCTCGGCCCTCGACCCCGAGATGATCAAGGAGGTGCTGGACACCATGGTGATGCTGGCCGAGACCGGCATGACCATGATCTGCGTGACGCACGAGATGGGCTTCGCCCGCCAGGTTGCCGACCGCGTCGTCTTCATGGACCGCGGCGAGATCGTCGAGCAGGGCGTGCCGGAGACGATCTTCAACAGCCCGCAGACCGACCGCCTGAAGCTGTTCCTGAGCCAGATCCTCCGGGGGCATTGAGGGGCGGCCACTGACGGAAGCGTCATCCGCGCTTTGCGGAACCGCAAACCAGCCCTGCGTTTTCCTGTTGTAGAAGGGTCCCGCGCGCGGGCGTAATCCGCCCGCCGCTTCGCATCCAGGGACCTTTCCTTGTCCGTTCCGAACCATGCCGGCGCCGACCCGCGCGGCAAGCTGACCACGGCGACCCTGCTGGGCGTGCTGGGTGTCGTCTACGGCGACATCGGCACCTCGCCGCTCTACGCGCTGCGCGCCGCGCTGCTGCATTTCGACGAGGGCGGCATTCAGGAGTGGGAGATCCTCGGCCTCCTCTCCCTGATCTTCTGGTCGCTCATGCTGACGGTCACGCTGAAATACGTGCTGATCGTCATGCGCGCGGACAACCGCGGCGAGGGCGGGATCATGGCCCTCATGGCGCTGGCCCAGCGCACGGCCGGGACGGCGCGGGGCAAGTTCGTCCTCGGCCTCCTCGGCATCGCGGGGGCGGCGCTGTTCCTGGGCGACGGCATGATCACCCCGGCCATCTCCGTCCTCTCGGCCGTGGAGGGGCTGAAGGTCATCAACCCGGTCTTCGAGGAAGCGGTGCTGCCGATCACCATCGGCGTGCTGGTGGCGCTGTTCCTCGTGCAGTACCGGGGCACGGGCAGCATGGGGAAGGTCTTCGGCCCGATCTGCGCGCTCTGGTTCGCCACCCTCGGCGTGCTCGGCCTGATCGAGGCGCTGCACAACCCGATGGTGTTCCAGGCGATCTCGCCCCACTGGGCGATCGAGTTCTGCGCGCACTACCACCTGGCGGCCTTCATCGCGATGGGCAGCGTGGTGCTGGCCGTGACGGGGGCCGAGGCGCTCTACGCCGACATGGGCCATTTCGGGCGGCGGCCGATCCAGGTGGCCTGGGTCGCCTTCGTGCTGCCCGCGCTCGCGCTCAACTATTTCGGGCAGGGGGCGCTGCTGCTGCGCGATCCCTCGACCATCGAGAACCCCTTCTACCTCCTCGCCCCCGACTGGTTCCGCCCCTTCCTGGTGGTGCTGGCGACGGCGGCGACCATCATCGCCAGCCAGGCGATGATCTCGGGCGCCTACTCGATCGCGCGGCAATGCGTGCAGCTCGGCTACTCGCCGCGGCTCGAGGTCAAGCACACCTCGGCGACGGAGGAGGGGCAGATCTACATGCCCCAGGTGAACTTCGCGCTGCTCATCGGCGTGCTGATCCTGGTGCTGGAGTTCAAGAACAGCGACAGCCTCGCCGCGGCCTACGGGCTGGCGGTGACCGGCACCTTCCTGTGCACCACGATCCTCTCCCTCGTGGTGTTCCGGCGGCAGTTCCGCTGGCCCGTGCCGCTGGTGGCGCTGGTGTTCACGCCGCTGCTGCTGCTCGACCTGTCGTATTTCATCGCGACCGCCCTCAAGATCCCCGAGGGCGGCTACGTGCCCGTGATCATCGGCGCGGCCGCCTTCGCCCTGATGCTGACCTGGTGGCGCGGTCGGCAGCTGCTCTTCGCGCGGTTCCGCCAGGACAGCCTGCCGTTGAAGAGCTTCCTCGCGCGGCTGCCGCAATCCCGCACCACCCGCGTGCCGGGGATGGCGGTCTTCATGACGGGCCAGGCCGATTACCTGCCGGGCGCGCTGCTGCACAACCTCAAGCACAACAAGGTCCTGCACGAGCGCGTGCTGTTCGTCACCGTCCTGAACGAGGACGTGCCGCAGATCGGGCCGGAGCGCAGGGCCGAGGTGACGCTGCTGGCGGACAACATCCACCGCGTCATCTTCCGCTACGGCTTCCAGGAGAGTCCCAACATCCCGCGCGAGCTCGAGAAGCTGAGCGAGGCCGGCATCATCGCCTACGAGCCGATGCAGGCCAGCTACTTCCTCGGCCGCGAGACGGTGGTGGCGGCCGCGGTGCCCAAGATGTCGCGCTGGGAGCAGTGGCTGTTCACGCTGATGAGCCGCAACAGCGTGCCGGCCACGGAGTTCTTCCGCATCCCGTCCGACCGCGTGGTCGAACTCGGGGTCCGCGTCGCGGTCTGAGACGACCGGCCCGGAAGAGACCCCCGCCGAGCGGGGCGCGGTGTCGCGGCTGCGCGCCGCCACGGACTCATGCGGGCGGCCCCACCGAACGCCAGCGGTCGAAACATCGGACCGCGAATGGGACCGCCCGTGATGAGGGCGCGGTCAGTTCCGCAGCGCGGCGCGTGCCAGCGCCACGGAACCGGCCAGCGCCAGCACCGCGAGGATGCCGGGCAGCGCCCAGCCGGGTGCGGCGTCGAGCACGGCGCCGCCGAGCGGGGCGCCCAGCGCGCCGCCGAGAAGGTAGGCCGTGTTCAGCCCAGCCATCCCGAAGGCCCGCGCCGGACCGGCGAAGCGCTGCACCGCGCGGATCATGCCGAGCGTGTAGATCGCCCCGGCCGCGCCGCCCCACACCGCCAGCACCGGCCAGATGCCCCAGCCCGGCGCCAGCAGGGGCCAGAGCAGCGAGGCGCCGGCCACCAGCACGCCGCAGGTGATGAGCGCGCGGTGCGTGCCGAAGCGATCGGCCACCCAGCCGAGCGGATACTGCGCGAGCACATTGCCGAAGCCCGAGGCGACCGTGATCGCGGCGGCCGCCAGCGCCGTCATGCCGAGCGCCAGCCCCTGCACCGGAAACACCGAGCCGGAGGCGGCTTCCAGCGCGCCGCAGAGCGCGGCCGCCCCGGCCGGCGCGGCCATCACCAGCATCACGGGGCGCAGCCGCAGGCCCGAGAGGCGCAGGCGGCGCGGCATGGCGTTGGGCGGGTCGCGCAGGGTCGCGCCGAGCAGCAGGCCGAAGGCGAGGATGCCGGCGGAGACGAAGAACGCCTCCTTCGTCACGCCGGTCAGCAGCAGCGCCGCCGGCCCGCCGCCGATCGCGGCGGAGACGAAGGTCTGGTAGAGGCCGAGCGCCCGCCCCTCACGGCCTTCCGGGGCGAGGGCGGCCGCGATGGCGTCCGCGGTCGTCCAGGCGAGGCAGGAGCCGACGCCCAGCATCGCGCCGAAGACGAACCAGAGCGGCAGCGACGGGCCGAAGCCCAGCCCGACGAGCCCCAGGATGCCGAGGCCCACGGCCATCCGGTGCAGCGCGTAGGCCCCGCCGGCAAACCCGGCGAGCCATGGGGTGACGGGCGCCACCAGCACCGCCGCGCCCCACACCGTGGCGGCGTAGAGACCGACGATCGCGGGCGACGCGCCCTGCGCGGTCAGCAGCACGGCGGAGAGCGGCGTGACCATCCAGACGCCGGCGAAGGCGCAGGTGGCGGCGGCCACGAAGAGGGCAAAAGGGTTCGCGCGCGACGGCGCGGTTGCGATGGTGACAGACATGACTTCCCGGGCCGTTTGGCGGCCCGTCCTGCGGATCGGTTGAAACGAGGGAGGAGGGAATCAGCCCGCGCGTGGATCCGGCCGCAGCAGCGCCGGATGCTGCGCGAGCACGTTCGCGCACGGCCGTTTCACGGCCGCGGCTTTCGTTCCCGCGATGAGGCGCTGCATCGTCATGCTGCCATTGCTAGGCAACGGACCCGTGCCAGGTCAAGCGGGACGGGGTTGCGCTTGACGCATGACGCACGCTTATGTGGGCGCCATGTATCGCTCTCTTCTCCTGGCTCTCGACGACACGCGCGGTGCCGTCGCGGCACGCGACCTGGCCTTCGGCATCGCGCGCCGGACCGGAGCGCGGCTGACGGCGTTGAGCGTCTTCGACCGGCCGCACACCACCGGGCTGCACGAGGCCGTGCCGCTCGGCGGCGCCGCCTTCGCCGAGCGCCGGAACCAGGCCCGCGCCGCGGCGATCGCGGCCGAAGCCGAACGCGTGCTGGCGGATTGCGCCGCCAGCGCCGGCGGCGTGCCCTTCGAGGTCGTCCGCAGCGAGGACGCTCCCGAGGCCGCCCTCCTCGCGGAGGGGGCGGGGCATGACCTCGTGATCATCGGCCGGGACTCGACCCTCGGCGCGGAGATCTGCGACGACGGCCTGTCACCGACCGTCGAGGCGCTGCTGCGCGACGGCCCCCGCCCGCTGCTCGTCGTGCCGCCTGGCCCGATGCCGCCCGCGGACGCGCCGGTGCTGGTCGCCTTCGAGGGCTCGATGCCCGACATGCGGACGGTGCAGCTCTTCGCCCTGTCCGGCCTCGCGGGGGCATCGCCCATCAAGGTCCTGGGCTTCGGAGCGGATGCGGCCGCCAAGGCCGCGCGCGTCGCACGCTACCTGGAGAGCCATGCCTGCCGCGTCGAGCACCACGCGGTCGCCGGCGACGAAGCGGAGATCGCGCTCGTCGAGGCGCGGACGCTGCCGGCCTCGATGCTGGTGACGGGCGCGGACGAGGAAGCCGGCCTGGCGCGGCTCATCTGGGGAGGCCGCACCGCGCACCTCCTGCGCGCGTCGCCCTGCCCGGTGTTCATCCACGGATAGGGTTGCGGCGGGCTGGGCTCAGGGCGGCGGGATCTCCGCCGCCAGCACCTGTCCGGAGCCGCTTTCCGTGATCAGCAGCGTCGTGCCGTCGGGCGCCAGGCAGCAATTGGTCGGCCAGCGGCCGAAGCCCGTGCAGTCCACCCGATGGGTGCAGACGCCGTGCGCGTCCACCACCCAGACCTGGCCGTGGCCCGCATTGGCGACGAACAGCCGGTCGTGGGCGTCCACCGCCAGCCCGTCCGGCCCCGAAGCGCCGGCGGGTGCGCGGAAGAAGCACTGCGCCTTGCCCACCACCGCATCGGCCCGCAGGGCGAAGCGCCAGATCTCGCAGCTGCGCGTCATCGCGACGTAGCAATGCGTGCCCGCGCGGTTCAGCGCGATGCCGTTGGGGCTCGGTCCGTTGCGGATCAGCAGGTCGAGCCGGCCATCGGCGCCGAGGCGCCAGACGCGGCCCGACGGGTCCTGCAGGCCGCTCTGTCCCTGGTCGGTGAAGAGCACGGCGCCGTCGCGCGCCACCGTCAGGTCGTTGAGGCCGCGGAAGCCCTCGGAGAGGATCGTCTCCAGCACCGGCGCGACGGCGCCCGTGTCGGGCTCGAGCGTCAGCAGGCCGTGGCGGTAATCCGTGACGAGAAGCGAACCATCGGGCGCCAGGGCGAGGCCGTTCGGCCAGCCGCCGTAATCCGCGGCCGTCTCCCAGCCGTCGGGCGTCACGCGGAACACGCGGCCATGCGGGATGTCCGTGACGAAGAAGCGCCCGCGCGCGTCGAAGCACGGCCCCTCCAGGAAGCAATCCGTGGGCGCGCCGCCACGGTTCGCATCGGCCCAGGCGCTGCGTTGCGGCTTGCGGAGACCATCGGGCATGCGGGAGAACAGGCGCGCCTCGATGACGCGCGGCGGGGCGAACAGGTCCATCCGCACATGCTCGCGGCTCCGCGCGTGCGCGTCCAGCGGGCCAAGCTTGCAGTCTTGAGAGTTGACGGCAGGTTCCAATGTCCCCGACACCTAGCCGACCTTGGCCAAGGAACATCCCTCCATGATGCTGCGCGCTGGCGTGCTCGCACTGACCCTGAGTGCCTCCCTCGCCGCGCCCGCCCTCGCGCAGCCGCAGCAGGGGCCGCCCGCGGTCGGCTTCGTCGTCGCGGAGCGCCGGCCTGTCACGGAGCTGACCGAATTCATCGGGCGGGTGGAGGCGATCAACCGGGTGGACATTCGCGCCCGCGTCACCGGCTTCCTGGAGCGGCGGCTGTTCAACGAAGGCTCCGAGGTGGCGGAGGACGCGCCGCTGTTCCGCCTCGAGAAGCCGCCCTTCGAAGCGGCGCTCGATCAGGCCCGGGCGCAGGTCGCCTCCGCCGAGGCGCAGCTCGCCAACGCGCGCGTCGCGCTGACCCGTGCGCGGGAGCTGCGCGCGACCGGCACCGGCACCCAGGTCGCGCTCGACAACGCCGAGGCCCAGGCCCGCACCGCCCAGGCGCAGCTTCTGGCGGCGCAGGCGCAGGTCCGCGCCGCCGAGATCAACCTCGCCTACACGGACATCACCGCGCCCATCGCCGGCGCCATCGGCCGCGCGACCTACACGCCGGGCAACGTCGTCTCCCCCACCTCGCCCGATCCGCTCGCCACCATCGTCAGCCAGGATCCGATGCGCGTCGCCTTCACGGTGCCGCAGCGCCAGGCGATCGAGCTGCGGCAGCGCTTCGAAGGCCGCGGCGGCGCCGCGGCGACGGTGGTGCGGATCCGCGGCGTGGATGGCAGCGTGCATCCGCATCCGGGCCGCATCGACTTCATCGACACCCAGCTCGACCGCACGACGGACACGCTGCTGGTCCGCGCCTCCATCCCCAACCCGGTTCGGCAGGGGGCGCAGGCCGGACAGCCCGGCGCCCGCGCGCTGATCGACGGGCAGTTCGTCACCGTCCTGCTGGAAGGCGCGCAGCCGGTGCAGAGCATCGTGATCCCGCGCGCCGCCGTGGCGCAGGACCAGCAGGGCTTCTACGTCTTCGTCGTCGGCGCCAACAACACCGCCGAGCGCCGCAACATCCGCCTCGGCCGCAGCACGGCCGACAGCGCGACCGTCGAGCAGGGGCTGGAGCAGGGCGACCGCGTCATCACCGAAGGCGTGCAGCGCGTGCGTCCCGGCGCGCCGGTGAACGCCGTGCCGGCGGGGACGCCGCCGCGGCCGCCGGGTGGCGCCCCC
>JAIEOO010000213.1 GCA_019750475.1 Acetobacteraceae bacterium | reverse complement strand
TCGACTTCGCGCCGCTCTCCGACTGGCGCGGCAGCGCCGAATGGCGCCTCGCCGCCGCGCGGGGCCTGCTGCGCCGCCTCGCGCTGCGCCACGCGCGGCCCGAGCTGCCGGCCGACGTCCACGAAATGGAGGTGGCGTGATGGCCGCCGATTCACGCCTCCGGGCATGCGCCCTCCGGCGATCGGAGGCGCGGCGGGCCGCCGATTCACGCCTCCGGGCATGCGCCCTCCGGCGATCGGAGGCGGGATGATGGATGCTGCGCCGCCCCCGCGGGATCTCCGCATGGCCGGGCAGGCCATGCGCCATGACAGCGCGCTCAAGCACGCGACCGGCGAGGCGCGCTTCCTCGACGACCTGCCGGAGCCTGCGGGCACGCTGCACGCGGCCCTGGTGCTCTCACCCCTGGCCCATGGGCGCATCCGCGCGCTGAACGTCCCGGACGGCATGCCCGGTGTCGTGCGGATCATCACCCCCGCCGACATCCCCGGCGAGAACGACATCGCGCCCATCGGCAGCGGCGAGGCGATGCTGGCGGACGGCGTCGTCGAGCATATGGGCCAGCCCATGGCGATCATCGTCGCCCGCACGCGCGACGAGGCGCTGCGCTGCGCCCTCGCCGCCGAACCCGAGATCGAGCCCCTGCCCGCGGTTCTCTCGATCGAGGAGGGGCTCGCGCGGGGCGCCTGGATCATCCCGCCGCAGGTCATCCGCGAGGGCGATGCGGCGGCCGCGCTCGCCCGCGCACCGATGACGCTCGCGGGCGAGTTCCGCGCCGGCGGGCAGGAGCATTTCTACCTCGAAGGCCAGATCGCCCTCGCCGAGACGGGCGAGGACGGGGAGATGCGCGTCCACTCCTCGACGCAGCACCCGACCGAGGGGCAGCACGTCGTCGCGCGCGTCCTCGGCGTGCCCTATCACCGCGTCACCGTCACCTGCCGCCGCATGGGCGGCGCCTTCGGCGGCAAGGAGAGCAATGCGAGCTGGGTGGCCGCCGCCGCCGCCGTCGCCGCGCGGCTGACGGGCAAGCCGGTGAAGATTCGCCTCTCCCGCCGCGCCGACATGGCGGCGACCGGCAAGCGCCACCCCTTCCTCTATCGCTGGCGTGCCGGCTTCGACGCATCCGGCAAGCTCATCGCCCTCGACGCGCTGCTCGCCGCCGATGGCGGGCATTCGGTGGACATGTCGGGCGGCGTCGTGTTCCGCGCCGCGACCCACGCGCTCAACTGCTACGCCGTTCCGGACGCGACCATCACCGCCTGCGCGGTGAAGACCAACACGGTCAGCAACACCGCCTTCCGCGGCTTCGGCGGCCCGCAAGGCGCGCTGCTGATGGAGGACGTGCTGGCGCGCATCGCCGCCCATCTCGGCCGGCCGGTGGAGGAGCTGCGCCTCGCCAACCTCGCGGACCGCACGCCCTACGGCCAGGCGATCGAGCCCGAGCTGGCGCGCCGGGTCTACGCCGAAGCCCGGCGCGACGCCGGGTGGGAGGCGAAGCGGGCCGAGATCGACGCCTTCAACACGACGCATCCGACGATCCGCCGCGGCCTCGGCGACTTCCTCTGCGCCTTCGGCATCTCCTTCGGCATCCCGCATCTCAACCAGGCCGGCGCGCTGGTGCATGTCTACACCGACGGGACGGTGCGCCTCGCGCATGGCGGCACGGAGATGGGCCAGGGCCTCTTCATCAAGGTCGCGCAGGTGGTGGCCGAGGTGTTCGGCATCCCCGTCGAGCAGGTGGGCATCTCCGCCACCTCCACGGCCGAGGTGCCGAACACGAGCGCGACCGCCGCCAGCACGGGCAGCGACCTCAATGGCTGGGCGGCGCATGCCGCGGCCAGCGCGGTGCGCGACCGCATGGCGCAGGTCGCGGCCCAGCATCTCGGCTGCGCGGCGGAGGAGGTCCGCTTCGAGGACGGATACGTCCTGTCCCCCAAGCCGGGGAGCAATGCGCGGCTCGCCTTCGGCGATCTCGCGAAGCTCTGCTGGAAGGCGCGCGTCAGCCTCTCGGCGACGGGCTTCTACAGGACGCCCGACATCCACTGGGATGCCCAGGCGATGCGCGGGGAGCCCTTCTTCTACTTCAGTTACGGCGCCGCCGTGGCGGAGGTCGCGCTCGACACGCTGACGGGCGAGCACCGGGTGCTGTCGGCGCATCTCGTGCAGGATTGCGGCCGCAGCCTGAACCCGGCGATCGACCTCGGTCAGATCGAGGGCGCCTTTGTCCAGGGCATGGGCTGGCTCACCTCGGAGGAGCTATGGTGGGACCGGGAGGGGCGCCTGCGGACGCTCGGCCCATCCACCTACAAGATCCCGGGCTCGCGCGACGTGCCGCCCATCTTCCGCGCGCGGCTGCTGAAGGGGGCACCGGCGCGGGCCGCGACCATCTTCCGGTCCAAGGCCGTGGGGGAGCCGCCGCTGCTCCTGGCGACCGCGGTTGTCAATGCCCTGAGGGATGCCGCTGGCATGCCAGCCATGGACCTGCCGGCGACGCCGGAGCGGCTTTTGAGCTTGCTTTCCGCGCGAGAAACAAAGCCTCGCGGCAGGTGAATGGCAGGCTTGCAACGGGTGGGTGCGGCGGGCAAAAGGATTGGCGAATGAACGACCCGCCTGGGGAACCGAACCCCGGGCGCCGCAGCAGGGAGCGAAGCCGGGTGAGCGACATCATCCTGGAAACCCAGGGCATGACGAAGGAGTTCCGCGGCTTCGTCGCGGTCCAGGACGTGAACCTGAAGGTGCGCCGCGGCACGATCCACGGCCTGATCGGCCCGAACGGCGCGGGCAAGACCACCTGCTTCAACCTGCTGACCAAGTTCCTGCCGGTGACCCGCGGAACCATCCGCTACGACGGGCGCGACATCACGGCGATGAAGCCGGCTGAGGTCGCGCGGCTCGGCCTCGTGCGGTCCTTCCAGATCTCGGCCGTCTTCCCGCATCTCTCGGTGCTCGAGAACGTGCGCATGGCCCTCCAGCGGCAGCGCGGCGGCAGCTTCGATTTCTGGCGGGCCGAGTCGTTGCTGCGGCAGTACGACGCCCAGGCGATGGCGCTGCTCGAGGATGTCGGGCTGACGGAATACGCGAAGCTCCCGGCCGGGCAGCTGCCATATGGCCGCAAGCGCGCGCTCGAGATCGCAACGACGCTCGCCATGAACCCGACCATGATGCTGCTCGACGAGCCCACGGCCGGCATGACGCATGAGGACGTGGACCGCATCGTCACCCTCGTCCGGCGCGTCGCCGCCGGCCGCACCGTCCTCCTCGTCGAGCACAACCTGAAGGTCGTCGAGGGCCTGTGCGACACCATCACGGTGCTGACGCGCGGCCAGGTGCTGGCCGAGGGCGACTACGGCACCGTCTCCCGCAACCCGGAGGTCCAGGCCGCCTATCTCGGCACCGACCCCGCGAGCGTCGGCGTGCCGGAGGCAGCCCTCGCCGCGAGCCAGCAGCGCCCCGAGGGAGGTGCCGCGCATGTCTGAGCCGCTGCTGCAGGTGAAGGGCCTCGAGGCCTGGTACGGCGAGAGCCACGTCCTCCACGGCGTCTCCATCGACATCCACGAAGGCGAGGTCGTCACGCTGCTCGGCCGCAACGGCGCCGGCAAGACCTCGACGCTTCGCGCGATCATGGGCCTCACCGGCCGCCGCTCGGGCTCCATCCGGTATCGCGGGCAGGAGACGATCGGCCTGCGCTCCGACCTCGTGGCGCGCGCCGGCATCGGCTACTGCCCCGAGGAGCGCGGCATCTTCGCCTCCCTCGACGTGACCGAGAACCTGATGCTGCCGCCCGCCATCGCCGAGGGTGGGCTGTCGGTCGCCGAGATCCACACCCTCTTCCCGAACCTCAAGGAGCGCGCGCGCTCCCCCGGAACCAAGCTCTCGGGCGGCGAGCAGCAGATGCTCGCTATCGGGCGCATCCTGCGCACGGGCGCCAAGCTCCTCCTCCTCGACGAGCCGTCGGAGGGCCTTGCCCCCGTCATCGTGCAGCAGATCGGCCGCACCATCCGCGAGCTGAAGGCGCGCGGCTTCACGGTGCTGCTCGTCGAGCAGAATTTCCGCTTCGCCCAGACGGTGGCCGACCGCCACTACGTGATGGAGCACGGGCGCGTGGTGGACATGGTCCGCAACGAGGACCTCAACGCCTCGCTTGAGCGCCTGCACGAATATCTGGGCGTCTGAACCACCAACCAACAGAAGGCCGGGAAACCCATGGAATCGAGCCGCCGTAACTTCCTCTCCGCGACGGGCGCCATCGCGCTCGGCGCCGCCACGCCGATGACGCACGCCCGCGCCCAGGGCGCGGCCAACACCATCCGCATCGGCGTGCTGACCGACATGTCCGGGCCCTTCCGCGACATCTCCGGGCCGACCTCGGTCGTCGCCACGCGCACGGCCGTGCAGGATTTCGGCAGCCGCGGCTTCAACGTCGAGGTGCTGGTGGCCGACCACCAGAACCGCCCCGACGTGGGCGTGAACCTCGTCCGCCAATGGATCGACCGGGACGGCGTCGACATGGTGGTGGACGTGCCCTCCTCGGGCGTGGCGCTCGCGGTCAACACCGTCATGCGCGAACGCAACAAGGTCTACCTCAACAGCACGGCCGCCACGGTCGAGCTGACCGGCGCGCAGTGCTCGCCCAACACCATCCACTGGACCTATGACACCTGGATGCTGGCGCGCTCGACCGGCGCGGCGCTCGTGCGTGCCGGCGGCCAGCGCTGGTTCTTCATCACCGCGGACTACGCGTTCGGCCACAGCCTCGAGGCGCAGACGATGGAATTCGTCCGCTCGGCTGGCGGCACCGTGGTCGGCAGCGTCCGTCACCCCTTCCCGGGCACGACCGACTACTCCTCCTTCCTGCTGCAGGCCCAGGCCTCGCGCGCCCAGATCGTCGGCATCGCCAATGCGGGCGTGGACGCGATCAACGCCATCAAGCAGGCGGGCGAGTTCGGCCTGATGCGCCGCGGCCAGCGCGTCGCCGGCCTGCTGGTCTTCGTGAACGACGTGAACAGCCTCGGGCTCCAGACGGCCGGCGGCTCGGTCCTGACCGAGACCTTCTACTGGGACCTCAACGACCGCACCCGCGCCGTCACCCAGCGCGTCCTGGCCAATGGCTCGCCCGGCGGCAACCGTCCCTCGATGGGCCATGCCGGCTGCTACTCGGCCACGCTCCACTACCTCAAGGCGGTCGCGGACATGGGCGCCGCGGCGGCGAAGGCCGATGGCCGCGCCGTGATCGAGCGCATGAAGGCGATGCCCACGGATGACGATGCCTTCGGCCAGGGCTCCATCCGCCCCGACGGGCGCAAGCTGCACCCGGCCTACCTGTTCCAGGTGAAGACGCCGCAGGAAAGCCGCGGCCCCTGGGACTTCTACACGCTGCTGCAGACCACCTCGCCCGAGGAGGCCTTCCGCCCGATGGCGCAGGGCAACTGTCCCCTCGTGCGCACCTGATCTCGACGGCCGGGAGTGTTCCGGGCGGGAGACGGCACCAAGACCGCCCCCGCCCGGTCTTCGCAACTCGAAAGGGAAGGAAAGTCCATGACCGAGACAACCCGCCGCACCCTTCTCGGTGCCGCCGCGACCGCTCCCGTCTGGGGCGCGCTGCCCTACCGCTCCGCCCGGGCCCAGGCCGCGAACACCATCCGCATCGGCGTGCTGAACGACCAGTCGGGCCTGTACCGCGACATCTCCGGCCCCGGCTCCACCCACGCGGTGCGCCTCGCCGTGCAGGAGAGCGGCATCACCCAGCGCGGCATCAACGTGGAGGTCGTGCAGGCCGACCACCAGAACCGGCCCGATGTCGGCTCGACCGTCGCGCGGCAATGGCTCGACCGCGACGGCGTGGACGTGATCGTGGACGTGCCCACCTCCTCGGTGGCGCTCGCCGTCAACACCGTCGTGCGCGAGCGCAACAAGGTCTTCCTGAACTCGGGCGCGGCCACCTCGGACCTGACCGGGGCCCAGTGCTCGCCCAACACGGTCCACTGGACCTACGACACCTACATGCTCGCCAACGGCACCGGCGGCGCGATGGTGCGCGCGGGCGGCGACACCTGGTTCTTCATCACGGCGGACTACGCCTTCGGCCACGCGCTCGAGCGGGACACCTCCGAATTCGTCCGCCGCGCCGGCGGGCGGGTCCTGGGCTCCGTCCGCACCCCCTTCCCGGGCACGACCGACTTCTCCTCCTTCCTGGTGCAGGCGCAGGCCAGCCGCGCGAAGGTCATCGGCCTCGCCAATGCGGGCGGCGACACGATCAACAGCATCAAGCAGGCGGCCGAGTTCGGGCTGACGCGGCGCGGCGTGAAGCTCGCCGGTCTCCTCGTCTTCGTCACCGACGTCCACAGCCTCGGGCTGCAGACGGCGCAGGGCCTCGTCGTCACCGAGAGCTTCTACTGGGACCTGAACGACCGCACCCGCGCCTTCACCCAGCGCCTCGGCCAGACGCCGGGCGGGCTGCGCCCCTCCATGGTGCAGGCCGGCTGCTACTCCGCGGTGCTGCACTACCTGAAGGCCGTGGGCGACATGGGCGTCGCGGCGGCCAAGGCCTCGGGGGCCGAGGCGGTGAACCGCATGAAGGCCATGCCGGCCAATGACGACGCCTTCGGCCAGGGCACCATCCGCCCCGACGGGCGGAAGGTCCACCCGGCCTACCTGTTCGAGGTGAAGGCCCCGAACGAGAGCCGCGGGGCCTGGGACTACTACAAGCTGATCGCCACCATCCCCGCCGACCAGGCGTTCCGCCCGGCCGCCGAGGGCGGCTGCGCCATCGGTCGCAGCTGAGGCAAGGAGCGGGGGAGACGATGCAGCCGGGCGGCCAACAGCCGAAGACGCGAGGCCGCCCGGCCTGCCGGGGGAACAACGACGAAACCGCAGGCAGGAAGGAAACGCATCCATGACGACGGCCCATGTGACGACGGGTCCGGGTCGCAGGACCCTCATCGGCGGCGCGGCCGCCCTCACCGCCGGCGCGTTCTCCGCGCTGCCGCTGACCGGCGCGCGTGCGCAAGCGGCGAACACCATCCGCATCGGCGTGCTGTCGGACATGTCCGGGCCCTACCGCGATGCCACGGGCCCCGGCTCTGTCGTCTGCACCCAGCTCGCGGCGCAGGAATTCGCCGGGCGCGGCTTCAACGTCGAGGTCATCCAGGCCGACCACCAGAACCGGCCCGATGTCGGCTCCACCATCGCGCGGCAATGGTACGACCAGGGCGTGGACGCCATCGTGGACGTGCCCACCTCCTCCGTCGCCTTCGCCGTCAACACCATCGCGCGCGAGCGCAACAAGGTGTTCCTCAATTCGGGCGCCGCGTCCTCCGACCTGACGGGGCCGCAATGCTCGCCCAATACCGTGCACTGGACCTACGACACCTACATGCTCGCCAAGGGCACGGGTGACGCCATCGTCCGCACCGGCGGGCAGAGCTGGTTCTTCATCACCGCCGACTACGCCTTCGGCCACGCGCTGCAGCGCGACGTGTCCCGCTTCGTCGAGGCGGCCGGCGGCCGCGTCGTCGGCGCCGCCCGCTATCCCTTCCCGCAGACGACCGACTTCTCCTCCTTCGTCGTGCAGGCCCAGGCGTCGCGCGCGCAGGTGCTGGGCTTCGCCAACGCCTCGCTCGATACCGTGAACTCCATCAAGGCGGCGCGGGAGTTCGGCCTGCACCGTTCGATGCGCTTCGCCGCCCTGCTCATGGGCCTCGTCGACGTGCACGCGCTCGGCCTCGCGGAGGCCGAGGGCCTGCTGCTGACCGAGAGCTTCTACTGGGACCTCAACGACCGCACGCGCCGCCTCTCCACCCGCGTCCGGCCGCTCAACCAGAACCGCCCGCCCGCCATGGTGCAGGCCGGGTGCTACGGCGCGACGCTGCACTACCTCAAGGCCGTGGCCGACATGGGCGTCGCCGCCGCCAAGGCCGATGGCCGGGCCGCCGTCGCCCGCATGAAGGCCATGCCGACCGACGACGACGCCTTCGGCGCCGGCAGCATCCGCGCCGATGGCCGCAAGCTGCACCCCGTCTATCTCTTCCAGGTGAAGGGGCCGCGCGAGAGCTCCGGCACCTGGGACTACTATCGCGTGGCCGCCACCACCTCCGCCGAGGACGCCTGGCGTCCGCTGGCCGAGGGCGGCTGCCCGCTCGTCAGGACATAAGAACAGGAAACCCGCATGGACGAGATCTTCGGCATACCCGCGCCGCTGCTCTTCGGGCAGCTACTGCTCGGCCTCATCAACGGGGCCTTCTACGCGCTGCTCTCGCTCGGGCTGGCCGTGATCTTCGGCATGCTCAACGTCATCAACTTCACCCACGGCGCCCAGTTCATGCTGGGCGCCTTCGTGGCCTGGGCGCTGCTCAGCTTCCTCGGCCTCGGCTACTGGTGGGCGCTGCTGCTGGCGCCGCTCATCGTCGGCGCCTTCGGCGTGCTGCTCGAACGAACGATGATCAGCCGATTGTACAAGCTCGATCACCTCTACGGGCTGCTGCTGACCTTCGGCGTCGGGCTGATCGTGGAGGGCCTTGTCCGCAACGAGTTCGGCTCCTCCGGCCTGCCCTACCGCATCCCGGCGGAGCTCCAGGGCTCCTGGGACCTGGGCTTCATGTTCATGCCGATCTACCGCGGCTGGGTCGTCGTCGTGGCCATCGTCGCCTGCCTCGCCACCTGGCTCGTGATCGAGAAGACCAAGATCGGCTCCTACCTGCGCGCGGCGACGGAGAACCCGGCCCTCGTCCAGGCCTTCGGCATCAACGTGCCGCTGATGATGACGCTGACCTACGGCGCGGGCGTGGCGCTCGCCGCCTTCGCCGGCGTGCTGGCCGCGCCCATCTACTCCGTGAACCCGCAGATGGGGGCGAACCTCATCATCATCGTCTTCGCCGTGGTCGTGATCGGCGGCATGGGGTCCATCCTCGGCTCCGTGGTCACCGGCTTCGGCCTCGGCATCATCGAGGGATTGACCAAGGTGTTCTGGCCGGAAGCCTCCGCCACCGTGATCTTCGTCGTCATGGCCATCGTGCTGCTCACGCGGCCGGCCGGCCTGTTCGGGAGGGCCTGACCGATGGCGGCTCCCGGCGGTTTCGGCGGCACCGACTTCAAGCACGAGGACGAGGTCGTCCTCGGCTTCACCAAGAGCCAGCTTCTCGCCTTCGGGGTGATGGTGGCCTTCTTCGTGGTGGCGCCCTTCTTCCTCTACCCCGTCTTCCTGATGAAGGTGCTGTGCTTCGCGCTCTTCGCCTGCGCCTTCAACCTGCTCATCGGCTATGTCGGCCTGCTCTCCTTCGGACACGCCGCTTACTTCGGCATGGGCGGCTACCTCGCGGGCCACGCGGCCAAGGTCTGGGGCTTCACGCCCGAGATCGCGATCCTGATCGGCGGCGCCGTGGGCGGGTTGCTCGGCCTCGTCTTCGGGTGGATCGCCATCCGGCGGCAGGGCATCTACTTCGCGATGATCACCCTCGCCCTCGCGCAGATGGTCTACTTCTTCTGCCTCCAGGCGCCCTTCACCGGCGGCGAGGACGGCATCCAGGCCATCCCGCGCGGCAGCCTGTTCGGCGCCATCCCGCTCGGCAACGACATGGCGATGTACTGGACGACGGCGGGCGTGTTCCTGATCGGCTTCCTGCTGATCCACCGCATCGTCCACTCGCCCTTCGGCATGGTGCTGAAATCCATCCGCGAGAACGAGCCGCGCGCGACCTCGCTCGGCTACCGCACCGATGACTACAAGCTGATGGCCTTCGTCCTCTCGGCGACGCTCGCCGGCGTCGCGGGCGGCACCAAGTCCATCGTGTTCGGCATCGCGACGCTGACGGACGTGTTCTGGACCATGTCGGGCGAGGTGGTGCTGATGTCGCTCGTCGGCGGCCTCGGCACGATCTTCGGCCCCGTCGTGGGGGCGGCGGTCATCATCACGATGCAGAACTACCTGGCGGAGTTCGGCGCGTGGGTGACGGTGATCCAGGGCGCCATCTTCGTCCTCTGCGTGCTCGCCTTCCGGCGCGGCATCGTGGGCGAGATCGGGAACTGGCTCCGCGTCAGGCTCTGATCCCCGCCGAGATTTCCGCTCCACTTCGCTTCGCTGCGTTGCGCGGAAATCTCGCCGGGGGTCCCGGTTGGGGGTTTCGCTGGTTGTCGGGTTGGGCAGCGTCCTTCGCGGTCGCTGCCCTTTTTCTTGCGCTGAGGCTCCGCCCTCGCGGCGGAGCCGCTTCGGGGCACCGGAGCGCGCCCTGGATGCAGGGTGCGTGGAGCGCCTGCGCGTCCGAATGCGGTGAGGAGCCTGGTCCTGGGATCGGAGCCGCTTGGGGTCACCGCGGCGGAGCCTGGATGCCTGGCGCTCCGGGTGCCAGCGGGACCGAATACGGGTGAGGGTGAGGGGGCCATCGTCGCGTCGCCTGTTGGCCTCCTCGCGGGCGCCGTGGCACGCTCGGCGCCGATGACGCTCCCACCGATCCGGCTCCCCGCCCATCGCCGCTACGCCCATTCCGCCATCCCGCAGCGCCCGACCTATGAGTGGCCGGGCGGCAAGCGGCTCGCGCTCCTCGTCGTCAACAACATCGAGCACTTCGCCTACCGGGCCGGCATCGGCTCGGATGTCACGGGCCCGGCACCCGTCCAGAATCAACGCGCCTATGCCTGGCGCGACTACGGCAACCGCGTCGGCCTCTGGAACCTGCTCGACCTGCTCGACGAGCTGGACATCCCCTCGGCCCACAACATCAACTCCGCCGCGCTCGAGGAATGCCCGGAGATCGGCCCGGCGCTCCGTGCCCGCGGCGACGAGTTCATCGGCCATGGCCGCACCAATTCCGAACGGCAGGACATCCTGTGGGAAGAGGATGAACGCCGGCTGATCCTCGAGAGCCGCGACATCCTGGCGCAGCATGCGGGGCGCGCGCCACGCGGCTGGCTCGGGCCCTACATCGCGCAATCGGCCGTGACGCTCGACCTGCTGAAGGAAGCGGGCTTCACCTACGTCATGGACTGGCCGGCGGACGACCAGCCCTTCTGGATGACGACCCGCGCCGGCCCCATCCTTTCCGTCCCCTATTCCGTCGAGCTGAACGACAGCCCCGCCCTCGTCATGCGCCACCACACCGGCCGCGAATTCGCCGAGATGATCGACGACCAGTTTTGCGAGTTGCTGGCGCAGTCCGAGAAGCGGCCGCTCGTCATGAGCATCGTGCTGCATCCCTTCATCCTGGGGCAGCCGCACCGCCTCCGGCCTCTCCGCGAGGCGCTGCGGCGCCTTCTCGAACGCCGGGCCGATCTCTGGATCACCCGTCCCGGCGACCTCGCCGACTTCGTCTCCACCCTGCTGCCCGGCATCGTCCCGGGCTCGGAGCCCGCGTGATGCCGACCACCCGCGACTTCATCGGCTACGGCCGCAACCCGCCCGATCCGCGCTGGCCGGGGGGCGCCAGGCTCGCCCTCAACTTCGTCATCAACGTCGAGGAAGGGGGCGAGGCCTCCTTCGACGACGGGGATCCGCACAGCGAGGCCGGGTTGACCGAGGGCAGCACCGCGCTCCCCAAGGGCCGCGACCTCGGCGCCGAGAGCATGTTCGGCTTCGGGGCGCGCGTGGGCTTCTGGCGCCTGCATCGCCTCTTCACCGAGCGCGGCATCCCCTGCACCGCCTTCGCCGTGGCCCGCGCGCTGGAGCGCGTGCCCCTCTACGGCGAGGCGATCCGCGAGGCCGGCTGGGACGCCGCGGGCCACGGCTACAAATGGGAGCTGCACGCCGGCATGCCCGAGGCGACGGAGCGCCAGCGCCTGGCCGACGCCACCCGCATCATCGAGACCGCGACGGGCGAGCGCCCGCAGGGCTGGTATTGCCGCTACGCGCCCAGCGAGAACACGCGGCGCCTGCTGGTCGAGCTCGGCTACCTCTACGACAGCGACGCCTATGACGACGAGCTGCCCTACTGGAAGCCCGTCCACGGCCAGCCGCACCTCGTGGTGCCCTACAACCTCGCGCACAACGACGTCCGCTTCGCCCGCCAGGGCATCACCACGGGCGAGGAGTTCTTCGCGTATATCCGCCAGGCCGTCGAGCTGATGCTCTCCGAGCCGGGCGGGCGGATGCTGAGCGTGGGCCTCCATCCCCGCATCATCGGCCAGCCCGGCCGCGCCGCCGGCCTCGCGCGGCTGCTCGACTGGGTGAAGACGCAGCCGCAGCTCTGGGTCTGCCGCCGCATCGACATCGCGCGCCACTGGGTGAAGGAGCATCCGCCGTCGTGAGCCTGCCCCTCTGGCGTTCCCTCCTCTACGTCCCGGTCATCGAGGAGCGCTTCGTCGCCAAGGCCGCCGCGCGCGCCGCCGACGCCATCATCCTCGATTGCGAGGACAGCATTCCCCCCGCCCGCAAGGCCGAAGCGCGCGCGGCCCTCGCCGCCGCCGTGCCCCGCGTGCGCGCGGGCGGCGCCGACGTGCTGGTGCGGATCAACCGCCCGCTCGACATGGCGGTCGCCGACATCGCGGCCGGGCGCGCCGCGGGCGCCGACGGCTTCGTGCTGACGAAGATCATGGGCCCGGACCATGTGCGCCTGCTCGCGGAGCTGACCGGGGAGGCGAAGCTGGTCCCGCTGGTCGAGGACGCGGCCGCACTGCCGCACCTCCACGCCATCGCCGCTTCGCATCCGCGCATCGTGGCGCTCGGCGTGGGCGGCGAGGATCTGGCGACCGACCTCGGCGCCGAAGCGACGCCCGACGCGCTCGAATGGCCGAAGCGCATGAGCGTGCTGGCGTCGCGGGCGGCGGGCATCCTGCCCCTCGGCTTCATCGGGACGGTGGCGGGCCTGTCGGACCTCGACGGCTATCGCGCCATGCTGCGGCGCTCCCGCGCCTTGGGCTTCGCCTGCGCCTCCTGCGTGCATCCCTCCCAGGTGCCGATCATCAACGAGGAATACGGCCCGCGCCCGGAGGATGTCGCGCGGGCCGAGCGGATGGTCGCCGCCTTCGACGCCGCCCTCGCCCAGGGGCTCGGCGCCGTCGCCTTCGAAGGGCAGATGATCGACAAGCCCGTGGTGGACCGCGCCCGGGCCCTGCTGAAGCGGAACCGTCCGGCAACCTGAGGTTGCATCGCGGCGGCGCGCCTGGTTTTGTGCAGCCCCAGGGCTTGGCCATGGGGCCGGACGGGGAGGAGCGAGCATCATGCCCACCGTACCTTCCGACGCCGAGGGCGAGGCCGGACGGGAGCGCGCGCTGCTCCTCGGCCTCGCGAAGCTGGCCCTCTCGGGGGTCGGACGGGAGGAACTGGTCGCCGAGACGCTGCGCTGCGCGGCGGCGACCGCCGGGACCGACCTGGCGAAGCTGATGGAGGAGACGGCCGAGGGTGCGTTCCGCGCCACCGCAGGCCTGGGCTGGGCCGCCGGTGAAGTGGTGGGACGGCTCGAAGTGCCGGGCGGCGCCGAGGGCTCCCCGTCCTCCCGCGCCTTCGCCAGCGGCCTCTCCGTCCACTCCGGCGCGACGGCCGACAATGGCGGGCTCCCCCCGCCGCCATCGTCGCCCTCGGCGTCGGCAGTTCGCTCGACACGCCGGTCGGCGGCCTCGCGGGTCCGCATGGCGTGCTCCAGGTGGACCGGCGCTCCGGCGAGGCATTCTCCGACCTCGCCACCCACCGGGTGGAGGGAATGGCCACGCTGCTCGGCTACGCCCTCGACGCACGGGCGCGGGAGGCGACGGAAGCCGCGCGCATCGCCGCCGCCCACGCGCTGCTGGTCCGGGAGGTGGACCACCGGGTCGCCAACTCCCTCTCGCTCGTCGCCGGCACGCTGCGGCTCCAGGCCCGCGTCGTCGACAAGAAGGGCGGCGACCCGGCGCCCCTGCTGGACGCCGCGGCCCGCATCGGCGGCATCGCCATGCTGCACCGGCATCTCCAGCGGACGGCGACGGCGGGGTCCGCCGAGGTGGACGTGAACGCCCTGCTGCGCGACCTCACCCATGATCTCGCGACGCTGTTGCAGCTGCATGGCCTGGGCGGCGGCCTCGCCTACGAGGCCGAGCCCGAATCGGGCGTGCTCTGGCCCGCCAAGCGGGCCAGCGCCGTCTGCCTGATCGCGGCCGAACTGGTGACCAACGCCGCGCGCCATGGAGGCCAGCGCGCGACGCTGCGCATGAAGGCGGCGGAGCGCGAGATCGTTCTCACCGTCACGGATGACGGCCCCGGCTTCCCGCCGGGCTTCGACCCCGAGACCGAGGGCGGCCTCGGCTCGCAGCTGATCCGCGGCGTGGCCGGACCCGGTACCGGCCGCATCGCCGTCGCCCGGGCGCGCGGGCGCGGCGCGCGGGTCACCGTCCGCGTCTCGCTCGACCCGGCGTAGGGTCCTGTCCAGGGAGGCCGCCGGCGGGATCCGCAGGCGCTGACGGGTGTCTGGCGCCCCGCGCGTGAGGGCCTAAAACATCCGGACCATGAGCCAACGCACCGCCGAGAGGGCGCTCTGCCTCGATGACTTCGAGGCGATGTCCCGCCGTTTCCTTCCCCGCCCCATCTTCGGCTACGTCGCCGGCGCCACCGAGCGCAACGCGAGCCTGCGCGACAACGAGGACGCCTTCACCGAGTGGGCCTTCCAGCCCCGCGTGCTGGTGGATGTGTCGAAGCGCGGCTTCAGGCGCACGCTGTTCGGCCGCGAATGGTCGGCGCCCTTCGGCCTCGCGCCCATGGGCATGAGCGCGCTGGCCGCCTATCGCGGCGACCTCGTGCTGACCGAGGCCGCGCGGGCCGCGAATATCCCGGCCTTTCTCTCGGGCTCCTCCCTCATCCGCATGGAGGAGGTGATCGCCGCCAACCCCGACGCCTGGTTCCAGGCTTACCTGCCGGGCGACGCGAAGCGCGTCGAGGCGCTGGTGGACCGCGTCGCGGCCGCGGGCTTCCCCGTCCTCGCGCTCACCGTGGACACGGCGGTCCTCCCCAACCGCGAGAACAACGTCCGCAACGGCTTCTCCACCCCGCTCCGCCCCTCGTTCAAGCTGTTCTGGGACGGCGCGACGCATCCCGGGTGGTCGCTCGGCACCTTCGTGAAGACCTGGCTGCGACACGGCATGCCGCACTTCGAGAACAGCTTCGCCGAGCGCGGCGCGCCCATCCTCGCCCGCAACGTGCTGCGCGACTTCACGGCCCGCGACCACCTCAACTGGGAGCATCTGGCGCTGATCCGCCGGCGCTGGCCCGGCAAGCTCGTGGTGAAGGGCGTGATGCATCCCGACGACGCGAAGCGCGCCGAGGCCGAGGGCGCGGACGGCGTGATCGTCTCCAATCACGGCGGGCGGCAGCTCGACGGCACGGCCTCTCCGCTGCGCGTCCTGCCGGCGGTGAAGGCGGCGGCGCCGCGGATCGCCGTCATGCTCGACGGCGGCATCCGGCGCGGGACGGATGTGCTCAAGGCTCTGGCGCTGGGGGCCGATTTCGTCTTCGTCGGCCGTCCCATGCTGCACGCCGCGGCCGTCGCGGGCCGGGCGGGGGTGGACCGCGCCATCAGCCTGCTCACGGGCGAGCTGGACCGGAACATGGCCCTGCTCGGCGTGAACGCCCTGGACGAGCTGGGTCCGCACTGCCTGGTGCCGGTCCGGCGGGGATAGCCCGGCTCGGGTTGCGCCCCGCGCGCGCTGCCGCCACGCTCGGGTCACCGGGCCGAGGGGAATGGCGATGCCGCGCGAACTGACCGAGCGTGACCTCGAAGCCGCGCTGGCCGGCGGCGCCGTGCTGGCCGCGGGCGGCGGCGGCTGGGCCGAGCATGGCCGCATCCTGGGCACGGCCGCGATCCACGCCGGACGCCCCATGCTCTGGCACCCGGACGAGATCGCCGACGACGCCGTGATCGCCACCGCCGCCGCCATCGGCGCGCCCGGCGACCAGACGGCGTGGGAGATGCAGGCGGCGGACTATCTGCGCGCCATCCTGCTGCTGCAGGAGGCGCTGGGCCGCCCAGTCGAGGGCCTCATCATCGGCCAGAACGGCATGTCCTCCACGGTGAACGCCTGGTTTCCCGCCGCCGTGATGGGCTTCAAGGTGGTGGACGCGGTGGGCGACATCCGCGCCCACCCGACCGGCGACATGGGGTCACTCGGGATGCACGCCTCGGGGGAACCCACGATCCAGACCGGCGCCGGCGGCAACCGCGCCGAGGGCCGCTACATGGAGCTGGTCCTGCGCGGCGAGACTGCGAAGATCAGCCCGGTGCTGCGCAGCGCCGGACACATGGCGGGCGGCTTCATCGCCTCCTGCCGCAACCCGGTGCCGAACGCCCGGGTGAAGAGCCACGCGGCGGTGGGCGGCATCAGCTACGCCCTGGCCCTCGGCGAGGCGATCCTGAAGGCCCGCCCAGAGGGCGGCCGCGCCGTGCTGCGCGCCATCTGCGACCACACGCGCGGCGCCATCCTCGCGGAGGGCGAGGCGGTGCGCGAGACGCTGCTCTACACGCCGGAGGCCTTCGACATCGGCCGCTTCCGCATCGCCGGTCTCGAGCTGCACCTGATGAACGAGTGGATGGCGGTGGAGCGCGGCGGGGCGCGGATCGCGTCCTTCCCCGACGTGATCACCACGCTCGACGCCGAGACGGGCGCCCCCGTCTCGGCCGGGCGCATCCGGGCCGCGCAGACGCTCGCCGTGCTGCACATCCCGTCAGCGGAGGTGCCGCTCGCGCCCGCGCTGCTCGACCCGGCGCTCTACGCCATCTGCGAGGAGCGGCTGGGGATCGAGCTGGTGCGTCACCTGCCCGCCCGCTGATGGCGCGGGGCTTGCTTCGCCACATCGAACGACACGACCGGAGACCGACGATGCAGCGCCGCCACCTCCTCGCCCTCGGGGGCAGTGCCTTGGGCAGCGCCCTGCTGCCGGCCCCTGCACTGGCCCAGCCCGCCTGGCCGCAGCGCCAGCCGATCCGCTTCATCTCGCCCTTCCCGCCGGGCGGCTTCGCCGACACGCTCGCGCGCCTCGTGGCGCCTGAGATCGGCTCCGCCGTCGGGCAGACCGTCGTCGTCGAGAACCGGGTCGGCGGCGGTGGGACGATCGGCCTCGACACCGCGGCGAAATCGGCGCCCGACGGCTACACCCTCGTGCTCAGCCATGCGAGCCCGAACGGCGTCGCGCCGGGCACGCAGCCCAGCCTGCCCTACCACGTGGTGGATGACTTCACCCACCTCGCCCTGCTGGCCGAGAGCGGCAACATCCTGATGGTGAAGGGCGACGGGCCGCTGCGGAGCCTCGCCGACTTCATCGCCGCCGGGCGCGGTGCGGGCGGGGTGCGCTTCGGTTCCTCCGGCATGGGGAGCCTGACGCATCTGATCGGCGAGTTCTTCGGTCGCGAGGCGAACATCCCGCGCCTCGACCACATTCCCTATCGCGGCAGCGCCCAGGGCCTGCAGGACCTGATGGGCGGGCGGATCGAGAGCGTCTTCGACCCCATCACCACCAATGTGCAGCTCCTGCGCTCGGGCCAGGTGCGCAGCCTCGGCATCACCACGGCGTCGCGCATCGCCGCCTTCCCCGAGATGCCGACCTTCGCCGAGCTGGGCTTCCCGCAGGTGACGGCGACGGTCTGGGCCGGCCTGTCGGCGCCGCGCGGCCTGCCGCCGGAGATCGCGGCGCGGCTGACCGACGCCGCCCTCGCGGCCATGCGCAACCCCTCCGTGCGCGGCCGCGTCGAGGAACTCGCGACCTACGCCCCAGCGCAGCCGGTGACGGGCACGGCCTACGCTGCCTTCATCCGCGAGTTCTCCACCAAGTGGAGCGGCGTCGCGCGGGCCGCCAACATCCAGGCCGGCTGACGCATTCCCCACGAGGCCGCCGCGCGGCTCCGCGGGGGCCCCGTCAGGCGTCCTCACGAAGCCGCTGTACGGGCTCCGCGGCGGCCCCGGCTCGGGGCCCGGCTTTCCTCGGTCGGAAAACGGCCGCTCAGGCCAGTTCGGCGAGCGCCTCGGGCGTGTCGAAGTCGCGCAGGACGGCGTCGCTGCCGGCCTCCACCTCCGCCAGGCGGTCGAGGTGGCGGGCGATCACCTGCCGCCCGCCCTCGTCGCCCGTGAGCGCGCGCAACTCGGGCAGGAACTCGCGGGCCCACAGCACCGGGTTGCCCGGTCTGCCGGCATGGACGGGGCGAACGACGGCGCGCCCCTCCTCCGGGTCGAAGGCGTCGAGCAGCCGGTCGAGCAGCCCGGGCCCGACGAGCGGCATGTCGCCGAGCGCGACGAGCGCCCCCTCCGCCTCGGCCGGCACGGCGGCGAGCCCGGCCCGGAGCGAGCCCGCGAGCCCCTCGGCATAGTCGGGCGCCTCGACGAAGCGCACGTCCCGGCCCGCGAGCGCCGCGCGCACCCGCGCGCCCTCATGGCCCAGCACCACGATGACCGGCCGCGCACGGGAGGCGAGCAGCGCGTCGGCCGCGTGCGCGACCATGGGCTTCCCTCCGACCGGCTCCAGCAGCTTGTTGCGCCCCATCCGGCGCGACATCCCGGCCGCGAGCAGCACCGCAGCAACCGGGCGACCACGACGCGGCGCCGCCGTCTCGCGCGGCAGGGGCCGCAGCTCGATCTCCTTCAGCAGCCCGCCGACGCCCATGCCCATCACCTCGCGCGGGCCGACCGCGAGGCCCGCGAACAGCCGCTGCAGCACCCAGTCGAAACCGTTGAGCTTGGGCGATCGCGCGCAGCCCGGCAGCACCATGGCGGGGATGCCGTCCCATTCGCCGAGGCAGAGCAGGTTTCCGGGGTCCACCGGCATGCCGAAATGAACGATTTGCCCGCCCGCAGCGACGATCCCCGCAGGCCCGACATCGCGCCGGTCCACCACGGCGGACGCGCCCGCCACCAGCAGCATCTCCGCGCCGGCGTCGCGCAGGCGGCGCAGCGCGGCGGCCACGGCCTGCGTCTCGTGCGGCACGCGCTCATGCGGCAGCAGCGAGCCCGAGAGGCCCTCCACGCGCTCCCGCGTGACCTCCACCGCGCCTTCCATGGCGCTTTCCTTGAGGCCGGGCAGTTCCGTCATCACCAGCCCGACGCGAAGCGGGCGGAAGGGCGCGACGCGCAGCGCGGGGCCGCCTTCGCGCAGCATGGCCTCGGCACGGTCGAGCACGGCGCCGGGCGCGGCGAAGGGGATGATCTTGATCGTCGCCAGCATCTCGCGCGGCTGGACCGGCACGACATTCGGCAGCGTCGCGATGGTCAGGCTCTCGTCGAGGGCGTTGATCGCGTGGATCCGCGCCTCGTCCAGCACCAGCAAGCCCTGGCGCTCGGCGATGAGGTTGGCGCGGCCCGTCGCGGTGCGGGACCGCGCCACGCCCTCCGTGAGCATGGCGTCCGCGATGCGGCGTGCGGCGTCGTCCTCCGCGACGTCGCCCGGCTCCAGCCGCGCGGCGATCACCTCGGCGATGCCGGCCTCGCGCAGAGCGGCGATGTCCTTGCCCGAGAGGATGGTGCCCTTCTTGATGGCGCGGCCGGGCAGCCGCGCCGTGTGGACCAGCACCGCGCCCTTCGCCTCGTCGAGCGGGGTGGGGCCGAACCTCATGCGGCCAGGCGCTGCGCCAGCTTCGAGCCGCGGCGGGCGGCGACGATCTCCGCCAGGATCGAGAGCGCGATCTCGGGTGCCGTCACCGCCTCGATGTCGAGGCCGATGGGGGCGCGGATGCGGGCGATGGCATCGGGCCCGTGGCCCAGCTCCGTCAGCCGCGCGACGCGCTTCGCATGCGTCCGGCGGGAGCCGAGGGCGCCGATGTAGAAAGCGCCCGAGCGGAGCGCGACGTCGAGCGCGGGGTCGTCGAGCTTCGGGTCATGCGTCAGCGTCACGACCGCGGTGCGGGCGTCGGGCGCCAGCTCCTTCATCGCGTCGTCCGGCCACTCGTGGTTCAGCGTGACGCCCGGGAAGCGCGCATCGGTGGCGAAGGCGCGGCGCGGATCCACCACGGTGACGGCGAAGCCGAGCGGCAGCGCCATGGGCACGAGGGACTGCGCGACATGGACGGCGCCCACGACGATCAGCCGCAACGGCGGGTTGTGCGGCGCCAGGAACCAGCCGTCTTGGTTCTTGGCTTCGTCGTCCCGCAGCGCCTCCTCGGCCGCGGCGACCAACGCCGGCGGCAGGGCCTCATCGGGCCACAGCGCCTGCGTGCCATCATCGAGCTTCGTCGCCAGCACCACCGCGCGCTTGGCCGCGCGCGCCGCGAGCAGCCGCTCCAGCGTCGCGGCCTTCACGCCAGCTTCTCCACGAAGACCTTGAGCTTGCCGCCGCAGGCGAGGCCCACCTCCCAGGCGCGCTCGTCGCTGATGCCGAAATCATGCAGCTCGGGCGCGCCCGTCTCCATCACGCGCTGCCCGATCTGCGCCACCGCCCCCTCGATGCAGCCGCCCGACACGCTGCCCGCGAGCTTTCCGGACTTCGAGACCAGCAGCATGGAGCCTGCCGGGCGCGGGGAACTGCCCCAGGTCTCGACGACGGTGGCCAGCGCCAGCGTCTCACCGGCGCGGCGCCATTCGGCGGCGGTGGAGAGGATGTCTTCGCTCACAACACGGTCCCTCATGGCCGGCGCCCTCCACGCGGGTCGCTCAGCGTCGCCACCAGCGCCCGCAGGCTTTCGAGGTTATGCACCGGGCGGAACTCGTGCACATGCGGCAGCATCGCCCGGATGCCCTGGGATTTGGGTTGGAAGCCCTGCCAGCGCAACAGCGGGTTCAGCCAGATCAGCCGCCGGCAGGATCTCTTGAGGCGATCCGTCTCCTCGGCGAGGCCCGCCGCCCCGTCCCGGTCCAGCCCGTCGGTGATCAGCAGCACCACCGCCCCCTGCCCCAGCACCCGCCGCGACCAGTCCCGGTTGAAGCGGTGCAGCGCCTCCCCGATGCGGGTGCCGCCCGACCAGTCGGGCACGAGCTTCGCCACCATCTCGAAGGCCACCTCGGCGTCGCGGTGCCGCAGTTGCCGCGTGACGTTGGACAGCCGCGTGCCGAACAGGAAGCTCGCCACGCGCTCGCGGTCATTGGTCAGCGCGTGCAGGAAATGGAGCATCACCTGCGCGTAGCGCGCCATGGAGCCCGAGATGTCGCAGATGGCGACGAGCGGCGGCGGCCGCACCACGCGGCGCTTGCGCGCGATCTCCAGCATCTCGCCGCCCTGGCGCAGCGAGAGGCGGATCGTCGCCTTGAGGTCCGTGCGCGGGCCCAGCGGATCGGCGCGGAAGCGCCGCGTCGGCCGGTCGTCGAGCGGCAGGACGAGCTTCGCGATCTCCCGCTTCGCCTCGGCGAGCTGGAGAGCCGACATGGCCTCGAAATCCATGCTCTGCAACCGCTCGCGCTCCGACACCGTCATCGCGGCGTCGAGCTGGATCGGCTGCTCGGGCATCTCGGGCGGCGGCGGCGGGGGGCGGTCGCCCATCATCGCCTCGGCGAGGCGCCGCCCACCGGGCTTCGCCTTGTCCTCGGGCTTCTGGGCGTCGAGCATGGCGAGCGCCGCGGCGGCGCGGCTGCGCTCGGGGTCGCGCCAGAACAGGTCGAAGGCGGCGTCGAACAGGTCCTGCTGGTCCCGCCGCCGGATCAGCGCGGCGCGGAGCGCGGCCTTGGCGACGGTGCGGTCCTCGAGCCCCGCGACCCGCAGCGCCTCGGCGGCGGCGAGCGCGTCGCCCGGCCCGACCGGCAGGCCGGTCCGGCGCAGCAGGCGGACGAAAGCCAACACATTGGGGCCGAGAGCTTGGCCCGACGCCGCGACCTGAACCGCGTGCCGCGGCGGGATCACGGAGTGGCCTTGGCCTCGGCGACCAGCTTCGCCGCCTCGGCGCCGCGCAGCTTGGCGATGTCGTCCTGGTACTTCAGAAGCACGCCGAGCGTCTCGTCCACCGCGGCGGGCTCCAGCTCCCGCGCGTTCAGGGCTTCCAGCGCCGCGGCCCAGTCGATGGTCTCGGCGACGCCCGGCAGCTTGAAGAAGTCGCCGCCGCGCAGCTTCTGCACGAAGGCCACCACCTGGCCGGCCAGCGCCTCCGGCACCTGCGGCGCGCGCAGCTGCAGGATCGCGCGCTCCCGCGCCGCGTCGGGGTAGTCGACCCAGTGGTAGAGGCAGCGCCGGCGGATGGCGTCGTGCACCTCCCGCGTGCGGTTGGAGGTGATGATGACGACCGGCGGCGTGGCCGCCTTCACCGTGCCGAGCTCAGGAATGGAGAGCTGGAAATCGGCCAGCACCTCGAGCAGGAAGGCCTCGAAAGGCTCGTCCGCGCGGTCCAGCTCGTCGATCAGCAGGACGGCGGGCTCGCCCTCCAGCGCGTCGAGCAGCGGCCGCTTGTCGAGGAAGCGGCGGTCGTAGATCCCGCGCTCCAGCTCGGCGGTCTGCCCTTCCGCCTCGGCGAGGCGGATGGCCATCAACTGCCGCGCGTGGTTCCACTCATAGGCCGCCGATGCCAGGTCGAGCCCGTCGTAGCATTGCAGCCGCACGAGCCGCCGCGGCAGCTTCGCGGCCAGGACCTTGGCGATCTCGGTCTTCCCCGTCCCCGGTTCCCCTTCGAGGAAGAGGGGGCGGCCCATCTTCAGCGCGAGATGGACGGCGGTCGCGAGCGAGCGGTCGGCGACGTAGCCGCCGGACGCGAGCAGGGCCTGCGTGCCGGCGACGTCCTCGGGGAACACGTCAGGTCGAGAGGAAGATGAGGTAGAGCACCACGAGCATCGAAGCGCTGCCGATCCAGAAGACGATGGGCATACCGAAGAACTCCGTCGGGATGAGCTGGAGGATGGAGATGCTGTTGTCCTGCCGCGCCGGCGGGACGGGCGGCGGCACCGGGTTGGCGGGCGAGCCGCCCTCGGCCACGGCGGCGACCGGCGCGGGCGTGAGCTGCGCGGCGAAGCGGCCGAAGAACTGGTCGGCCATCTGCTTGGCCGTGCTGTCGATCAGCCGCGCGCCGAGCTGCGCCATCTTGCCGCCGACCTGCGCCTTCACGTCGTAGCGCAGCACGGTCTCGGACGGGCCCACGGCCTCGAGCCGGACATCGGCGCCGCCCTTGGCGAAGCCCATCGCGCCGCCATTGCCCTCGCCGGCGATGGTGTAGCTCTCGGGCGGGTTCAGGTTCTCGAGGCGGACCTTGCCGGTGAACTTCGCCGCCATCGGCCCGATCTTGATCGAGACGCGGGCCGTCATGTCGGTTTCCGACTGCTTCTCGATCTGCTCGCAGCCCGGGATGGCGGCCTTCAGCACCTCGGGGTCGTTCAGCGCCTGCCAAACCTGCTCGCGCGGGGCGGGGATGCGCCGCTCGCCGGTCATTTCCATCGGATTGCCTCCGCGATCTCGCCGCCGTCAATGGCGTGGCGGGAACGGCACCGCAAGCCCCCGAAACCCCATTTGCCGACCGCTGCGGTCCGGTTAAGGAGCGTCCATGCGCGTCCTCGCCCTCGCCGTTCCGCTCCTGCTCGCACCCGTCGCGGCCGAGGCGGCCGCCATCGACGGGCGAGAGCTCGGCCTGGTCTGGGCGCTGCCCTTCGTGGGGATCCTGCTCTCCATCGCGCTGATGCCGCTCGCGGCTCCGGGCTTCTGGCATCACCACTACGGGAAGGTATCGGCCGCGTGGGGCGCGGCGTTCCTCATTCCCTTCGCCCTCGTCTTCGGCCTGCCCAAGGCAGGGGGCGAAGTGGCCTTCGTGCTGGTGCAGGAATACGTGCCCTTCATCGTGCTGCTGCTCGCGCTCTACACCACGGGCGGCGGCGTGCTGCTCAAGGGCACGCTGGTCGGCACGCCGGCGACCAACACCGCGCTGCTCGCCATCGGCACGGCGCTCGCGAGCGTCATGGGCACCACCGGCGCCTCCATGCTGCTGATCCGGCCCGTGCTGCGGGCCAATGCCTTCCGCCAGCGCAAGCTGCACACCTTCGTGTTCTTCATCTTCCTGGTGTCGAACATCGGCGGCAGCCTGACGCCGATCGGCGACCCGCCGCTGTATCTCGGCTTCCTCAAGGGCGTCAGCTTCTTCTGGCCGACGGTGAACCTGTTCTGGCCGTTCCTGTTCTGCGCGGTGATCCTGCTCGCGCTCTACTACGCCATCGATTCCTGGGCCTGGGCGCGCGAGAAGCCCGTGGTGCCGGATACGGGCGCGCGGGAGCCGCTGACCGTCGAAGGCTGGGTGAACGTCGCGCTGATCGGCGTCGTCGTCGCCGGCGTGCTGATGCAGGGGATGTGGAAGCCCGGCGACGTGACCATCCTCGGCGAGACGGTCGGCTTCGAGCGTGTCGTCGCCATCCTGCTCTTCCTCGCGGTGACCGGCGCCTCCATGGCGCTGACGCCCCAGGCCCTGCGGGAGGCCAACGGCTTCGCCTGGGGCGCCATGGCCGAGGTCGCGAAGCTCTTCGCCGCCATCTTCCTCTGCATGGGCCCGGTGCTCGCGATCCTGAAGGCGGGGCCCGAGGGGGCGGCGGCGGCACTCGTCGCGCTGACGGCGGACGCGAACGGCCAGCCCATCCCCTGGGTGTATTTCTGGCTGACCGGCACGCTCTCCTCCTTCCTCGACAACGCGCCCACCTACCTCGTCTTCTTCAACCTCGCGGGCGGGGACCCGGCCTATCTGATGACGCAGGGCGCGCTGACGCTCGCAGCCATCTCGGCGGGCGCCGTCTTCATGGGCGCCAACAGCTACATCGGCAACGCGCCCAACTTCATGGTGAAGGCCATCGTGGAGGAGAACGGCGTCCGCATGCCGTCCTTCTTCGGCTATTGCGGCTGGGCCTGCGTCTTCCTGCTGCCGCTGTTCGTGATGGTGACGCTGCTGTTCTTCTGACCGTCAGGTCTGGTCAGAAGGCGCGCATCCCGGCGCCGGCGCGGCCCGGCAGGGCCTCGCGGTCCGCCAGGCCCGGCGTGGTCACGGAACGCGGCGTGCGGAACACCATCCCGCCGCAGCTCGCGAAGCAGGCGTTGTACTGGTCCATGCAAGTCCCCGCGACGCTCATGCAGAGCGGCGGCGGCAGGCAGTTGCCGGCGTTGCTCGCCTGGCAGGCGCTGAAGGCGTAGTTGGAGAGCGTGCCGTTCGCCTGGCAGGCGAAGCGCATGTTCTCCGCCTGCAGGCCGCACTGGCGCCGCTCGATCTCGCAGGTCAGCACGCAATCCGAAGCCCTCGGCCCCTGCGGCGGGACATAGGTGAAGTGCCGCTCCTCCTCCGGCCGGGCGCAGGAGGCCGCGAGGGCGAGGACGGCGAGGAGGGCGAGTCGGCGCATCGCGGCGAAGCTTACCGCGCCGGAAGCCGGCAGGGAATCAGCCGATCCGGCGCCCGGTGAACAGCACCGCCGCCAGCATGGCGCCGACGGCGAGCGTCGCGCCGATCGCCTTGAGCGGCCCGATCGTCTCGCCCAGCACGAGGGCCGCCGCGGTCAGGCCGGTCACGGGCACGAGGACGGACAGCGTCGCCGTCCGCGTCGCCCCCAGCATCTCCACCGAGCGGGCGAAGAGCAGCATGGAGAGGCTGCCGAGCAGCACGCCCTGCGCGATCAGCATCCACAGGATCAGGCCCGAGGGCAGCGCCGCGAACTGCGCCGCGCGCCAGGGCAGCCAGACCGGAAGCACGAAGAGGGCGGAAATCACCGTCACCGCCGAGGCCGCCGGCACCGCCGCGACCTGCCAGCGGCGGAGCAGGATGGTGAAGGCCGCCCAGCTCGCCCCCGCCATGAACAGCAGCAGGTCGCCCTTCCACACGCCGGGTCCGACGGTGAGCCCGTCCCAGCCGATCAGGATGATCCCCGCCCCCATCACGGCGAGCGCGGCCGCCCGCCCGGGCGTCGGCCGCTCCGACAGCCAGAGCCAGCCCAGCAGGGCCGCGAGGATGGAGACGGTCAGCGGCGGGATGGTGGCGCCGTGGCTCGCCGGCGCGAAGGTCAGGCCGCCCACGAAGGTGAGCAGGTTCGGCGCTCCGCCGGTCAAGGTCAGCAGGAGCAGCCGCCACGCGCCGAGCCGCGCCAACTCCGCCCGCGCGCGCCAGACGATGGGCGAGAGGACGAGGGCGGCCGGGAGGTAGCGGCAGAAGAGCAGGTCGGCGACGTGGAAGCCCTGGCCGGACACCGCCATGCGCGCGACCACGGCATGCCCGCCCCAGATGATCGAGGCGGAGGCGCCGAGAAGCAGCCCCCAGACGAGCCGCGTCTGGAGGCGCGGGTTGATGCTCATCCACCGTCCCTGACCGACCGGCCATATGGAGGGCGGCGCGGTCGCCCGGTCAACCGAGGATGAGGTTCACCTGCTCCCCGAAACGCTCATAGGGCACGCCGTAGACATGGATGGAGAGCGCCGGCAGGGCGGAGCAATTGGCGAGGCGATGGATCGCCTCCAGTCCCGCGGCGCCATGCGAGGCGTCGCCCGGGCGGCGCACCACCGCGGCCTTCAGCACCGGCGGCTCGCCCATCTCGAAGAAATGCTCGGTGAGCGTCCCCTGCTGGACGGCGAAGGCGCACCAGGTGCGATGGGCGTGGACGGGGCTCATCTGCCCGGGGCGCCAGGCCAGCGCCGCGACGCCGTAGCCATCGCCCGTGGCCAGCAGGTGCCGGACGTAATTCTGCGGACAGCAGGGCAGGTCCCGCCCAGCGAGCAGCGTGGGGTCGCCGACGAAGCGGCCGAGCGCCTCGGCCACGCGGGCCGGGCGTTCCTCGATCGGCGCGCGGGCGGCGACAGCCACGAACCCGAGCATCGTCTCGAGCGCGAGGCCCTGGCGGAGGACGTTCATATCGCGATCCCCATGGAAGGCGCGGTGAGGGCGGAGAGCACCATGGCGCGGCTCGCCTCGACCTGTTCGTGCATGATGCGGGCGGCCTGTTCGCGCTCGCCGAGCGCCAGCGCCTCAATCAGGGCCAGGTGCTCGTGCGCCATCTCGCCCGAGCGGTCGCGCCGCTGGAGGCCGAGGACGAGCATGCGCGTGCTCTCGTCGAGAAGCCGCCCGATCTGCCGCGCGAGGCGCGTGTTGCCCGCGAGTTCGGCGACGGCGACGTGGAAGGCGCGGTTGGCTTCGAGAAACGCCAGCGCGCTGTCGGCATCGCCCGGGCGGTGGCCGGCGGCGCAGACGGCGTCGAGCTCGCGCAGCTTCTCGGCATCGACGCGCCCGGCCGCGCGACGGGCGGCCTCGGGCTCCAGCAGCAGGCGCAGGTCGAAGACCTCGTGGATGTCGCGGATGGTGACGAGGGCGACGACCCAGCCCCGCCGGGGCACGGCCTGGACGAGCCCTTCCTCGGCGAGGCGGGCGAGCGCGGCCCGCACCGGCGCCTTGCCGAGGCCGAGGCGCTGGGCCGTCGCGGCCTCGGACAGGGTTTCCCCGGGCGCGAGCTGGGTCGCGAGGATCTCGCGCCGGAGCGTGTCCAGGGCCCGGTCGGTCAGGGAAAGTGGCGCCTCGATCGGCGTCATCAGCGACATGGCGGTGCCATATCGCCTGACATGTCAGTGCCTGTCCAGTGGAATGTGACGCTTCGGCGTCAGCCCGCCGCCAGGATCGCGGCGGCCGCCGGCGCCATCCCCCGGTTGGAATGCGCCACGCCCGGCACCGCCTGCAGCCGCCAGCCGAACGGAACCCCGCGCTCCCGCGCCAGGTCACGGCAGGCCGCGAAGAAGGCCTGCCCGCGGGCGAAGCGGTGCAGCCCCTGCCGGTCGGTCGACCCGTCGCGGCGAAGCTGCCGGTGATGGGGGTCGTTGTCTTGGTCGCCGAGCAGGATCGTGACGTCCCGCGCCAGCGCCGCGTTCACCCGCGCCTCCGGCAGATCGAGGCCGCCGATGCCGTGCGGAAACGGAATCGCCGCGTCGGGGAAGGTGTACCAGCCGGCATTGGCGCAGACGAAGCGCGACACGCGCGGGGCGCCGGTGATCCAGAGGTGGCGGTGGACGAACTGGCTGCCGGCCGAATGCCCGTAGAGGCCGAAGCGCGTCCGCTCCGCGCCGAGCGCGGCGCGGGCGGCGTCCACCGCGCGGTCGAGCACGCCCCACCACCACTCGCCGGACGCGCGGCCCACCATGGTGTTCGCCAGGTTGTAGCCCCACTCGGCCGGGAACTTCTCCCGGGAGAATTCGGGGCAGAGCAGGAGGAAGCCGTGGCGCTCGGCCTCCGGCGCCCAGGCGTCGCGGTAGCCGTCGGCGTTGCGGTCCGCCCCGTGCAGCACGACGACGACGGGGCCGTCGCTGCGCCACGCGGCCGGGCGGTGGCCCCAGACGGCCATGGGCGCCGATGTCGCGCCCTGCGGCTCGTCATGGGTCAGCCGGAAGCCGCCCGGCTCGGCGGCGCGGGCGGCACCGGCCAGGAAAGGCGTCATCAGGACTCCGCGGCGTCGCATGCCGCGAGCTTGGCCCAAACGGTGCGCCGTCGGGATGAAATCCCCGCGAGAAACGGGCCGCCGCGGCGATCGCGGCGGCCCGCCGGCGTCACTGGATCAGCGGGATGTTGATCGGCAGGACCACGCCGTTGGAGGCGATGATCTCGGGATTCAGGAAGTTGGCCGGGCGCAGCTCGGCGTTCACGCCGCCGATGCCGAAGCCCGTGTCGCCCACGGTGCGCAGGCGGAAGGGATCGGAACCCGCCTGGGCGATCTCCACCGTGTTGCCGTTCAGGGTGCGGAACGCGGCGGTCCGGCCCTGGAGATCCTGGAAGGTGTAGCGGCCCGGGATGATGTGCATGTTGATCAGCGCCGGCAGCCGCACCGGATCGGGCAGGTTGTCGGTCGTCGTCCGGTTCCCCGTGGGCTGCGGGTTCAGCATGTCGCGGATGTGGACCGGGATGCGGTCGATCGCGGAATTCACCGGCGCCAGCACGGTGAAGGGCCCGGCGCCGCGCAGCCGGTCGGTGAGGCCGGCGCGCTGGATCAGCTCGATGAAGCTGTCGAAGTTGCCGGCCTGGGCCATGGCATCGACGACGTTCGTGTTGGCGAGCTGCAGGCTCGGCGTCACGGTCGCCTGGGGCGCGGTCATCTGAGCGCGCGCGACGAGCGGCATCGCGGCCGCCGAAGCGGTGAGCAGGAACAGGCGACGGTCGAGCATGGGGAGGTATCCTCGTGCTGAAGCTTGCGCCGGCCGGATGCCGACGCTCATGGCAGCCCGGTCAACGTTCCCTCCTCGTCGCGGTTTCCGCGCCGTCCCGGGGCTTCTGGCCTTCGCCCGGCGCCCTTACATGCCGGGCATGACCGCTGTTCTTCTCTGGTTCCGGCAGGATCTGCGCCTCGACGACAACCCCGCGCTCGTCGCCTGCGGGGACCGTCCGGTCCTGCCGGTCTTCGTGCTCGATAACGAGGCGGCGGGCGCGTTCGCCCACGGCGGTGCGCAGCGCTGGTGGCTCGACCAGTCGCTGCGCGCGCTGGCCGCCGCTCTCGCGGCACGCGGCGCGCCGCTGCATCTCGCCCGCGGCCGGGCGGAGGAGGTGATCCCGGCGCTGGCCGCCGCCATCGGCGCCGAGGAGGTGCAGGCCGGCCGCCTGACCGAGCCCTGGGCGCGCCGCCGCGACGAGGCCGTGGCCGAGAAGCTCCGGGCCGAGGGGCGGAAGCTCCTCCTCCACACCTCCGCCCTGCTGCTCGAACCGCACCGCGTCCGGACCAAGGAAGGCAAGCCCTACGGCGTCTACACGCCGTTCAGCCGCGCGATCTTCGCTCTGGGCGACCCGCCGGCGCCCCTGCCCTCGCCCGCGCGGCTCACCCCCGTGGCCGGCGCGCCGGCCGGCCTCGCCGTGGACGAACTCGCCCTGCTCCCCGGCCCGCCCATACCCGCGTGGTGGAGCGAGTTTTCCACGCTCTGGGAACCGGGCGAGGCCGGCGCCCAGGCGCGGATCGCGCGCTTCGTCGCGCGCGCGATCCGCGGCTACGACAGCGCACGCAACCTCCCGGCGGTGGACGGCACCTCCGGCCTCTCGCCCCATCTCCGCTGGGGCGAGGTCTCGCCGCGCCAGGTGTGGCACGCGGCGCGCGCGGCCGGCGTCACGGGCGACAGCCAGTGGCTCAAGGAGATCGTCTGGCGCGAATTCTCCCACCACCTGCTCTGGCACCGGCCGGAGATGGTGGACACGCCCCTCAACCCCGCCTTCGCCCGCTTCCCGGCCGAGCCCGACACGCGGCTGCTGCGCGCCTGGAAGGCCGGCCGCACCGGCTACCCGATCGTGGACGCCGGCATGCGCCAGCTCTGGCGCACGGGCTGGATGCACAACCGCGTGCGCATGATCGCGGCGTCGCTGCTCGTGAAGCATCTGCTCCAGCCCTGGCAGGCCGGCGCCGCCTGCTTCTGGGACCGGCTGGTGGACGCCGACCTCGCCTCCAACAGCGCGTCCTGGCAGTGGGTCGCGGGCTGCGGGGCGGATGCCGCGCCCTATTTCCGCGTCTTCAACCCCGTCCTCCAGGGCGAGAAGTTCGACCCCGACGGCGCCTACGTGAAGCGCTGGGTGCCCGAGCTGCGCGACGTGCCCTCGGCCACGGTCCACAAGCCCTGGGAGGGGCTGCTGCGCCCGCGCGGCTACCCGGCGCCGATCATCCCCCACGCGGAGGGCCGCCAGCGCGCGCTCGCGGCCTACGCGGCCATGCGGGCATGAACCTGTCCCCGCCCGCGCTGCGCGGGCGCGGCTTCCGGGGCCTCCGGATCGTCGGCGACGTCCACGGCGAATCGGAGCCCTTCGCCGCGGCGCTCGCCGGCGCGCGCGAGGCGCGGCTCTACGTCGTGCAGCTCGGAGACCTCACGGATTACGGCCCCGACGCGCCCGGCGTGCTGCGCCTCGCCTTCCGGATGCTCGACGCGCGCGAAGGCCTGTTCCTGCTGGGCAACCACGACCACAAGCTGCGCCGCGCCCTGATGGGCGCCCAGGTCCGCAGCCCGGCCGAGGCGATCCCTCGCACCCTCGCCCAGCTCGGTTCCGCGCCGGACGGGGAAGCCCTGGCGACGCGCGCCGTGCAGGAGATCGCCCGGGCCCCCGCCTGGCTGCGATCCGGGCGGCGGCTCTGCGTCCATGCCGGCTTCCACCCCGCCATGCTCGACGCGGCACCGCCGCCCATGGCCGGGGCGCACAAGCCGGGTCCCGTCGTGTCGCGCGCCATGTTCGGCCAGGTCACCGGCCGCACGCTGGAGAGCGGCTATCCCGAGCGTCTCCTCCGCTGGGTGGACCGCATCCCGAGAGGCATCATGGTCTATGTCGGCCACGACCGCCGCTCCGAAGACGGCCGGCCGCTGGAGGTCCAGGGCGCCCAGGGCGGCGTCGCCCTGTTCCTCGACACCGGCGCCGGCAAGGGCGGACATCTCTCCTGGGTGGATCTGCCGCTTGAGTGACCTGACGCTCCGGGACTTGCCGCGACCGACGCGCGCGCGCTTTCTGCGCGCCATGCGCCCTGCCTTCCTGCTGCTGACGCTGCTGCTCGCCGCCTGCCAGGCCGCACCGCCGGTGCCCCCGCGCCCCGAACCGCCCATCCCCTACCCCGCTTCGGCCCGCGAACGCCTGCTGCGGTTCGCGCTGTCCGAATGGCAGGACTGGGGCTGCGTCACGCGCGGCCTTCCCGGCGAACCCAACGCGCCCTGCGGCCGCCCCTATCGCCTCGACGCCAATCCCGAAGGCCTGCCCGACAACTTCCCGCGCGTCCTCGCCTATTGGCGCGCCGTGCCCGACGGCGCCGGCGCGATCGCGCGCAACCGCGCCCTGCTGCGAGCGGGCGCCGCCCATGTCTGGGAAGACCCCTTCTGGTCGGCCGCCTTCATCTCCTGGCTGATGGCAGCGGCCGGCATCGACAGCGCGGAGTTCCGCCCCGACGCGTCCCATGCGCGCTATCTCGACCACCTCGACGCCGTCGCCGCCGCCTGGCCGCAACTCGCGCCCTTCGCCATCCTCGACCCCGGCACCGCTCCGGTGGAACCCGGCGACCTGCTCTGCCGCGACCGCTCCCCCCGGCCCCTCGCCCGCTGGAGCGACCGCGCGCAGGAACGCGGCCAGTTCCGGCCGATGCATTGCGACCTCGTCGTCACGGTCAGCCCCGGCGTCATCGAGCTCATCGGCGGCAACGTCTCCGACGCCGTGACGCTCAACCGGATCCCCGCGACGGCCGACGGAACGCCCGCCGAACCCTGGCTGGCCCTGGTGAAGAACCGGCTGCCCTGGCCGGTCAACCGGACGGCGGCGCGGTAGGTGGCGGTTGCGGGGGGCTCCGCCCCCCTGCCCCCCGCTGGGGGAACACGGTTCCCCCAGGCCCCCGCGGAGAACTTGGTGATGGGCGTCGCGGGAGGGGCTTCGCGCGACCGTTGGCCCCGGCGCTCACGCCGTGCCCCTCCCGCGACGCCCATAAGTCTCGGCAGGGGTTTGGGAAAACCCTGTCTCCCCAACGGGGGCGCGGGGGCAGAGCCCCCGCCTCGCGCTACCCGAACGGCAGCGGCGGCACGCTTGCCGGCAGCCAGCCATGGGCCGCGGCGTGGTGCAGGCCGGACCAGGCCCAGAAGGTCGCGACGACGACGATCGTGACCGGTTCGGCTTTCCGCCACGTCGCGAGGGCGACGGCGGGGAGCAGGAGGGCGCCCCAGTAGAGGATCGCGGCGGGCAGCTCGGCCCAGGGCAATCCGATCAGGAGGCCGATATCGGCGCTCGATCCCGGAAGCCCGAGGGCGCCCGCCGCGTGGGCGAGTGGCCCGAGGAGGAGCGTGGCGAGGGCCGTGAGCCAGACCAGCTGGTGGCGTGGCGTCTCGGTGGCGGCCGCGCGCGCCGTGGCGAGGCTCCGCACCGGGAGGCGGGGAAGCGACAGGCGGGGCAGCGCGGGACGCGACGGGATGGGACGGGTTTCCGCGCGCGGCGCCGGGGCCTCCGGCGCGCGCAGCGGCAGGGGAAGCGGCTTCGGGATGTCGGTCGGGGCCGGACGGAGCCAAGTGGCCTGGCGGCGTGGAGACGTCTTCCGCGCCGGCGCGGACGCCGGCTGCGCCACGATGGCGGGGTCGATGGCGGGACGAAGAAGCGAGGCGAGATGCGGCGGCGGCATCGAAACGTCCGGCAGTTAACGCACAGTCTCTACACCAGCGCCTAAGGCATTGAGAACGCGTTGGCGGCAGCTTTGCCACGGATGTTGCCACACGGACACAGTGCCGGCGAAGCGCCGATCGGAAGGCGGTGGTGTTGGGCTCAGCGGAAACCGCCCGTGGGAAGCCAGCCCATCGCCCGCACGCAGAGGGACGAACGACAACGGGCGGCACCCGCGCGGGTACCGCCCGTCAAGAGCGCGATGAGGCGCGTCGCTTACTCGGCGTCCTCGGTCTCGGGCGCGACGGTCATGGCGTTCTGCACCTGGCCCGCCTGCGCGCGGACGCGCTGCTCGATGCTCTCGGCCATGGCGGGGTTGTCGCGCAGGAACTGCTTCGCGTTCTCGCGCCCCTGCCCGATCCGCTGCCCGTCGCAGGAGAACCAGGCGCCCGACTTCTCGACGACACCGGCCTTCACGCCGAGGTCCACGAGTTCGCCGACCTTGGAGATACCTTCGCCATACATGATGTCGAACTCGACCTGCCGGAACGGCGGGGCCATCTTGTTCTTCACCACCTTGACGCGCGTCGTGTTGCCCACCGCCTCGTCGCGCTCCTTGATGGAGCCGGTGCGGCGGATCTCCATGCGGACCGAGGCGTAGAACTTCAGCGCGTTGCCGCCCGTCGTCGTCTCGGGGTTGCCGAACATCACGCCGATCTTGAGCCTGATCTGGTTCAGGAAGATCAGCAGGCAGTTGGAGCGCGAGACGGAGCCCGTGAGCTTGCGCAGCGCCTGCGACATCAGGCGGGCGTGCAGGCCGACATGGCTGTCTCCCATCTCGCCCTCGAGCTCGGCCTTCGGCACCAGCGCCGCGACGCTGTCCACCACCAGCACGTCGATGGCGCCGGAGCGCACCAGCGTGTCGGCGATCTCGAGCGCCTGCTCGCCGCCATCGGGCTGCGAGATCAGCAGGTCGTCCACGTTGACGCCGAGCTTGCGGGCGTAGCCGGGGTCGAGCGCGTGCTCGGCGTCGATGAAGGCGCAGGTGCCGCCCTTCTTCTGCGCCTCGGCGATGGCGTGCAGCGCGAGCGTCGTCTTGCCCGAGGATTCGGGGCCGTAGATCTCGATGATGCGGCCCTTGGGCAGGCCGCCGATGCCGAGCGCGAGGTCGAGGCCGAGGGAGCCGGTCGAGACGACCTCGATGTCCTCCATCCCCGTCTTGGCGCCCATGCGCATGATCGAGCCCTTGCCGAAGGCCCGCTCGATCTGGGAGAGCGCCGCTTCGAGCGCCTTGCCCTTTTCCATACTGGAAACCCCTCCTGAGGCGACGCCCCCGCGCCGCGATGACCCGGTGCAACCTGCGGCAGAGGGACCCCATGTCCTTCTCGCGCAGCGCAACTGTGCCGTCCCGGGCAGGAAAACAAGCCTGCCGGGCCGGCGAAACTTTCTGTTCCCTATATGTTCGATCCCGCGCGCATTTTCAAGCGAAACCGACGGGCCTCAACCCTTCTCCAACGCGCGGGAGACGACGTCGCACAGCGCCTCCGGGGTGAAGGGCTTCGGCAGGAAAAGCAGGCGCTCTCCGGCGAGGTCCGCGCCCACGGAACTCGCCGAATAGCCGGAGAGGAGAACGACCGGCAGGTCCGGCAGGGCGCGCCTGGCCGCGCGCGCCAGCGCCAGCCCGTCGAGCCCCGGCATGGCGACGTCGGTGACCAGCACGGCCGGCCGCAACCCGCCCTCGATCAGCTCGAGCGCGGCGGAGCCGTCCTCCGCGCCCACGGCCTCGTGCCCGGCACGGCCGAGGGCGAAGCGGCCGAGGCGCATCAGCGCCGGCTCGTCCTCGACGAGCAGCACCGGGCCAGGCGCGGCCACGGCTTCGGCCGGCGGCTCCGGGGCCGAGACCTTCGGCGCGGCGGGCGTCGCCGCGGCGTCCGCCGCGTCGTGGCGCGGCAGCAGGATCCGGAAGCGCGTCCCCTGCCCCGGCGCCGTCTCGACCTCGATCCGGCCACCGGACTGCATCACGATCCCCTGCACGGTGGCGAGGCCGAGGCCGGTCCCGCCCGATTCGAGCTTCGTCGTGAAGAAGGGCTCGAACAGCCGGGCCGCGACCTCGGGCGCGATGCCGGGGCCGTCATCGGCCACTTCGAGCACCGCGTAGCGCCCGGGCGGCAGCCCGTCCTCCTCGCGGAGCAGCAGGCGCCGCCCCGTCGCGATGCGGAGCGTTCCCGCCCCGCCCATGGCGTCGCGCGCGTTGACGGCGAGGTTCAGCAGCACCTGGTCCAGCTGCGACGGGTCCACCCGGACCTGCCGCCCCGCCCCTTCCAGCGCGAGCTCGAGCCGGATCCCGTCGCCGAGCAGCCGCGGCAGCAGCAGCGCGAGATCGGCGACCGCCTTGTCCAGCACGATCACGCGCGGTGCCAGCACCTGCTGCCGCGCGAAGGCGAGCAGCTGCCGCACCAGCCCCGCACCGCGCTCGCAGGCGGTTTCGACGGTCGCGAGTTCCCGCGCGGCGGCGTCCGGCGTGTCGGCCACCCGGGCCGCGCCCACGGCGCCCAGCATGACGGCCAGCAGGTTGTTGAAGTCGTGCGCGATGCCACCGGCCAGCCGTCCGATCAGCTCGAAGCGCGGCGCTTCCGGCGCGGCCTTGGGCACGAGGCGAAGCACCGCCCCCATCCCGTCGAGCGGGGTGGCGTGCAGGACGAGCCGGCCGAGCGGCACCGGAGCCGCCGCGCCGCCGCCGAGGGCCGCAGCCAGCGCCGCACCCGCCTCGGGCAGCGCTTC
>JAIEOO010000115.1 GCA_019750475.1 Acetobacteraceae bacterium | reverse complement strand
GGGTGGCGCGCCGGCCGCGGGGGCGGCCGGTGGGGGGCGACGGCTCCGTCGTCGCCTGGCAGGAGCTGGTGGTCGGCGTGGAGACGGGCGGGCTGCGCGTGATCGAGGCCGGGTTCGAGCCCGGGGACCGCGTGCGCGCCGGGCAGGTGCTGGTGCGTCTCGACCCGGCGGTGCCCGCGGCGACGCTCGCCCAGGCCGAAGCCTCGGTGGGCGAGGCCGAGGCGGCGCTGCGGCTGGCCGAGGCCGAGCTGCGCCGCGGCGCCGACCTCGCGCGCAGCGAGACCCTGGCGCGCGCGACCCTCGATCAGCGGCAATCGGTGCTGCGCCAGGCGGAGGCGCGCCTCGCCTCCGCCCGCGCCCGGCGCGAGGAGGCCGCGGCTCGCCTCGCCCAGACGCGGATCGCCGCCCCGCATGACGGCACGATCTCCCAGCGCGGCGTGCTGGTGGGCGCCGTGGTGCAGCCCGGGCAGGAGATGTTCCGCCTGATCCGCGACGACCGGCTGGAGCTGAACGCCCGCATCCCGGAACTCGAGCTCGCCCGCGTCGAACCCGGCCAGCCGGTGCGCGTGCTGCATGGGGAGCGCGAGATCGCGGCCCGGGTCCGCGCCGTCTTCCCGACGGTCGAGGGTTCGACGCGGCTCGGCACCGTGCATGTCGCGCTGCCGCCCGGGGCCGGGCTGCGGCCGGGCCAGTTCGCCCGCGCCGAGATCGCGGCGGGCGCGGCCCCTGCCCTCGTCGTGCCGCAGGAGGCCGTCGTGTTCCGCGACGGGCAGGCGGTGGTGTTCGTGCTGGCGCCCGGCTCCGACCGCGTCGCGCAGAAGCCCGTCGCCACCGGCCAGCGGCGGGAGGGGATGGTGGAGGTGACGCGCGGCCTCGCCGAGGGCGAGGCGGTGGTGGCGCAGGGCGCGGGCTTCCTGACCGAGGGCGACCGCGTGCGCGCGGCGGGGCGCTGACGCGATGGACGAGAGCCGCTTCGACTACCGGAACGTCTCGGCCTGGGCGATCCGGAACCCCATCCCGACCATCGTCCTGTTCCTGCTGCTGACGCTGGGCGGCCTCGCCGCCTATCCCGGGCTGCGCATCAACAACACGCCGGACATCGACCTGCCGGCCGTGACGGTCAGCATCCTGCAGCCCGGTGCGGCGCCCTCCGAGATGGAGACGCAGATCACCCGCCGCGTCGAGGACGCGGTGGCGGGCCTCGGCGACGTCAAGCGCATCACCTCCATCGTGCAGGACGGGCTGTCGCTCACCATCATCGAGTTCGCGCTGGGCAAGAGCCCGGACCGCGCGACCAACGACGTGCGCGACAAGGTGGCGCAGATCCGCGCCGACCTGCCCGCCTCCATCCGCGACCCCATCGTTTCGCGCATCGAGGTCACGGGCGGCGCGATCCTGACCTACACCGTCGCCGCGCCGCAGATGAGCCAGGCGGAGCTGTCCTGGTTCGTGCAGGACACGGTGGCCAAGGCGCTGCTCTCGGTGCGCGGCGTGGGCCAGGTCAACCGCATCGGCGGCGTGGAGCGCGAGATCCGCGTGGCGCTGAAGCCCGACCGGCTGCTCGCCCTCGGCATCACGGCGGCGCAGGTGAACGACCAGCTTCGCGCGGCCAACATCAACCTGCCGGGCGGGCGGGGCACGCTCGGCGAGAGCGAGCAGTCCATCCGCACCCTCGGTTCCGCCGCCTCGGTCGAGGCGCTGCGGGCGCGGCCCATCATCCTGCCGGGCGGGCGCACGGCGCGGCTCGAGGAGCTGGCCGACGTCACCGACAGCACGGCCGAGGTGCGCACCGCCGCGCGGCTCGACGGGTTGCCGGTCGTCGCCTTCGAGGTGCTGCGCACGCGGGACAGCTCGGAGGTGCGGGTCGCGCGGGAGGTGGCGCTGCGCGCGGCGCAGCTCGAGCGCGAGCACCCGGGCATCGAGATCCGCAAGGTGACCTCCACCGTCGCCTTCGTCGAGGCGGGCTACATCGCCGCGGTCGAGGCCCTGCTGGTCGGCATGGCGCTCGCGGTCGTCGTGGTCTGGGTGTTCCTGCGCGAGTGGCGGGCGACGCTGATCGCCTGCATCGCCATGCCGCTGTCGCTGATCCCGACCTTCCTGGTCCTGTCCTGGCTCGGCTACGCGCTGTCCAACATCACGCTGCTGGCGCTCACGCTCGTCGTCGGCGTGCTGGTGGACGACGCCATCGTCGAGATCGAGAACATCGTCCGCCACCTGAAGGAGCGGCCGGAGCGCGGCGCCTACCAGGCGGCGCTCGACGCCTCGGCCGAGATCGGCCTCGCCGTGATGGCGACCACGGGGGCGATCCTCGCGGTCTTCGTGCCCGTGGCCTTCATGCCCGGCATCCCGGGGCAGTTCTTCCGGCAGTTCGGGCTGACCGTCGCGGCCGCCGTCACCTTCTCCCTGATCGTGGCGCGGCTCCTGACGCCGCTGATGGGGGCCTACCTGCTGCGACCGCCCACCCGCGCCCAGGAGGTGGAGCTGGGCGAGGGCTGGGTCGGGCGGAACTACCTGCGCCTCCTGGGCTGGAGCCTGCGGCACCGCTGGCTGACGCTGGCCGCCGCGGGCGGGTTCTTCGCCCTCTCCCTCGCCCTCGTGCCGCTGATCCCGCAGGATTTCGTGCCGGCCGCCGACCGCGGGCGCTCGGCGCTGGCGATCGAGCTGGCGCCTGGCGCGACGCTGGAAGACACCGACGCCGTGGTGCGGGAGGCGACGCGCATCCTGCGCGCCCGGCCCGAGGTCGCGTCCGTCTTCGCCTCGCTCGGCACGGCCAACGCCATCGGCGGGCCTGGCATGGGCAGCACCACCATCCAGGGCGATCCACGCAACGCGAACCTGATCGTCACGCTCGTCCCGCGCGGGGAGCGCGGCCTTTCCCAGCAGCGCTTCGAGAGCGAGGTGCGGCCGGCGCTCGAGGCCATTCCCGGCGCGCGCGTGCGCTTCGGCGCCGACGGCATGAGCGGCGCCAAGGCCTCCATCACCCTCGTCGCCGAGGACCGGCAGGCGCTGGCGGCCGCCGCGCGCGAGCTGGAGCGGCAGATGCGGACCATCCCCGGCCTGTCGGGGGCGCGCTCCGTCGCCGCGCTGGAGCGGCCGGAGCTGCAGATCGTCCCGCGCGAGGCGCGGGCGGCGGAGCTGGGCGTCTCGCCGACCGCCATCGGGCTGACGGCGCGGATCGCCACCATCGGCGACACGGACCAGAACCTGGCGCGGTTCAACCTGCCCGACCGGCAGATCCCCATCCGCGTGATGCTGGAGGAAGGGGCGCGCAACGACCTCGACGCGCTGCGCAGCCTGCGCGTCGCGGGGCGGGCCGACATGCCGGTGCCGCTCGACGCCGTGGCCGAGATCCGCCACGGCGCGGGCCCCGCCCAGATCGACCGGCTGGACCGGGTGCGCAAGGCCACGATCGAGGCCGAGATGAACGGCATGCCGCTCGGCGAGGCGACCGCGCGCATCGCCGCCCTGCCCATCATGGGCAACCTTCCCCCCGGCGTGCGGGAGCGCGAGACGGGCGACAAGGAGATCATGAGCGAGCTGTTCGGCGGCTTCGTCCTCGCGCTCGCGACCGGGGTGCTGCTGATCTACCTCGTGCTCGTGCTGCTGTTCGGCGGCTTCCTGCAGCCCATCACCATCATGTCGGCGCTGCCGCTCTCGCTCGGCGGGGCGCTGATGGCGCTGCTGCTGGCGCAGAAGGCGCTCGGCGTCTCGGCCGTCATCGGCGTGCTGATGCTGATGGGGATCGTCGCCAAGAACTCGATCCTGCTGGTCGAGTACGCGATCGAGGCGCGGCGGGGCGGGCTGCCGCGGCAGGCGGCGCTGATCGAGGCCGCGCGCAAGCGGGCGCGGCCGATCGTGATGACGACGATCGCGATGACGGCGGGCATGGCCCATATCGCCGCGGGCATCGGGGCGGATGCGGAGTTCCGCGCGCCCATGGCCCTCGTCGTCATCGGCGGGCTGGTCACCTCGACGCTGCTGAGCCTCGTCGTGGTGCCGGCCTTCTACACGGTGGTGGACGATTTCGGGGACTGGTGCCTGCGGCGGTTCCGGCCGCGTGCCGCCGTACCGGCCGAGTGAGGGGCGCTGGCGTCTTCGGCCTTTACTTCCCGGCGCCCCAATACATCAACCGTTTCGCTGGCCACACCCACAAGATGCCGACAGCGGCGTAATAAATGAACTGCAAGGCCCAGTGGCTGTGGACGAAGAAGTCGCCCAGGACGACGACCACCCCAATGTAGGCAAAAAACCCGATCAATCCGATCAGGATGGCGAGGGTGCTTTTTGACATGAGCGCCACATGGTGGACGGAATTTGACTTGCCAAGGCCGCCGCCGCGCTTGCGGCGAAGCCCCTTGCGGCACTAGGCTTCATATGGCGCCGTGGGTTCGGCCGGCGCCCTCCACCGCAACGCCCCGCCCCCGGCACAACAGGACGACGCCCAGGATTTCGACGACGTGGACGCGCACAACCTCAAGGCCCATATCCGCGGCATTCCCGATTTCCCGAAGCCGGGCATCCTGTTCTACGACATCTCGACGCTGCTGCGGCATGGACCGGCCTGGAAGGCGGCGATGGCCGCGATGGCCGACCGGCTGCGCCCCTACCGGCCGCAGCTGCTCGCCGGCATCGAGAGCCGCGGCTTCCTGGTGGCCGCCCCCCTCGCGCTCGAACTCGGCCTCGGCTTCATCATGCTGCGCAAGCCTCGCAAGCTGCCGGGCCAGACCATCGGCCTCGACTACGCGCTCGAATACGGGGCGGACCGTCTCGAAATGCAGGCCGACGCCATCGAGGAGCGCGGCCAGCGTGTGATCCTGCTCGACGACCTGCTCGCCACGGGCGGCACCATGGCCGCCGGCGTGCGCCTGCTGCGCCAGGCCGGCGCCGAGGTGCCGGCGGTGGCCGCCATGATCGAGCTCACCTTCCTCGGCGGCAGGAACCGCCTCGATGTCCCGGCTGAAACGCTCGTCGCCTACGACGACTGAGGCGGGCGGCGGCCTGCCGATCCGGCGCGACGTCGCCGGCAACGCGATGCTGCACGCGGGCGGCGGCGCCATCACGGCCGCCGGGCTCGAGGGCGTGCTCGCGCTCGCCATCGCCTCCGCCCCCACCGGCATGGTCGTGGCGGACCCGAACCTGCCCGACTGCCCCATCGTCTTCTGCAACCCGGCCTTCTCGAAGATCACCGGCTACCCGCCCGAGGAGGTGCTGGGCCGCAACTGCCGCTTCCTCCAGGGCCCGGGCACGGAGAAGGACACGGTCCGCGCGCTGCGCCGCGCGATCGCCGAGCGCCAGCCGATCACCGTCGAGCTGACCAACCACCGTCGCGACGGCCGGCGCTTCGTCAACGAGCTGCGCATGGCCCCGGTCTTCGGCGCCGGCGGCGAGCTGCTGGCCTATGTCGGCATCCAGCACGACGTCACGGCCCGCAAGCGCGCCGAGAAGGAGACGCTGAAGGCGCGGCGCGAGGCCGAGCGCGCCAGCAAGGAGAAGAGCGACTTCCTCGCCTTCATGAGCCACGAGGTCCGCACGCCGCTGCACGGCGTGATGGGCACCCTGTCGCTCCTGCTCGACACCACGCTCGACGCCGAGCAGCGCGCCTATGCCGAGACGGCGCGCCGCTGCGGCCTGACGCTGCTCGAGACCGTGAACGAGCTGCTCGACCTGTCGCGCATCGAGGCGGGCAAGCTCGTCATCTCGCAGGAGCCCTTCGCCCTGGCCGAGGTGGTGAAGGAGGTGCTGGACGTCCTCGCCCCCGCGGCGGCGGAGAAGGGCCTCGACCTCTCGGCCAGCCTCGACCACCTGCTGCCCGCGCGCTTCATCGGCGATGCGAGCCGGCTGCGCCAGGTGCTGATCAACCTGGGCGACAACGCGGTGAAGTTCACCCATCGCGGCAGCGTCGAGATCCGCCTCGCCGCCCTGCCCGACGGGCGCATCGGCTTCGCCGTGACCGACACGGGCATCGGCATCCCGCCGCGGCTGCGCGCCACCCTGTTCAGCCGCTTCGCCCAGGCGGAGCCCACCGGCGAACAGGGCGGATCGGGCCTCGGCCTCGCCATCTGCAAGCGGCTCGTCGCCCTCATGGGCGGGCAGATCGCCGTGGACAGCACGCCCGGCCGCGGCAGCACCTTCTTCTTCGACCTGCCGCTGACCCCGCTGCCCGAGAGCGGATCGCCCCCCGCGCGGCTGCAACCCGCGCCCACCAATGGCGAGCACCCGCCGGCCGCGCATGGCCGCATCCTGCTGGCCGAGGACGGGAAGGCCAACCAGCTCGTCGCCGCGGCGATCCTGCGCAAGGCGGGCTACACCGTCGAACTCGCCCGCGACGGGGCGGAGGCGGCGGCGGCGGCCGAATCGGGCGACTACGACCTGATCCTGATGGATGTGCGGATGCCGCTGATGGACGGCTTCGCCGCCACGCGGGCGATCCGCGCGCTGCAGGGCAGCCGCGGCCGCGTGCCGATCATCGCGATGACGGCGGCCGCCATGCCGGGCGACGCCGAGAAGTGCCTGGACGCCGGCATGGACGGGCACCTCGCCAAGCCGCTCGACCGCATCCAGCTCCTCGCCGCGGTCGAGCGCGTGCTGGAATCGCGCCCGCGCCGCCCGCGGGCGCCGGCACCGGCCGACGAGCCGGTGATCGCGGCGCCGCTGCTCGACCGCGAGACGCTGGAGGAGCTTCGCGCCGCCGTCGGGCCGGGCCGCCTGCCCCGCCTCATCACCGTCTTCACCCAGGAGACGCAGGAGCGCGTGCAGCGCATCCTCGGCCTCTCCGACCACGCGGCCATCGAGGACGAGGCGCACGGGCTGAAGGCGGCGGCGGCCACCTTCGGCGCGGCGGCGCTGCGCGACGCGGCGAAGGCGCTCGAGGAGGCGTGCCGCGTGCATGACGAGAACGGCGTGCGCCGCGTGCTGGCGGGGCTGTCCGTGCTGGCCGAGCGCACCATCGCGGCCTTCCCCGGCCAGCGGGCGCAGCAGGACGCCCGCCCCCCCGCCAAGCGCGGCTGATCGCGGCCCTTCCTACCGCGCCGGCAGCCGCGAGGAGTGGTGGTCGGCGATCCGCCACGCGCCGTCGGGCCCGCGCAGCAGGGTCATGCTGAAGCGCGAGGGCTCCTCGGAGGGCGTCCCGTCCGCGGCGCGGCGGCCGAAGGTGTAGTGGCCGGACGCGACCGCGACCTCCGGCGTCAGCAGCCGCAGCGCGTGGTCGCCGAAGCTCACGGAGATCTGCACGGCCCCGGGCCGCACCCGGCCGAAATAGTCCGCGATCGCCGCGCGGCCGACGGTCTGCGCGCGGCTGACGCTGCCCCAGAGCCGCGCCTCCTCGGTGTAGAGGGCGGCGGCGCGGGGGCCGTCCTGGGTCGCGTAGGCCTCGGCCCAGGCGCGGAGCAGCTCGGCCGGCGTGGCCTGCGCCGCCGCCGGCCCGGCGGCGAGGAGGCCGAGCAGGGCGAGTGCCGGGCGGCTCATGCCCGCGCCGCCGCGAGCGACTCCTCGAAGGCGGCGAGGGTGAGGGCGACATCGGCCGCGTCGTGGCAGAGGCCCACATAGTACTTGCTCTCGCCCTTGAGCACGCCGCGGGCGCGCAGCCCGGCGTTCACGGCGCGTTGCAGGGCGGCGTCGGCGCGCAGCATGTCGCGGTGGTTGCGCGGCGGGGCGTCGAGCCCGAAGACGACGTCGAACAGGGCGGGCAGGCCGACGATCCCGGCCGCGATGCCACGGCGGCGCAGCGCCGCCTCCATCCCCGCCATCAGGGCGCGGCCCGTGGCCTCGACCGCCGCGTAGGCGCCCGGCCGGCGCAGGATGGCCAGCGTCGCGAGGCCGGCGACGCAGGCGACCGGGTTGCCGGAGAGCGTGCCGATCTGCGGGCAGAAGCGGTCCTCCCCGGCGGCGCGGTCGAGCACGGCGAGGATGTCGGCGCGCCCGGCGACGGCGGCGAGCGGGAAGCCGCCGCCGATGATCTTGCCGAGGGTGCAGAGGTCTGGCGTGACGCCGAAGGCCTCCTGCGCGCCGCCATAGGCGAGGCGGAAGCCGGTCACGACCTCGTCGAAGATGAGCGGGATGCCGTGCCGGGCCGTCGCCTCCCGCAGCGTCTCAAGGAAGCCGGGCGCAGGCGGGATGAGGCGCTGCAGCGGCTCGACGATGACGCCGGCGATCTCCTCGGCGCGGCTGTCGATCAGCGCGGCGGCCCCGGCCGCGTCGTTGAAGGGCGCGACGAGCACCTGGTCCTGCACGGCGCGCGGGATGCCGGCGCTGTCGGGGACGGGGCGCGGGAAGTTGCCGGGGCGCCTGGCCCAGAGGCTCATGAGCGCGGGGTCGCTCATGCCGTGGTAGCCGCCCTCGAACTTCAGGATCAGCTCCCGCCCGCGGAAGGCGCGGACGATCCGCATCGCGTACATGTCCGCCTCGGTGCCCGAGGCGAGGAAGCGCACCTGCCGGGCGCAGGGCACGGCGTCGCGGATGGCTTCCGCGAGCTCGATGGCGGCCGGGTTGTTGGCGAAGAAGGTGGTCCCGCGCGCGAGCTGGCGCCGCACGGCCTCGTTCACCTCGGGGTGGGCATGGCCCACGAACATGGGGCCCGAGCCCAGCAGGAAGTCCACGTATTCGCGGCCCGCATCGTCGCGCACGCGGCTGCCCGTGCCCTCGACGATGGTGAGGTCGCCGCCCATGTTCCCGAGGCTTCCGCCCGGCAGCACCTCCGCCGCCCGCGCGCTCCAGTCCCCGTCCATGGTGCCTCCTATCCTTCGGTTCGCCCGGCGAGGCGGCGCAGGGCCTGGGCGATCCTGTCCAGCTCCGCCATGGCCTCGGTGACCGGCGATGGTGGCGGCTCGACGGGGGTGGTGTCCATCAGCACGCGCTGCACGCCCTTGATGGTGTAGCCCTGGGTGTAGAGCAGGTCGGCGATGCGCCGCAGCAGCACCAGGTCCTCCGGGCGGTAGTAGCGGCGGCCGCCGGCGCGCTTCATCGGGCGCAGCGCCGGGAACTTCGTCTCCCAGAAGCGGAGGACGTGCTGCGGCACGTTCAGCTCGTCCGCGGCCTCGCTGATGGTGCGGAAGGCGTTGGCCGATTTCCGCGCGCGGGAGCGTTCCGCGCCCTCGTCCTGGTCCGGGATCAGGCGGTCCTGCTGCATCAGGCGTCCTCGGTCGCCGGGACGGGTGTGCCGTTGATCCGCGCGCGGAGCACCTGGCTGGGGCGGAAGGTCAGGACGCGGCGGGGCAGGATGGGAACCTCGACGCCGGTCTTGGGGTTGCGGCCGATCCGGCGCCCCTTCTTCCGGACCAGGAAGGTTCCGAAGGAGGAGATCTTCACGCTCTCGCCCGTCTCGAGCGTGAGGGCGACGCGCTCCAGCACCGCCTCCAGCAGCTGGGCCGATTCGGTGCGGGACAGGCCGACCTCGGCGTAGATCGCTTCGGCCAGGGTTGAGCGCGTCAGAGTCTCCATCCGCCCAAGCTTGCCCGGCAAGTGCTTCATTTGCAAGGCGAAGTGGGGCCGGGGGGCCGACATGGAAGCTTCGCTGGCGGAATCGGCCCGGCCGGGCCATGCCTTGGCCATGCACCCGGCCTTCGACCTCCGCGGCAAGCGCGGCCTCGTCATCGGCGTCGCCAACGCCCAGTCCATCGCCTTCGGCTGCGCCGAGGCCCTGCGCCTCGCGGGCGCCGAGCTCGCGCTCACCCACCTCAACGAGAAGGCGCTGACCTGGGTCGCGCCGCTCGCCGAGCGGCTGGGCGCCTGGCTCGTCCCCTGCGACGTGCGCGTGCCCGGCCAGCTCGAGGCGGTGTTCGCGGAGGTGGAGCGGCGCTGGGGCGGGCTCGACTTCGTGCTGCACTCCATCGCCTACGCCCCGCGCGAGGACCTGCACGGCCGCGTGACCGACGCGAGCGCCGCCGGATTCGCCCAGGCGATGGACGTCTCCTGCCATTCCTTCCTGCGCTGCGCGAAGCTGGCCGAGCCGCTGATGCGCGAGGGGGGCACGCTGCTGACCGTCACCTTCTACGGGTCGGAGCGGGTGGTGGCGAACTACAACCTGATGGGGCCGGTGAAGGCGGCGCTGGAGAGCTCGGTGCGCTACCTGGCGGCGGAACTCGGCCCGCAGGGCATCCGCGTCCATGCCATCTCGCCCGGGCCCATCGCCACGCGGGCGGCCTCCGGCCTCGACCGCTTCGACGAGCTGCTGGAGCGCGCGGCGGCGCAGGCCCCGGCGCGGCACCTGGCGACGATCCAGGATGTGGGGGCGCTGGCGACCTTCCTCGTCTCGGACGGGGCGCGGCGCATCACGGGGACGGTGATCCCGGTGGATGGCGGGCAGCACGTGCTCGCCTGATCAGGCGAAGACGATGCCGCCCTCGATCCAGGACTGAGTCGCGCCCCGGAACTCCTGGCTCTCCGAGAAGCCGAGGACGACGCCCGTGCGGTCCAGCTGGCCCGAGGCCAGCGCGCCCACCCAGCCGTCGAGCCCCCCGGGGTCCGGCGCGCGGCCCAGCACGTTCTGGTAGAGCAGCGTGACGAATCCCGGATGGTCGGGGTTGCCGAAGCGGGCCGCGTATTCGGGGCTGCCGATGAAGCCGGGCGCGATGTCGCGCAGCGCCGCCCCGCCATCGAGCAGCTGCTTCCAGCCGCGCAGCCCCGCCTCCTCCGGCCGGCGGCCGAGCGTCGCCTGATAGAGGCGGGCGACGGCGGCGGCGGTCTCGTCCTGGTCCCAGAGGCCGTTGGGGAGCTGCGCCGCGATCCGCGCCTTGAACTCGGCGCTCTCGGAGAAGCCGGCGATCATCTCCGCGCGGGACAGGCCGCCGTTGAGCGCGGCGAGCCAGTTGGCGTAGCCGCCCGGATCGGGATCGCGGGCGAGGACGTTGCGGTAGGTGATGGTGACGAAGCCGCCATTGTCCGGGCTGCCGAAGCGGGCGGCGAATTCCGGGCTGCCGACGAAGCCGCCGGCGGCCTGCGCCACCGTCATCCCGCCCTGGATCGCCGCCGCCCATCCGTTCAGCCCCAGCGGGTCGGGGCCGCGGCCGAGCACGGCCTGGTAGAGGCGGTAGGCCTGCATGAGCGGGTCCAACACCGCGAAGACGAGGCGCCCGTCGAGGAAGCCGAAATTCTCCACCCCCTGGAACGTCGTGGTCTCCAGCGCGCTCGTCGCCGTGCCGCGGAAGGCGTTGACGCGGTCGCCGTTGACGGTGGTGAAGAACTCGACGCTCCGGGTGAGGGTGACGCTGCGGCGCGCGGCCTCGAACACCGCGATGTCCACGCCGAAGGAGCCGTCGAGGCTGTTGGTGCCGGCGCCGCCCGAGAGCAGGTCGTTGCCGGTGCCGCCGCGCAGGACGTCGTTGCCCGCCTCGCCCCAGGCGAAGCTGGCGGCGTTGCCGGCGAAGCTGGTGCCGAGGGCGATGGCGTCGTTGCCCGCGCCGCCCCAGACACGGCTGCTGCCCGTGCCCGTCTGCGTCACCGTGTCGTTGCCGGCGCCGAGCCAGACCCAGTTGTCGCCGTTGAAGCCGAAGGTGGTGCCGAGGGTGACGCGGTCGTCGCCGCCGCCGGCCTGCACCGCGTTCGAGCGCGCGCTGCCCCAGATCACCTCCGCCGTGTCGTCGCCCGGCAGGAGGGTGGCGTTGGTCGCCGGGTCGTGGCGCGCGTCGCGGACCCAAGCGGGCTCCTGCGCCTGCGCGCCGTAGAGGAACTGGACGGCCTCGCGGTCATAGGGACCGATGTCGGAGGGCGGCGGCCACGGCATGGTGTAGGACATGACCGTGTTGTTCCAGTTGTCCTGCGCCGTGGGCAGCGTCGCCGGGTTCCCGCCGCTCGCCTCGAAGGGATGCTTGAGCCCGAGGGTGTGGCCGATCTCGTGCAGCAGCACGACGAAGCCGCCGGTGCCGCGCGACAGCGGGTCGGTCGCGTAGATCGTCGAGGACAGGGTGATGGTGCCGTCCTGCGGATAGCCGCCCGTTCCCGCGAAGCCGCCGGCCACCGCGTCGCGCTGGAAGCGGATGTCGATGCCCTGGCCGTTCGGCCGGTCCGGCACCTCGACAAAGACGAGGCCGGAGGCGGCGGCCCAGAGGCCCAGCGCCTCGCGCGCGGCGGCCTGCTGCTGCGCCGTGAAGGGCAGGAAGCTGCCGGCGCCCGTCCCGCCCTCCGGGTTGAGGGCGAAGCTGTAGTTGAGGACCGCCGGCGCCCCGTTCGTGCCGTTCCAGCCCGGCGCCGCGCCGGCGAGCAGCGCGTTGGCGGTGGGCGACGGGGCCCCGGCGACGAGGCCGGCGGCGGCCGGAACCGCCTCGACGAACAGGCCCTGCCGGGCACACAGGACGCACATGGGCCGCCCCTCCCCGACGGGAATACAACCCCGGCGGGGCGGCGCGCGGCAAGCCCGGCGTCAGGGCCGCCGCGGCTCGCCCAGCGTCTGCATCAGGCGGTTGGCCCAGGCGAACATCGCGACGGCCGCCAGCACGTCGAGGATCTCCTCATCGGCCATGCCCTGCCCGCGCAGCGCGCCGATCGCCGCGGGCGTGAGCGCCGGCGGCGTGAGGGAGAGGCGCAGCGACGCGTCGGTGATGGCGCGCAGCCGCGGCGGCATCTCGGCCCGCGCCCCCTCCATCAGCAGGCGGCGCATGCCCACCTCGTCCTTCGCGAGCTGCACGTAGCGCTGCGCGTGGACCGAGGCGCAGTAGGGGCAGCCATTCAGAAGGCTCTCGACCGTGCTGGCCCATTCGCGCTCGGCGCGGGAGCCGCCGCGCGGGCCGTACATGATGGTGTTGAACAGCCTGGAGCGCTGGCGCAGCACCTCGGGCTCCTGCACGAGCAGCAGGTAGTAGTCGCTCGTCCTGGCCTGGGGGTGGCTCTCCTCCAGCACGGCGATCTCGTCCGGGCCGGCCTGGGCGAGGTCGAGCACGGGGGCCCAGGCATCCCATTCGAGCTTCTCCATGGTGAAGCCGAAATCGGCCGTGCCGGCCTCCCGCGCGGGCAGGACGAGGGCGGGCGGCGCGTCGGCGACGGCGGGCGCCGCCATGGCGCGCAGCGCCGCGAGCATGCGCGCGACGAAATGCACATAAGCCACCAGCTGGGACAGCATCACGATGTCGCGCGGCGCGAGATGCGCGCGCTCCAGCTCCTGGATCCAGGCGCGGCTCGCCTTGTGCGGGCGGAGCGACAGCATCTCGGCGTGCGCCGCCAGCGCCGGCAGGCGGTGCGTCGCCTTGTCCTCCTCGCCGAGGGCGCGGTGGTAGCCGGCCAGCTCGCTCTCCCCGCAGAGCTCGGCGCAGATGGCGGCGACGGCGTGGCGCTCGGCGCGCGTCAGGCCCGAGGGCCCCTCGAAGATCGCGCGTTCGCTGCCGGCGATGGCGGCCTTGCCCTCGGGGCGCCAATCGGCCCAGGCGGCGGGAGCCCGGCGCGACAGCTCGGCCAGGATGTCGTGCGGCGCCGTGGCCGCCCCTTGCAGCGTCATGGGGTCTCTCCCGGGATGAAGTAGGGCGTGCCCTTGAGCTCGGGCTCGTCGTAGGCGGCGACCTCCTCGCGGAGCTCGGCGATGTCGGCGCGGAAGAAGTCGCGCGCGATGGACTTGGCGAGGCGGTCGGCGGCGACGTTGATGCCGGGGATGTCGCTCGCGATGCCGCCCTGGCTGGCATGGGCGCCGTAGTTGAAGAGGTGGATGGCCGAGAGTTCCGGCGGCGCGGCGGCGGTCCGCGGCAGCAGTTCGAAGCCTTCGCCGAGATAGGGGAATTCCGCCATCTCCTCGCGCTCCAGGCCGGGGGGCGGCGTGTAGCGGTCCCGCCAGCGGGCGATGTGGGGACCGAGTTCCGCGAGCTCGGGGATCCGGGACACGTCCACGAGGAAGCCCGTGCCGACGATGAGGAAGTCGTGCGCGACCTCCCGCCCGTCCGCCAGCGCGACGACGACCTTCGCCCCTTCCCGCCGCGCCGCGCGCAGGGGCGACCCGAGATGGACGCGCAGCCCCTTCTGCCGCAGGCCGCGATTCACCGTCTCGTGCGGGGGCGGGGCCATGTGGTCGTGCATGTAGGCGATGAGGTCCCAGCGGTCGGCGTCGGGCAGCTGGGCCCAGCCCAGGTGGAAGTGGAAGCCGGCGCCGCGGCTCTTGTTCACCTGGGGCAAGGCGGCGCGGCGGATGTAGAGATGCGCCTCGGCCGCCCCCTGTTCGAGCGCCGTCGCCGCGTTGTCCCAGGCGGAGGCGCCGCCGCCGAGCACGGCGAGCGACTTGCCGGCGAGGCGCGCGAAGTCGATCGCCTCGCCCGCATGGGCGGCGAGGTCGGACCAGAGGTCGCGCGGGATGAAGCCGGGCGTGACGAGGCCCCCTGCCCCCATCCGGCCCGACGCCTTCACGACGCGCCGGGCCAGCATCGCCTCCCCCGCCGCGGTCTCGACGCGGAGCAGCCCATCCGCGGGCTGGATGCGGGTCACCGCGGCGCCATGCGTGATGGGCAGCCGGAGCGCCCGCTGCAGCCAGGAGAGGTAGTCCTGCCAGACGGCGTTGGGGATCTTGTAGAGCGCGTCCCAGGCCGCCTCGCCGAAGCCCGCCTCGTACCAGGCGCGGAAGGTGAGCGCGGGCTGGCCGAGGCAGGGGCCGGGCAGCGTCTTCGGGCTGCGCAGCGTGTCCATCCGCGCGAAGCTGGTCCAGGGCCCTTCCCGTCCCGGTTCGGCCGCCTCGAGCACGCGGATATGGGCGATGCCGTGCAGCCGCAGCGCGCCGGCGGCGGCGATGCCGTTCATGCCGGCGCCGATCACCACCACGTCCCACACCCGTTCCCCGCCGCGGAAGCGGGCCGGCACCCAGGGGCGCGGGGGCAGGTTCAGCGCCTCCAGGTCACGGGCGAGGCGGGCTTCCAGCGCGGTGAGGCCAGGAGCGGGGATGCGGGTCGTCTGGTTCATGAGGCCGCCGTGAATGTCGGCCCGCCGGCCACGCCTGTCCATGGCCGCGCGGGGACGGTCCGGCCGAGCCTTGCAGCGCGCCGGGGCGACCCCCCAGATTGCCGGCATCGTCCCCGAGGTGCCGTCCATGACCTTCCCGACCCGACGCCTGCTGGCCGCCGCGATGGGCGCCGGGATGGGCGTGGCGCCGGCGCTCGCCCAGCCGGCGCAACCCGTGCCGGGCTGGCCCGAGCGGCCCGTCCGGCTGGTGCTGCCGGCGGCGGGCGGGGCGGGCACGGCCGACACGCTGGCGCGCATCATGGCGGCCGAGCTCGACAAGCGGCTGCCGCAGCGGAGCGTGGTGGACAACCGGCCGGGGGCGAACGGGAATGTCGGCGCCGGCGTCGCCGCCCGCAGCGCGGCCGATGGCTATACCTTCCTGTGGAGCTGGGCCGGGACGCTGGCGACCAACCCGGCCATGTACGCCTCCCTGCCCTTCGACCCGCTGCGCGACTTCGAGCCGGTGATCCTGATCGGCAACGTGCCGAACATCCTGATCGTGACGCCCGATTTCCCGGCGCGCAGCCTCGAGGAGTTCACGCGCCACGTTCGCGCCCATCCGGGCCAGCTCTCCTACGGGTCCTCGGGCATCGGAAGCTCGATGCACATGGCGGCCGCGCTCTACAGCCAGGCGACGGGCGCCGAGATGACCCATGTGCCCTACAATGGCCTGTCGCAGGCGGTGGCGGACCTGTTCACCGGCCGCATCCAGCTGATGTTCAACCTGATCACCGGCTCCGCGCCGCAGGTGCGGGAGGGGCGGGCGCGCGCGATCGCCGTGCTGTCCGACCGGCGCAGCCCCGTCCTGCCCGACGTGCCGACGACGGCGGAGCTGGGGATGCCGGGGCTGGAGTTCGGGACGTGGTTCGGGCTGCTGGCCCCGCGCGGCACGCCGCAGCCGATCATCCAGGCGATGAACCGGCTGTTCAACGAGATCCTGGCCGAGCCCGAGAGCCGCGCGCGCTTCGAGGCGCAGGGCCTCGACGTGATGGGCGGCCCGCCGGAGCGGCTGACGCAGCACCTGACGGCGGAGCTGCGGCGGCACGCGGAGATCGTGCGCTTCGCCAATGTGCGGATGGAGTAGGCGCTACGGCGCCGGTCCGCCGCGCTGATCCTCGGGAAAGTCGGCGGTGACGCCCCAGATGCGGCATTGCAGCCAGGCGATGCCCTGGACCGTCTGGCCTGGGGTCGGGGGCTTCACGTCGTGCCAGGCGCGGTCCGTCACGAGGAGGTCGAGGCAATGCTCCTCGCCTTCATCGGCGCCGAGAGGCCGCAGCGCCGCGACGCGCAGCAACCAAGCGGGTCGGCCAAGGACGGGCCGGAGGACCTCCACGCGGCGCACAAGGCCCTGCACCTGAGCGTGATCGGCCGTGCCGTCCGCAAGGGGCAGGATCCAAGCGCCAGTGTCGAGACGGACGTGGCGGCGGCCGCCCGGCAGGCCTTCGGGCAGGTTGTCCGGAAGTGCGACTTCGACGGTCTCCGGCAGGGCGGGCCGAAGCTCCAGCGCGAGCCCGGACAGCAGCACCTCGACGGCGCGGCCCGGCGCATAGACCGTGCGCGCGTCGGCCCAGGAGGTATCGAAGGCCGTGACGAGCGCGCCGCCCACCTCCAGCGTCAGGATCGCCTCGTTGGCCCCGGCCAGGAGGCGGATTTCGCGAGGCGTGGCCGTGGTCTGCACGCCACGCCCGACAAAGGGGAACAACGAGGCGAGATTGTTGCTGTCCTCCGCGATTTCGATGATCGCGCACAGGCCGATGTCCGTGTCGGTTCGCAGCAGCGCGACTGCGCGCGGGGCGCCTCCGGGCAGAGGGAGGCGCCAGCGGTCCAGCATCGGGTGCCGGACGGCGACGACGCCGCCCTCGACCACCTCGGTGATCCAGACCGGAAGCTGGCCGTGGATGTCGTCCGTGAAGGGTTCCCAGTGCCAGCCATGACCGCCTTCTTCGGCGTGGGGGACGACGAGGGAAGCGTAGGTCATGCGCGGGCCTGGTTGAGGGTGAGCAGCCTGGACAGCGCATCCTCGGTCGGGATGTCTGCGGGCCAGCCATAAGCGGCGGCCACCGCGGCATCGAGTTCGGCGTGGAGCGCGTCGAGCCAGGCGCCTTCGGGCTTGCCGCGCGTGTTGTAGAGGTTGGTGAGGGTGCGGGCCTTGAGGCGGCGGGCGCATTCGGCGTCCCGCGGGATCTTCCGGAGCGGCAGGTGCGGCAGGAGGTCGGGCACTTCCTCCACCCATTCGGGCGGGTTCAGCCAGCGTTCGCGGGCTTCGTGCAGGGCGCGGGCGACGGCGGCGATGCGCGGCGCGGCCGGGTTGCGGGTGGCGGCGCCTTCGGGCGGGAGGTCGGGGGTGAGGCCCTCGGGGAAGGGGAAGGTCGCGAACGCGCTGGTCGGCGTATAGCGAGGCCTATCCTCCAACGAAGTACCCAGCCTAAGCGCCCAGGCTTCGTGGAAGCGGCTATGCAGAATGCCGAATGTCTCGTCGTCTGCGCGGACGATCACGATGAGGTTCTTGTCCGCGCCGTATCCCGCCGGTAGCCAAGCGAAGAGCCGGTGTTTCGACACCTCCGGGCTGACGATGGCACGCCGCAGCGTGGTTAAGCGCTGCATCAGTTCCGGCCGGGGGCACCAATGCCGCCACCATAACTCTCGAAGCGCACGAACCTTGTTCGTTGCACGCTCAGGCCTGACCACCTTTGCGATGTGAGCGTAGGGTTGAATGAATGCTGCGGCATCGGCCTCGGAGCGAGACAACCCAAAGTCAACGCACCACATATCGCGATTCCGCGAAGTTACATCGATGCCGTTCCACCACGGCTTGAGCACTTCGGCATTGGTAACTCCGGTAGGATGCGTGGGCTCAGATATCCACTCGGCGGCTTTGCTGCGTGGAATGTCGAAGCGCCCCGTTAGCTGAACTCCGATGAACGCGACATTTGCGTTCTCTGCTTGTCGGGCCGCTTGCGTGAGATCCGCCCTGTCGGCCGTGAGGTCCGCGTTGACGAACGCGGCGGGTGATCCATCGACAACCAGCGGATCGCCTGCGTCCGATCTACCGAAGCAAACAATGGAAACCCGCACGGCGGCCCCATCCAATGTCCAGGGCTCGTCACCATAGGCTTCGAAAACCCGACATGTATCGATGATTTGCCTCAGAACCTGCCGGTTCAACCCACCGCGTATCGAGTTGGTGGCGACCAAGCCTGCACGTTCCGCGCGTCCACCCAATGCCTCGCGCGCACGTTCGAACCAGTAGCAGACGAAGTCCGCGCCGCCCGGCACGTGCCCCGCATACGCTCTCCTGAGCCTCGTCACGTAATCCTCGCCCAGCGCGCGAAGCATTCCCTTGCCGCCAATAAAGGGCGGGTTGCCGATGATGGCGTCGGCCTCGGGCCAAGCGGCAGGATTGCCGTCCGCGTCGAGCAGCGCGTCGCGGCAGGCGATGTGGTCCAGCGGACGCAGCACCGGGTCCATGGGCACGGGCTGGCTGTTGCGCACGGCCCACTGGATCGCGCCGATCCAGACGGAGACGCGGGCGAGTTCCGCGGCGTAGGGCGCGATCTCCAGCCCCAGCACGCATTCCGGCCCCACCTCCCGCTGGCGATTGGCGAGGCCAAGGGCATGGGCCTCGATGATGGCGCGGTGCTCCACATCCTTCAGCGCCATCAGCGCGAGGTAGAGGAAGTTTCCGCTGCCGCAGGCGGGGTCGAGCACGCGATAGCCGCGCAGCGATTCGAGGAAGCGGGTCAGCTCGCCCTCGGCCTGGGCGAGAAGCTCGCGCTCCTGCCGGGCGCGGGCGTCGGCCTGCGCCTTGAGACGCTTGCGCTCGGCGGCCGGCAGCATCGCGGCGCTGCCAGCGCGGCGGGCCATCTCGGCGGCGGCGGCTTCGGCATCAGCGGCGAGCAACGGCGCCCGGCGCTCCATCAGCGTCTCGATGCGGGCGCGCGTCTCGTCCCAGCGCCGCGCCCAAGGCCGGGCGACCACCGGCTCCACGATCCGCATGATCTTGTCGCGGTCGGTGTAGTGGGCGCCGAGTTGGCCGCGCTTGTCGGGGTCCAGCCCGCGCTCGAACAGGGTCCCGAAGATCGTCGGGTCCATGTCGGACCAGGAAGGTTCCGACAGGCGGTTGAGCAGGCGGATATCCGCGGGGACGAGCGGCAGCGCCGCGTCGGAATCGAACAGGCCGCCATTGAACCAGGGAACGAGGTCGAAGCCGACGGCGCCCTGGGGCTTGCTCGCCGCGGCGAAGAGCTGGCGGCAGAAGGCCTCGAACTGGTCCGGGGCGCGGCTGCCGGCATCCAGCAGCTTGCGGAGCAGCCCCGGCGGCATGAGCCCGACGCTGTCGGCGAAGAAGCAGAAGACAAGGCGGTTGACGAAGTGCGCGACGGCCTGCGCGTCATGCCCGCGCGCCCGAAGGCGCTGCGCGAGTTCGGCGAGTTCGGCGGCGGCTTCCTCGGTCAGCTTCTCCCGCGTCTTGGCGGGGCGAAGCAGCTCGGGCTCGGCCAGCATGGCGCGAAGCCGCTGCCGCGCATCGGGCCGCACGAGGTCATCGAGGTGAAGTTCGATCTCCTCGCTGACGGTGTTGGTCCAGTTGGTGCGGATGAGCCAGCGTTCGGTGTCGCACAACGCGAGCAGCGGCGGATTGTCGAGGACGATGGCGTAGGACTGGAGCTGCCCGAAGTGCTTGCGCAGCTCGGTGCCCTTCTTCTTGTATTCCTTGGCGAAGCGGTTGCGGCGCCAGACATCGGCCCAGCCGCGGCCGCCCGTGATCTTGGTCGCCCCTTTCTCGAAGGCGTAGTCCCGCCCGTCCGGGTCGGCTTCGTTCGGCGTGGGTTCGCCGAGAAGGGCGCAGAGGTCGTTGAAATGCTCGACATAACAGGCGCGCTCGGGCCGGGTGTTGGCGCGCCACTTGGCGATGAAGGCTTCGGGCGTCATGCGGGCAGGAATCTTGACGGCTTGGGCGGGCGTTCCGCAAGGCGCAATGCATTTCGCTTGCGTTCCGGCTTCCCGCTGGATTATAGGAAGGAAGTCAGGCGGGAGAGCTGCGCCCTCGTGGTGGGGTGGCGGCTTGCGCCGCGCGCTCGCGCAGGATGCGGCGGGCCTCGTTCAGGACGACGTCGGGGATCCCGGCCTGCTTCGCCTGTTCCTCATAGGTCATGACGGTGCACGGGAAGAGGCCCATCATTTCGTCGTTGTGAAACAGTTCCAGGTGCGTGGGGCGGCCGAACCGCGCGATGACGGCCGCCGGGATGGTCACCTGGTTGCTGCGCGAGATCTTGAGGATCCAGGTGGTGCGGCTGCGGCGGGGCATAGGCGGCTCCTGTTCAAGACAAGGACAATAGACCTATATAACTAGGAATTCAAGCTGCAAAAGCCGCCTCAAAATGTCAAATCGCCCGAATCTCAAAAAACCGGAGGTGCAGGAACCTGAGGTTCCTGCCGGGGTCCAGGGGCGGAGCCCCTGGAACTCCCACCGCCGGTGTCGCGCTCAACCGAGGCCGCGCAGGAACTTCGCCCGCTGCGACGCGCCCGCCATGAGGAAGGCGTGGTCCGAGCCCGAGAGCAGGAAGCGCGCGCCGAGGGCGATGTAGTCCCGCGCGACGACCTCGTCGTAGACGCCGCCCATGCCCATCACCTTGCCGTGTTTCTTGCAGGCGGCGGCGACCTTCTCGTAGGCGGCGCGGACGCGGGCGTGGCCGATCTGGCCCGGGATGCCCATGGTGGCCGTGAGGTCGGAGGTGCCGAACATCAGCACATCCACGCCCTCCACCGCGGCGATGGCGTCGCTGTTCGCGACCGCCTCCTCGGTCTCGACCATGCAGGCCACGATGATGGAGGCGTTGAGTTCCTTCTGCGCGTCGGCCGGGTTCACCGGGCCGAGGCCGTAGGCGAAGGGCGGCCCGCCCCAGGAGCGGTGGCCCTGCGGCGGGAAGCGGTAGGCGGCGGCGACGGCCTTGGCTTCGTCCACCGTGTCCACATGCGGCACGACGACGCCCATCGCCCCGTTGTCGAGGCAGCGCGTGCCCTCGAACAGCGCGTCCTTGCAGATGCGAACAATCGGGGTAACGCCCTGGGAGAGCGCCGCCATGGAGATCTGCGCGGCGTCATCCACCGAGAGCGCGCCGTGCTCCATGTCGATGAAGAGCCAGTCGAAGCCGCTGGCCCTGGCGATCATGCCGGCAGCGGAGCCGCGCAGGTGGTGCACGCCGAAGCCGAGGGCGAGGCCGCCCGCATCCAGCCGCTCGCGGCAATGGTTGGTGACGATGGGCATGGGCGTCGCTCCTCCGGTTTCCGCGGAGGGGACCAGAGGAGCGCAGGGCGGTCAATCAGCGCGCGGCGATGGCCGCGATCTCCACGCGCACGTCGCGCGGCAGGCGGGCGGCCTGCACCGTCGCGCGCGCCGGCGGGTTGGTCGGGAAGTAGGTGGCGTAGACCGCGTTCATCCGCCCGAACTCGTTGAGGTCGGCCATGAAGACGGTGGTGGAGACGATGTCGCTCATGCGGAAGCCGGCGGCCTCCACCACCGCCTTGAGGTTGTCGAGGACGCGGCGCGTCTCGGCCTCGATCGAGCGGTCGGCGATCATCTGGTTGGTCGCGGGATCGAGCGCGATCTGGCCCGCGAGGTAGAGCGTGTTGCCGACGCGGATCGCCTGGCTGTAGGGGCCGATCGCCTCGGGCGCGTCGCGCGTGGCGACGACCTGCGGCTGGGCGAAGGCGGGCGCCGCGAGGAGCATCGCGGCGAGGGTGAGCGGACGGAGCATGCGGGAGCCTCCTCTGTGGGCGCCGTCAGCCTAGGTCGGCCCCGGCCTCCGTTGGAACCGCATTCGTCGCGACCAGCGCCTCCACCGCCTCGATGCGGTCGGCTTCCGCGGCGGGCTTGTCCTTGCGGATGCGCAGGATGCGCGGGAAGCGCAGCGCGAAGCCGGATTTGTGGCGGGTCGAGCGCTGGGCCGCGTCGAAGGCGACCTCGAGGACGAGTTGCTTCTCGACCTCGCGCACGGGGCCGAAGCGGGCGGTGGTGTGGTTGCGGATCCAGCGGTCGAGCCAGGCCAGCTCCTCATCGGTGTAGCCGGAATAGGCCTTGCCGACGGGCACCAGCTCATCGCTTCCAGGGGGCCCGCGCCAGACGCCGAAGGTGTAGTCGCTGTAGAAGCTCGAACGTTTCCCGTGGCCGCGCTGCGCGTACATCATCACCACGTCGAGGGTGAGCGGGTTGCGCTTCCACTTCCACCAGAGGCCCTTGGTCCGGCCGGGCTGGTAGGGGCTGTCGGCGCGCTTGAGCATCAGCCCCTCGATCGAGGCGGCGCGCGCGCCGTCGCGGATGGCGGAGAGCTCCTCGATCGTGGCGAAGGGAATGAGGGGCGAGACATCCATCCGCGGCGGCCGCTCCCGCTCGAACCAGGCTTCGAGATGCGCGCGCCGGCTGTCGAAGGGCAGCGGGCGGAGGTCCTGGTCGCGGTCGAAGAGGATGTCGTAGAGGCGGATCGCCGCCGGATGCTCCCGCAGCATCTTGGGGCCCGGCGCCTTGCGGTTGAGGCGCTGCTGCAGGTCGGAGAAGGGCGCCACGATACCCTCACGGATCACCAGCAACTCCCCGTCCAGCACGCCGTGCAGCCCCGCCATGGCGTCGAGGATCTCGGGAAAGGCACCCGAGATGTCCTCCCCGCCGCGCGACCAGATGCGGTGGCCGCCGGGCCCGGCGGTGAGCTGCACGCGGATGCCGTCCCATTTCCACTCGGCGCGGTGCGCCGCCGCGTCGAGCGCCGCGAGATCCAGCGCTTCCAGCGGGTTCGCCAGCATCAGCGGGCGGAAGACGGGCGCGCCGTTCGGATCGGGGCGCGGCCCCTGCCCTTCCAGCCAGCGGAAGAGCGGCAGGTAGGGCGGCGCGACCCCGTGCCAGACCTCCTCGATCTCGGCGATGTCCTGGCCGCTCCATTCCGCCAGCGCCGTCTTGGCGAGGCGGCCGGAGGCGCCGACGCGCAGCCCGCCGGTGACGAGCTTGATGAGGGCGAAGCGCGCCGAGGCGTCGAGCGTGTCGAGCCAGGCGGCGATCATCGCCGGGATCTCCGCCCTGGGGGCGACCTCCAGCCCCTCCACCACCTCGGACAGGGCGGGGGGCTCGGCGTTGCGGCGCGCATCCTCGGGCCAGATGAGGGCGACGGTCTCGGCGAAGTCGCCGACATAGTCGTGGCTGAGGGCGAGCAGCACGGGGTCGGTCCGGGCCGCCACCAGGTCGCGGATGACGGAGGGCTTGGCGGTGCGGAAGACGAGGTCGCCCGCGAGCGCGGCGAGGCCCATGCCGCGGTCGGGGTCGGGCTGGGTCGCGAACCACTCCCGCAGCAGCCGCAGCTTGCCGAGGCGCGAGGGGGTGTAGAGCAGCCCTTCCAGCAGCTCCGCGAAGGCGGCCACGCTCATTCGCCTTCCTCGTCCTCGTCGCGGCCGATGAGGTGGAGCGCGCGGCCGCGCTGGCCGCGCGTGCCGAGGGCATGGATCAGCGCCTCCTCCCGCCCGTGGGTGATCCAGATCTCCGGCGCCTCGACCTCGGCGCAGGTGGCGAGCAGCTCGGGCCAGTCGGCGTGGTCGCTGATGACGAGGGGGAGTTCGACGCCCTTCTGCTTGGCGCGCTGCCGCACGCGCATCCAGCCGCTCGCCATGCAGGGGACGGGTTCGTTGAGGCGCCGCGCCCAGCGATCGGCGATGGCGGAGGGCGGCGCGATGACCACGGCGCCCACCAGCGACGCCTTGTCCGCGACCGTCGCGGGCCGCAGCTCGCCGAGGCGCACGCCATGCGCCTCGAACAGGGCGCAGAGCTGGGCGAGGGCGCCGTGGATGTAGACGGGCTTGTCGTAGCCCGCCGCCCGCAGCTCGGCGATCAGGCGCTGCGCCTTGCCGAGCGCGTAGGCCCCGATGACGTGCGTGCGCTCGGGGAACAGCGCCAGGGAGTGCAGCAGCCGCGCCATCTCCTGCGCGACGGGCGGGTGCGTGAACACGGGAAGCCCGAAGGTCGCTTCGGTGACGAAGACGTCGCAGGGCACCGGCTCGAAGGGCGCGCAGGTGGGGTCCGCGCGGCGCTTGTAGTCGCCCGAGACGACGCAGCGGCTGCCGTCGTAATCCATCACCACCTGGGCGGAGCCCAGCACATGCCCCGCCGGGACGAGGCGCAGCTTCACGCCGTTGATGGTCAGGCTCTCGCCGTAGGCCAGCGCCTGGGGCCGGCGGCCCGCGCGCTCCTCCCCCATGCGGGCGCGCATGACGGCGAGCGTCTCGGGCGTCGCCAGCACGCCCTCGTGATCCGGGCGTGCGTGGTCGCTGTGGCCATGGGTGATGACCGCGCGCTCGACGGGGCGGACGGGGTCCACGAAGAAGTCGCCGGGCGCGCAATACAGCCCCGCTTCGGTGACGCGGAGCCAGGTTTCGGGATGGGGCGGCATGATCACGGAACGCCGAGGCGCCGCACCCGTAATCCATGGCGAGGCAGCGCGGCATGGAGGGGCTTGGTTTCCGCTTCCGTCGTCACGAACTCGGCGGCGCCGGCAAGCAGGGCGGCCGCCGCATGGATGGCGTCGGCGCCGCCCACCGGGCTGCTCTCGGCGATGCTCCGCGCGAGGCGCAGCGTCCGCACATCCACCGCGTGGTGGAGCGACGCCCGCTGGAACACCGCCGCGTAGATGTCCCGGAGCACGGCTCCGCGCGGGCCATGCGTCGAAGGCAGCACCTCGAGCCAGATCATGTCCGAGGTGACGATCCGGACGTCCGCGGATCCCAGCGTCGCGACCGCGGCCGCGTGCCACCTCCCGTCACCTTGGGCCAGCGCCAGCAACACGCCCGTGTCGGGATAGATGAGGCTCATCCGGCCTCGGGGCGCCGCCGAAGCTCCGCGACGGACCGATTGATGGCGTCGAGGTCGAGAAGCGGCACCCCAGCCTCCAGCACCTCGGCGCGCAGCCGGGCCATCTCCGCCCGGAAGGCATCGGCCGTCGCGGCCGGGCTTCGCCGCTCTCCAGGAATCCAGGCCGGTCCCTCCCCGCCGCCGCCCCAGGCCCGAGCGCGGCTCGGGGTGAAGGCGTTCATGGCGCGTCTCCCGTCTCGCGCGCGGCGAGGATGTCGTCGCGCAGGGCGGAGAGCGCCGCCACGACTTCGAGGAAATCCTCGACCGGCATGGCCAGCCGCGCCACGGCGCGCTTGCGCACCCGGCGGGGGCTGTTCTCCAGCAGGCTGGTGAAGAGGTTGAGCTTGACCACGCCGCCCCGCAGCAGCGCGCCGCGGTAGCCCTCGACGAAGAGCTCCGGCGCCTCGGCGAGGCCGAGGAGGTCGTCGTCCGGTTGGCTGGATGAGATCTCTTCCATCGCCGCAGCATATGCGGAGCGCCCCGCTTTCCGCCAACCGATGCGCCCCATATACCGGGTCCGACATGGGAACATTGCCCGAACAGTTCGAGCGGTGGTTCGCCGGGCGCGGCTGGGCGCCGCGGCCCCACCAGCTCGACATGCTGGCCGAGGCGCGGGCCGGGCGCTCGGCGCTGCTGATCGCGCCGACGGGCGGCGGCAAGACGCTCGCCGGGTTCCTGCCCTCGCTGGTGGAGCTGGCGGCCAGGCCCGGGACGGGCCTCCACACGCTCTACATCTCGCCGCTCAAGGCGCTGGCGGTGGACATCGCGCGCAACCTCGAGGCGCCGGTGGCCGAGATGGGGCTGCCGGTGACGCTCGCGACGCGCACCGGCGACACGCCGCAGAACCGCCGCGCCCGCCTGCGCGAGACGCCGCCCAACATCCTGCTCACCACGCCGGAAAGCCTCACCTTGCTCCTCGCCCACGAGGATGCGCGGGAGATGTTTTCCGAACTTCAGGCCGTCGTGGTGGACGAGGTCCATGCGCTGGCCGGCACGAAGCGCGGCGACCAGCTGGCACTCTGCATGGCGCGCCTTGCCGTGCTCGCGCCGGGGCATCGGCGCGTCGGCCTCTCGGCCACGGTGCCGCATCCGGCGGAGCTGCGCGCCTGGCTGTCCCCCACGGCGCGGCCGGACGACGTGACGCTGGTGCGCGCCAAGGGCGGCGCCGACCCGAAGCTCGACATCCAGCTTCCCGCGGGCCGGCTGCCCTGGGGCGGGCATATGGGCCTCGCCGCCGCGCCGGAGGTGCTGGCGCGCATCCAGGAGGCGCGCGTCACCATCGTCTTCGTCAACACGCGGGCCCAGGCCGAGCTGATCTTCCAGGCGCTGTGGCGCCTGAACGAGGACAGCCTGCCGATCGCGCTGCATCACGGCAGCCTGACGGTGGAGCAGCGCCGCAAGGTCGAGGCCGCGATGGCGGCGGGGCAGTTGCGCGGCGTCATCGCCACCTCCTCCCTCGATCTCGGCATCGACTGGGGCGATGTGGACCAGGTGATCCAGCTCGGCGCGCCCAAGGGCGTGTCGCGGCTGCTGCAGCGCGTGGGCCGCGCCAACCATCGCATGGACGAGCCCTCGCGCGCCGCGCTCGTCCCCGCCAACCGCTTCGAGGTGCTGGAGTGCCTCGCCGCGATCGAGGCCGTGGCCGAGCACGAGCTGGACGGGGAGCCGCCGCGCCCCGGCGGCCTCGACGTGCTCGCGCAGCACATCCTCGCCATGGCCTGCTTCGGTCCCTTCCGGCCGGACGACCTCTTCGCCGAGGTCACGCGCGCGGCGCCATACGCCGCCCTCTCCCGCCGCGACTTCGACGACACGCTCCGCTTCGTCGAGGATGGGGGCTACGCCCTGTCCGCCTATGAGCGGTGGCGGCGCCTCTTCCGCGACGCCGAGGGGATGGTGCATGTCCGCGGCCCCGCGGTCGCGCGCCAGCTGCGGATGAATCTCGGCACCATCGTCGAGAGCCCGCTGATGAAGGTGCGCCTCCGCGGCGGGCCCGTCCTCGGCGAGGTGGAGGAGTGGTTCGTCTCCACGCTCACCCAGGGCGACAACTTCATCTTCGCCGGCCAGCTGCTGCGCTTCGAGGGGATGGAAGGCGTCACCGCCATCGTCAGCCGCGGCGGCGAGAAGGAGCCGCGCGTGCCCGCCTATGCCGGCAGCCGCATGCCGCTCACGACCAGCCTCGCGGCGCGGGTGCGCGCGCTGCTCGCCGATCCGGAGCGCTGGAAGAACCTGCCCGAGCCGGTGCAGGAATGGCTGCGCCTCCAGCAGCGCCGCAGCGAGCTGCCGAAGCCCGACGGCCTGCTGGTCGAGAGCTTCCCGCGCGGGGGAAAATGGTTCCTCGTCGCCTACACCTTCGAGGGGCGCCTCGCGCATCAGACGCTCGGCATGCTGGTCACGAAGCGGATGGAGCGGCTGGGCTACGGCCCGCTCGGCTTCGTCGCGACCGACTACGTCATCGCCTGCTGGTCCGCCTTCGAGCCGACGGACGTCGCCGCCCTGTTCGAGGAAGACCTGCTCGGTGACGAGCTGGAGGAATGGATGGCGGAGAGCACCATGCTCCGCCGCACCTTCCGCAACATCGCCACCATCGCGGGCCTCATCGAGAAGCACCACCCGGGCGCGGAGAAGTCCGGCCGCCAGATGACCATGAACAGCGACCTGATCTACGACGTGCTCCGCAAGCACGAGCCCGACCACATCCTGCTGCGCGCGACACGGGCCGAAGCCGCGGGCGGCCTGACCGACGTCGCGCGCCTCGCCCGGCTGCTGGCGCGGGTGAAGGGCCGCATCCGGCACCGCGTGCTGGATCGCGTCTCCCCCCTCGCGGTGCCGGCGCTGATCGAGGAGGGGCGCGAATGGGTCGCCGGCGGGGCGGAGGACGCGCTGCTCGCCGAGGCGGCGGCGCTCGTGAACGAGGCGACCGACGGCGAGGAGGAGTTTTCGGAGTTGCTGGCCGAGGTCACCGAGCCCTTCGCCCCCCGCGGCTCGCCCGAGACGCGGCTCAGGACGCGCGACCGCGGGCGCGACCCGAAGCGGTACAACCGCTTCATCCGCCACGCGCCCAAGGGCCTCGGCCAGTCATGATGGCGCCGCTGCACCTCGCGGGGGAGCGGCTGATGCTCTGCCCCTCGGGCACCGTGTGGTGGCCCGGCCGGCGCACGCTGATCGTCGCCGACCTGCATCTCGAGAAGGGCAGCCACTTCGCCGCGCGCGGCCGGATGGTGCCGCCCTACGACACGCGGGAGACGCTGGAGCGCCTGCATCAGGCGATCCGCCGGCATTCGGCCGCGCGCGTCCTGGTGCTGGGGGACGGGCTGCACGACGGCGCGGCCTTCGCCCGCATGGCGGAGGCCGATCGCGCGCAGCTCGGCCGCGTCCTGGGCCGCGTCGAGACCATCTGGATCGCGGGCAACCACGACCCCGCCCCGCAGGCGGGCCTGCCCGGCACCTTCGTGCCGGAGCTGGTGGAGGACGGCCTGCACTTCCGCCACATCGGCGGCACGGCTGCCCTGCCCCGCTTCCAGGCCGAGCTGTCGGGGCATTTCCACCCCAAGGCGACGCTGCCGACGCGCGCCGGCGGCGTCACGCGCCCCTGCTTCCTGGCGACGGCGCAGCGCCTGCTGCTGCCGAGCTTCGGCGCCTACACGGGCGGGCTCGACGTGCTGGACCCGGCCCTGGGCGCCGTGGCGCGCGGCGCGCGGCGGGTCTTCCTGCTGGGCGAGGCACGGCTCCACAGCGTGCCCTGGGAGGCGCTGCGGCGACCCTTCGCCGCGTCCTGCGAACAGGCCTGAAGCGGCACCGGCCGGCTGTCCGGGTCAGGCTCCGAGGAGTCCTCGACGAGACCTGGGCGGGCACGCGCGTGGCCCCCGCGCGAGGGGCTCCGTCGCGCCGCCGGCGCCAGCGACGGGACCGTCATCCTCGCGCCCGCGCCGCGGCCCGGCGACGTCGCGGGCCCGGACCACCTGGCCTCTCACCAGGCGATCGAGGCCGCCCGCCTCACCAGCGGCGCCAGCCCGGGCCGTAATAGGGCCGGGAATAGCCGTAGCGCGGCCCGTAATAGCCACCGACCACGACGGGCGGCGCCGGGCGGTAGTAGCCAGGCCCGTAGACGGGCGCCGGCTAGACGGCGCAGCCGCCCAGCCCCACCACCGCCAGCACCGCGAAGACCCCGAGCCTCATCGCCGTTCCTCCTGCCCTGGCCATGAAACGCCGCAGCAGGTTGCGCCGGCGGGTCCGGCGGATGAGAGGGTGGTCAGGGCGCCAGCAGCGAGGCGCAGGCCCAGGCCATCGCCAGCCCGGCGAAGGCGGCCACCGGCACCTCCCGCAGCGGGGCGGGGCGGCTGAAGGTGAGCGAGATGGGGCGGAGCACGCGCGGCTCACGCCCGGGGGCGGCGCCCCGCGGGGGCGGCGGGATCTCGAACTCGTCGAAGAGGGTCGCGCTCATGGCGGGGATCAAGCCATGAACAAAACCCAAACGCAAGGGGTTTGTTCACGCCTCGTTCGCGGGCTCCCCGGGCAGACGGAACCCCGCCAGCCTCTGCCAGACGCGGATCACGAAGGCATCGTCCCGCCCGCCATGGCCGAGCGCCCGCTGCGCCACGAAGAGCTGCAAGGCCTGCGCCGCCAGCGGCACGGGCAGCGCCACCTCCCGCGCCATCGCCTCCACCAGGCCGAGATCCTTCACGAAGATGTCCCCGGCGGAGAGCGGCGTGTCGTCGCCCGCCAGCACATGCGCCATGCGGTTTCCGAACATCCAGGAATTGCCGGCGGCGCTCGTCACGACGCCGTAGACGGTTTCGGGATCGAGGCCGGCGCGGATCGCCAGCGCCATCGCTTCGGCCGCGGCGGCGATGTGCACCCCGGCGAGCAGCTGGTGGACGACCTTCATCGCCGCCCCCTGCCCCGGCTCCGCGCCGAGGCGCCACACCTTGCCGGCGACGGCGTCGAGGATGGGCTTCGCCGCGGCGAAGGCGGCGTCCGGTCCGCTGGCCATCACGGTCATTCGCCCCTCGCGCGCCGCCGCCGCGCCGCCCGACACCGGCGCGTCGAGGTAGAGCAGGCCGCGCGCCGCGGCCTCCGCCGCCAGCGCCCGCGCCTCGCCCGGCGCCATGGTGGCGGAGCAGACGATCACCGCCCCGGGGGCGAGCCGGTCGGCCGCGCCCTCCGGCCCGAACAGCGCGGCGCCGGCCTGGGCGGCGTTCACCGTCAGCACGACGCAGCCCTCCTGTCCCGGCGGGAGGTCGGCACCACGCGCCACGGCGCGGTTGCCGAAGCGGGCGCGGGCCGCCGGCGTCGGGTCCACGCCCGTGACGTCGAGCCCGGCGCGGATCGCGCTCTCGGCGGCGCCCCCGCCCATGCTGCCGAGGCCGATGAAGGCGGCGCGCATCAGGCGGCCCTCGCCCAGATGGCGGCGGCCGCCGCGGCACCCTCACGCATGATCCCGGCCGCGTCGCAGCGCGTCGCCTGTCCGTCTTCCACCACCACCTCCCCGTTGACGATCACATGGGTCACGTCGCGCCCCATCCCCGTGTGCACCAGCGTGCCGAGCGGGTCGTTGTGCGGGACGAGGTGCGGGCGGCGCAGATCCACCAGCACCAGATCCGCGAGCCAGCCCTCCCGCACCGCGCCCAGCTCGCCCCCCAGGTCGAGCGCGGCGGCCCCCGCCTCGGTCGCGGCGTGGAGCATGTGCTCGGGCTGCCAGGCTTCGTCCACGCGGCCCGCCTGGATGCGCCCCATGGCGAGGCCCCAGCGCATCGCCTCGATCAGGTCGCCATGGCGGTTGTCGGTGCAGAGGGTCAGGCGCGCGCCCGCCTCCACCAGGGCCCGCGTGGGGGCATACCGGCCGGTGACGGCGTTGTTGCGCGGGATGTGGGCGACATGGACGCGCGCGGCACCGATCCGCGCGATGTCGTCCGCCGTCACGTGGATGCAGTGGGCCGCGACCAGCCGGTCGTGCAGCAGCCCCAGCTCCTCCAGATATTCGACGGGCGTGCAGCCCTCGCGCTCCCGCAGGCGGGCCAGTTCGGCATGGCTCTGGCAGAGATGCGTCTGCACCGAGAGGCCGTGGCGCTCGGCCAATTCGCGCACGCGGCCCAGGAGCGGCGTGGTGCAGGTGTCGGGCGCGTGCGGGGCGATCTGCACGCGCATCAGGCCGCGCCCGTGCAGGCCCTCGATCATCGCGGCCGCCTCGGCCAGGTGGAATTCGCCGATCTCCTGGCGATGCTCCCACCGCCCCTCCAGCACCGCGTCGAAATCCACGTCGTGGATGCGCTGGCACCCATGCACGCGCAGCCCCATGGCGGCGAGCTCCGGCATGGTGTGCCGCGCGTGGACGTAGACGTCGTTCACCGTGGTGCAGCCGGCCAGCAGCGCCTCCAGCGCGCCGAGCCGCGCCAGCGCCACGGCCTCCCCCGTGGTCAGATGGTGCCCCTGCGGCACGCCGCGCGTGTAGGAGGGGGCGAAGCCCATATCCTCCGCCGTGCCCCGCACCATGACGAGCGCCGCATGCAGATGCGTGTTCACGAGGCCGGGCAGCGCGAGGTGGCCGGGCCGGCGCAGGCGGCGCCTGGCCACGGCGTCCGGAAGGGCGCCGCCCACATGGGTGAAGCGGCCCTCCGTGATGCCGACGCAGGCGTCGGTCATCGGCGGCTCGAAGGCCGAAGGAATGAGGGTCACGCCCTCGATCAGCAGGTCGAACTCCATCGGCGGGACGATGCGCGAAGCGCGGCCCCGCCGAAAGCCCTCTCCGCCGGGATGCCTCTCAGGCGCCGACCAGCGACTTCAGCCGCTTGCCATGCCCGACGACGGCCTTGAGCGAGCCGACATTCCGCCGGTCCGCCAACGCGGCCAGCGCCTGGCCGAGCTTGCCTTCGCGCAGCCGCGCGAAGCTGTCCCCGAGCGCCACCGAGAAATGCAGCATGATCGAGGCGTCGCGGTAGCAATCGGTCGAGCAGGCCTGGCAGCCATCGCGCATCGCCTTGTCCGGCGTGTAGTCCCACAGCGAGGAGATCGGTTCCTTCCAGTCCTCGCAGCGCCAGAGGTCGTAGTTCCAGTCGAGGTAGAAATACTTGTAGCCCGCGTGGCAGACGAAGCGCTCGCCCTGCCCGGTCAGGCGGCGCTTCATGTCGGCGATGCCCTCGCGCGGGTTATGCACGGGGATGATGGCCCGCGCCTTCTCCACCCCGTCGAAGGCCGCCAGAAGCTCCTCGACCGACATGTCCACCAGGTCGCTCTCCTCCGAGAAGACGAGCGAGTTGGAGCCGAGCGCGGCCTTCCGCGGGTAGGAGAAGGTGACGGCGGCGAAGCCCAGCTCCCGCAGGAAGCGCGCCAGCGCCTCGTAGTCGGAAACGAGCCGCGTCATGGCGACGGACGCGATGGGCGTGATCCCGGCCTCGTGCAGCCGGCCCGTGCTTTCCCTGATGCGCTGGCAGACGCCCTTGAGGCCGCGATTGGCCTCGTGCTTCGCGGCGTCCTCGCTGTCGATCGAGATGAACAGGGTGGTCAGGCCCGTCTTCACCAGGTCGTCGAGCTTGCCCGGCAGCAGCCAGCCATTGGTCACCATGGTGGGCTGCATGCCGGCGGCGGTCGTGGCGTTCAGCATGCTCATGATGCCCGGGTGCAGCAGCGGCTCGCCCCCCATGAAGGTCACGAAGCGGACATCCGCCTGGGCGCGCAGATGCGCGAGCGCGTCCGCGAAGCGCGTGGCATCGAGCCAGGAGCGGTGCGTCACGAAGCCCTTGTCATGCGCGAAATTGCAGAAGTCGCAGGTCGCGTTGCACATGTTCGTGACCGAGACATTGCAGATCGCGGGCCCGCCCCTGGGGACGAGACGGATCAGGTCGAGCATCTGGTTCATGGAGTGATCCCGTTCTTGGCCCCGCGCATAGCCCGCAACTCCGCCCGGTGCCACGCGAAAAGCCCCGGCAGGCTGAAACACACCTCGCGCGCGCGGCGGGCGAGCGCCATCGCCAGCGCCGCCTCCGGCGGCATGCCGAACAGGGCGGCGGCGCCGATGATCGCCCCTTCCTGCACGAGGAGGGCGCCGGGCAGCATGAAGCCCACATTCCGCAGCGCCTGGGCCAGCGCCTCGATCACCAGCGCGTCGGTGAGCGAGATGGGGTGGCCGAGCAGCCAGGCCACCCCCCAGATCTCGACGGCGCCGAGCAGCCAGGACGCGGTGTGCCACAGCGTCCCGGCGGCGAGCCGACCCCAATCGGCGTGCAGCGTCAGCAGCGCCGCGTGGAAGTCGCGCACCGAATCCGGCCGGATCCAGGCCCAGCGGCGCGACAGGCGCTCCAGCCCGCGCTCGATCAGCGCCAGCGGCAGGTTGCGCTGGAACACCACCATGGCGAAGGCGCCGGCGAGCGCGATGCCGAGCCCCGCCAAGGCGAAGCCCGCGAGGCCCCCGGTCTCGATGCCGATGATCAGCAGCCCGACCCCGGCCAGGGTGAAGAAGAACTGCGACACGGCCTCGAGCGTGAGGTCGAGCGTCGCGGTCGCCCCGGCGAGGTCGCCCGGCACGCCGCGCTTCGCCAGCAGCCGCGCCGCCGCCGCCTGGCCGACGATGGCGCCCGCCGGCAGCAGGGCGTTGGCGGACTCGCGGTACCAGCGCAGCAGCATCATCGCCCCGGGCGAGGGCCGCAGCTCCCGCGGCAGCAGCGCCCGCCAGGCGAGGCCGGTGAAGAACATCTGCGGGAGGTGCACCAGCGCGGAGATCAGCACCGCGAGCGGCAGATCCACCAGGACCCGCCCGAGGCCGGGCAGCTCGGCATGGTTCAGGGCGACGACGACGGCGAGCGCGAGCCCGGCGAAGACCGCGCCGTTCCGGAACCCCTTCTGCCATGCGGGCAGGGCAGCGCTGTCGCTCGGTGGGGTCAGCGGCGGGGGCCCGGCATCATGCGCGCGGGCATACCACCGCCGCCCCGCGCCCCGCCATCCCCGGGCGCGCGGCCGGAGAGCGAGCGCCGCCGCGTCGCCGGCCGCGATGACCTCCGCCAGGCCGCAGCGCGCGGGGGCAGGATCCGCCACCCCCGTCCACGAGCAGGCGGGGGACGAGGCGGTCGTCCCGCAGCCCCACCTCCGCCACCGGCGGCGTCATCCCGTCGCGCTCGCGGATGCGGGCGACCTCGACCGTGCTCGGCGGGGGGTGCGTCTGGAGCGGCCCCGCCATCGCCCGCCCCTCGCGGCAGACGAGTTCGGAGCAGGTGCCCGCCCCGCGCGCCGCGCCCCCGCTCAGGCCGCGGGCCGTCCCGCCCGCCCGCCGGGCGGCACGCTCCAGCTCTCCCGCTCGTTCAGCAGGCGCGGGTCGAAGCCGGCGAGGCGCTTGTAGTTCGCCGCCGTCTCCTCGAGCTCCTCGCGCGAGATCACGCTGTGCAGGTCGGCGAACCCGTCCGGCGCGCGGCGATGCACCTCCTCGAGGATGATGTCGGGGCCGAGGTCGCGGTTGGCGAGGGTGAGCTTCGCCGTCGCCGGGCGCCGCGCCGCCTCGTAGTCCCGCAGGCCACGCGCGACGTCGCCCGCCAGCGCCAGGGACCGCGCGAGCCATCGCGCGTCGAGCACCGCCTGCGACGCCCCGTTGGAGCCGATCGGGTACATGGGATGCGCGGCGTCGCCGAGCAGCGTGACGCGGCCGTCGGTCCAGGCGGGCAGCGGGTCCCGGTCCACCATCGGGTATTCGAGGACGCGCTCCGCCCCCCGGATCAGCCCCGGCACGTCGAGCCAGCCCCAGTTCCAGGATTCGTAGGCGGGCAGGAAGCGGCCGCGGTCCACCTCCCGGTTCCAGTCCTCGCGCGCGAAGCCCTGGGACGCGTCCACCTTCATCTCGGCGATCCAGTTGATCAGCGCCGTGCCGTCCGCGCGCCGCTCGATGGGATAGACGACGAATTTCTGGTCGTGATGGCCGGCCTGGACCATCGTCGCGCCGGTGAGGAAGGCGGGCGCGACGGTCGTCGCGCGCCACAGGATCGCGCCCTGCCAGCAGGGCGGCCCCTCCCCCGGCGCGAAATGCGCCCGGATGGCGGAGTGGATGCCGTCGGCGCCGATCAGCGCCTCGCCCGTCGCCTCGGTCCCGTCGGCGAAGCGGGCGGTCACCGCCGAGGCGCTCTGCGCGAAGCCGGTGCAGCGCCGGCCCGCCGCGACCGGGATGCCGCGCTTCACGCAGGCCTCCCAGAGCAGCATCTGCAGGCGGCCGCGATGGATGCTGTATTGCGGCCACTTGTACCCGGCCGCGAGGCCGCGATCCTCGGCCCAGATCAGCTGCCCGTGAGCCGAGACGTAGCGCAGCTCCCGCGTGGCGACCCCCGTCGCCGCCAGCTCCTCCGCGAGGCCGAGCTCCGTCAGCTCCCGCACGGCATGGGGCTGGAGGTTGATGCCGACGCCCAGCGGGCGGATCTCCGGCACGCCCTCGAACACCTCGGGCGCGAACCCCGCCGCCTGGAGCGACAGCGCCGCGACCAGGCCGCCGATGCCGCCGCCGATGACGAGGATGCGCGTCATCCCAGCGCGGCCTCGATCCACGCGGCCCAGCGCAGCATGGTGCCGTCGCGCCCCCAATGGCCGACGACCTGCAAGCCGAGCGGAAGGCCATGCGGTCCCCGGCCCGCCGGGAAGGTGGCCGACGGCAGGTGCGCGAGCGTCCAGAGCGTGTTGCAGACGGGGTCGCCCGTCTCGGCGAGGCCGCGCGGCGCCTCGCCCGGGGCAGAGCTGGTGAGGATCACGTCCCAGCCGTCGAGCGCCGCGCCCAGCGCGCGCTGGGCCGCGCGCTGCGCCGCGCGCGCCTCGGCCAGGGC
>JAIEOO010000341.1 GCA_019750475.1 Acetobacteraceae bacterium | reverse complement strand
GGGTCGGCCACCAGCTCGCGGATCGCGGCCTCGAGCCGCGCCGCCGCCGCCTCCGGCAGGCCGCGCGGCGCCATGAGCGCCAGCCAGGTCTCCGCCGCGAAGCCCGGCACCGTCTCCGCCACCACGGGGATGTCCGGCGCGAAGGAGACACGCGACGGCGAGGCGATGGCGAGCGCCCGCGCCCGGCCGTCCCGGGCCGGGGGCAGGCCGGTCACGACCGTGTCGGTGTAGAGCTGGATGGTGCCGTTCAGCAGGTCCGGCAGGGCCGGCCCCGTGCCCCGGTAGTGCACCAGGGTGCATTCGGCGTTGAGCGCCCGCATCAGCAGCGCCGTCGCCAGGTGCTGCGTCGTCCCCGCCCCCGGCGTGCCGCAGGCGATGGGCCCGCGCGCCAGCGCGGCGCGCAGCCCGGCGACGTCGCCGATGCCGCTGTTGGGCGAGGCGAGGAACACCACCGGGATGGCGGCGAAGCGGCTGATCGGCGTGAAGTCGGCCAGCGGGTCGAAGGGCATGGCGCGGTAGAGGTGCCGGTTGATGACGAGCGGCCCGGCCGGCACGGCGCCGAGCGTGTTGCCGTCGGGCGCGGCCTTCGCCACGGCGTCGGCCGCGATGTTGCCGCCCGCCCCCGTGCGGTTCTCCACCACCACGACGCGGCCGAGGCGCTGGGCCAGCCCCTCCCCCATGACGCGGGAGAGCAGGTCGATCCCGCCGCCGGGCGGGAAGCCCACGATCAGCCGGATGGGCGGCTGGCCCTGGGCGGCCGCCGCCGAGACGAGCCCGCAGGACAGGAACAGGCCGAGCAGCCAGCGTCGCATGATGTGTCCTCCTCGTCCGGAGCGTGGCCCGTCCGGTGCCTCCCCGCCAAGGGGGAGCGCGGCCATGAACAGCGTCATCCGGCGCGAAAGATCCCGGCGATGCCGCCCGGATCGCGCGCCGCCCTGACGCCGATGCCGCCCGTCCTGGCCTCCCCGCCGGCCGCCGCGGAACGGGTGCGGATCCGCGCGCCGATGGCGCGGGACAATGGACGCGCCGCCGCGTCTGCGGCACGAATCCAGCCATGTTCTACGAACCCCGCAACGGCCACGGCCTGCCCTTCGACCCCTTCAAGGCGATCATCGCGCCGCGCCCCATCGGCTGGATCTCGACGCTCGACGGCGAGGGACGCGCCAATCTCGCGCCCTACAGCTTCTTCAACGCGGTCCACTCGAAGCCGCCCATGCTCGCCTTCACCTCGGAAGGCTTCAAGCACAGCGCGGCCAACGCCGTCGCGACCGGCGAGTTCGTCTTCAACCTCTGCACCGAGGCGCTGTTCGACGCGATGAACGCCTCCTCCGCCGCGCTGGCGGAGGGCGTGTCGGAGTTCGAGGCCGCCGGCATCGCCAGCGCGCCGTCGCGCCTCGTGAAGCCGCCGCGCGTCGCGGCCTCCCCCGCCGCGCTGGAATGCCGCGTCGTCCACCACATGGAGCTGAAGGACACGGACGGGCGGCCGGTGGATGGCTACGTCATCATTGGCCAGGTCGTCGGCGTGCATATCGAGGACCGCTTCATCGTGGACGGCCGGTTCGACACGGTGGCCGCCCGTCCCCTCGCCCGCTGCGGCTACCGCGACTACAGCGTCGTCTCCTCGATGTTCGAGGCGCTGCGCCCGACGGATGGCGGCGCCTACCTCCCGGCCCAGCCCGACAGGTAGGCGCGCGTCACGCCCCCATCGGCCGGACCGGGACGGCGCCGCGGCAGCGCCGGGAGGACGGCTGCCCGGGGCGGGGTCACATCCGCGCGAGGCGGCGCGCCGCGCGCTGCCAGGCCGGCATCGGGCGCGACCGCATCAGCGCCGCGAGGCCGATGAGCCCGACCGCCGTCGCCACCATGGTGGAGATCGGGTTCATCTGCGCCTGCAGCAGCAGCGAGGTCTCGCGCACCTTCACGCCCTTCGAGGAGCGCTCCGCCAGGTCCGCGCGGGGCTGGTGGAGGTTGTCGGCCCGCTCGGGCCGCGGCGGCACGCTCGTCGTCTGCAGCCGCTTCGCCGCAGCGACCATCGCCGCGTCGGTGAAGGACGGCAGCAGGTTGCCGACGAAGCTGATCATCGCGCCGGCGCCGCCCACCGTGAGGTCCCGCACCTGGTGCTCCGCCGCGTGCAGGATGGCGATGGCGACGAGGCGCGGGTGATACACGGGCGGCGGCAGCCGGGCACCGGGCGCGTCCGTCAGGTTGCGGAGATGCTCGGCATAGGGCGTGTCGATGGCGGCCGGCTTGATGAGGCTGACGCTGACCGGATAGCCGCGCATGCGGGCTTCCATCCGGACGGCGTCGGTGATGCCCTTCACCGCGTGCTTCGCCGCGCAATAGGGCCCCTGCAACGCGATGGTCCGGTCCGACAGGATGGAGCCGATGTTGACGATGGCCCCGCCGCCGGGCCGGCCCTTGAGGTGATCAAGCGCCGCCTGCGTGCCATGCACGACGCCCCAGTAGATCACGTCGAAGACGCGCCGGTGATCGTCATAGGGCGTGTCCTCGACATGGCCGAGGGTGAAGGCGCCGGCGTCGTTCACCCAGGTGTCGAAGCCGCCGAACCGCTCGACCGCGAAGGCCGCCACGCGCTCCATCGCCGGCTTGTCGGCGACGTCCGCCGCGATCCACTCGGCCTGCGCGCCCGCGGCGCGCAGCTCCTCGGCCAGCTCCGACAGGGCCTCCGCGTTGCGCGCCGTGAGCACGAGCTTCGCGCCGCGCCGCGCCGCCATCCGCGCGGTCGCGAGCCCGATGCCGGAGGTCGCGCCGGTCAGCACGATCACCTGGCGGGACACGGGCTTGAGCCTGGGTGAGGGCATGAACGGCACTCCGCGAAGGGGAAAGGTCGCGGTCCCCAACGCGGGCTGGCCGGGCCGGTTGGCGCCCGTCGCCCGCCGCGCCCATCGGCGCGATGGTTATCCGCCGCCCTACAGCCACTCCGCGTGGATGCCGGCGCGCGGCGGGGCGCCGGCCGAGACGACGCCGCGATACATCCCTTCCGTGCCGAAGGGCAGCGCCGCCGATCCGTCGCGGTCCACCGCGATCAGCCCGCCGCGGCCGCCGGCGCGCGGCACGTCCTCGAGCGCGACGCGCCGCGCCGCCTCCTCCAGCGAGAGGCCCGCGTGGCGCATCAGCGCGCTGATCTCATGCGCGGCGGCGGCCTTGAGGAAGGCCTCGCCCGTGCCGGTGCAGGAGACGGCGACGCGCCCATCCGCCCAGGTGCCGGCGCCGATGATCGGGCTGTCGCCCACCCGGCCGGCGCGCTTGTTCGTCATCCCCCCGGTGGAGGTCGCGGCGGCCAGCCGCCCGGCCGCGTCGCGCGCCACGGCGCCGACCGTGCCCATCCGCGCCGGCAGGTCATGGTCGAGCGCCACCGACCGCGCGGCGCGCGCGGCCTCGAGCTGCGCCCAGCGATGCGGCGTGCGGAAATACCCGGGCGCCTCCAGCGCCAGCCCTTCGGCGGCGGCGAAGGCATCGGCGGCCTCGCCGGCCAGCAGCACATGCGGCGTGTTCCGCATCACCGCCTCGGCGGCGCGGATCGGGTTGCGGATGCGGGTGACGCCGGTGACGGCGCCGGCCGCGCCCTCCCCCAGCATCAGCGCCGCGTCCATCTCGATCGTGCCGGCGGCGGTGAAGGTGCTGCCGCGCCCCGCGTTGAAGAGCGGGCAGTCCTCGAGGCTGATCACGGCGGCGATCACGGCCTCGCCCGCCGTGCCGCCCGCGCGCAGCACGGCGGCCCCGGCCTCCAGCGCGGCCAGAAGCCCGTCGCGGTAGGGCGCGGCGTCCGCCAGCTCGGCGCGGGGGATGGTCCCCGCGCCGCCATGGATGGCGAGAGTCCAGGCCGTCACGTCTTCGACTGCGCCCGCAGCTCGGCGATGGTGGCGCGGTTCGTCACCTGCTCGGGGTTCATGCGGATCTCGATGATGGCGGGCTTGCCGCTCGCCGCCGCGCGGCGATAGGCCGGCACCAGCTCCTCCGTCGCCTCGACGATCTCGCCATGGCCGCCGAAGGCCTCGATGAACTTGGCGAAGTCGGGGTTGGTGAGCTCGGTGCCCGAGACGCGCTCGGGGTAGGCGCGCTCCTGGTACATGCGGATCGTGCCGTACATCCTGTTGTTGAACACCAGGATGATCGGCGCCGCCTGGTGGTGGAAGGCGGTCGCGATCTCCTGGCCCGTCATCAGGAAGCCGCCATCGCCGACGAAGCAGACGACGCGCCGGCCGGGGTTGGTGATGGCGGCGCCGATCGCCGCCGGCACGCCGTAGCCCATGGCGCCGTTGGTCGGGCCGAGGAATTCCTGGCGCCGACCCACATGCATGAAGCGCGTCGGCCAGGTGGCGAAGTTGCCGGCATCCGTCGCGAAGATCGTGTCCTCCGGCAGCTCCCGCTCGAGCGCCTGGAGCGCGCGGGCGAGGTTCAGCGGGCCCTCGTAGTCGGGCGCCACCGCCTGGGCCTCGCGGCTGGCGCGCACCGCCTTCCGCCAGGCGCCCCAGCGCGGCGCGGCGACGCGCTGCCCGCGGATGGCGGCGGCGAAGGCGTTGAGGTCGGAGACGATGCCGAGGGCCGGGCGGTAGACGCGGCCGATCTCGCTCTGCTCGGGGTGGACGTGCACGAGCGGCGTGGCCCCCGCCATATCCAGCAGCGTGTAGCCCTGGCTCACCGGCTCGCCCATGCGGGTGCCGATGGCGAGGATGAGGTCGCTCTCCTTCGCGTGCTTCACCAGCGCCGCGTCGGCGCCGACGCCGAGGTCGCCGGCGAAATGGGCCGATGTCCCGTCGAACAGCCCCTGCCGGCGGAAGGAGACGGCGGTCGGGATGTCGTTGGCCGTCAGGAACTCGGCAACGGCGTCGCGGGCCTCGGGCGTCCAGCGGCTGCCGCCCAGGATGGCGAGCGGGCGCTCGGCCTTGGCGAGCATGGCCATCAGCCGGGGAATGGCGTCGGGCGCCGGGTGCGGCGGCAGGACGGGTGCTGCGCCGATATCGGGCACGGCGACGGCGCGCTTCTGCATCTCCTCCGAGATGGCGACGACGACGGGGCCGGGCCGGCCGCTCACCGCCACGTCGAAGGCATGCGCCATGATCTCGGGGATGCGGCGCTCGTCGTCGATCTGCGTCACCCACTTCGCCAGCGGCGAGAACATCCGGCGGTAGTCCACCTCCTGGAAGGATTCGCGATCGGTTTCCTCCACCGGGATCTGGCCCACCAGCAGGACGAGCGGGGTCGAATCCTGCATGGCGACGTGGACGCCGATGGCGGCGTGGCAGGCGCCGGGCCCGCGCGTGACGATGGCGACGCCGGGCTTGCCGGTGAGCTTCCCGTGGGCCTCGGCCATGTGGACGGCGCCGGCCTCGAAGCGGCAGGTGATGAGTTCGACGCGGTTGCGCACGGCGTAGAGGCCGTCGAGCAGGTCGAGGTAGCTCTCCCCCGGCACGGCGAAGACATGCGTCGCCCCGTTCGCCACGAGCGCGTCGGCCAGCAGCCGCCCGCCCGTGCGCGCCATGTTCACCCCATCCGGCATGCCCTGCCCTCCCCTGTGTTCGCCCCCGACATAACCCGCCGGACGGGAGGGAGGTAGGGCAGGGACGCGGCCCCGTCCGGCGACCAGCGGGCGAGGCCCCTCCCCGCATTCGGTCGCGCAGGCGCCGAAGACGCCCTGCCTCCAGGGCCCGCCCCGGTGCCCCGAAGCGGCTCCGCCGCGAGGGCGGCGCCACCTGCCAAGACGCGCACAACCACAGCGGAAGGCCCGGACCAACTTCCCCCTCCGGCGCGGGTGCCGACGGGGCCCCCGCCGAGGTTTTCCGCAGAACGCAGCGCAGCGAAGTGGCGCGGAAAACCTCGGCGGGGATCACGCGAGCGCGTGCCTGACGATCGGTCCGGCCTTCGCCATGTCGAGCGTCGCGGCGTGCCTGGCCTTCAGCGCGGCCATGACCTTGCCCATGTCCTTGATGCCGGTCGCGCCCGTCTCGGCGATGGCGGCCCGGACGGCTTCCTGCATGGCCGCTTCGTCCATCTGCTGCGGCAGGAAGCCCTCGATCACGGCGATCTCGGCCTCTTCCTTGTCCACCAGGTCCTGCCGGCCGCCCTGCTTGTAGAGCTCGACGGACTCGCGGCGGGATTTCGCCATGCCGCGCAGCATGCCGACGATTTCCTCATCGGCGACGGGGGGGTTGGGCCGGGCGGCGATGTCCACGTCCTTGAGCTTCGCGGTGATCATGCGGAGCGTGGCGGTCCTGGCCGTGTCGCGGGCGAGCATGGCGGCCTTGAGTTCGTCGGTGAAGCGCTGGCGGAGGGACATGTGGGCCTCTCTGTCGAAACGTATTTGCAATGAACTGGGAATTTCCCTCCCGCGCATAGCGCCCCTGCCGGGAATCGCGCTTGCGCGGGTGGGAAATTTCTTCCACATCCTAGCCGATGCGCAGCGTGGATGACATCCTCGCCCTCATGGGCGGGCCCGAGGCCGCCGCACAGGCCTGCCAGATCGGCACCGAGGCCATCCGGAAATGGCGCCAGTCCCGGGCCATCCCGGCCAAGCATTGGCCCGCCATCATCGCCGCCACCGGCCTCTCCCTCTCGGACATGCCCGGCGCCAAGATCACCAACAGCGACGTCCCCACGGAGACCCCCGCCTTGTCCGACGCCCACACCCCGCCCGCCGGCGCCACGGCCGCCCTCGTGCTCGCGGACGGGGCCGTCTTCTGGGGCGCCGGCTTCGGCGCCCACGGCACCAACGTGGCCGAGATCTGCTTCAACACCGGCATGACCGGCTATCAGGAGACGCTGACCGACCCGTCCTATGCCGGGCAAATCATCACCTTCACCTTCCCGCATATCGGCAATGTCGGCACCAACAACGAGGACATCGAGGCGACGAGCCCCGCCGCCCGCGGCCTGATCGTCAAGCAGGACGTCACCGAGCCGGCCAATTACCGCGCGACCCTGCACCTGCAGGAATGGCTGAAGCGCTGGAACCTGCCCGGTCTCTGCGGCGTGGACACGCGCGCCCTGACCGCCCGCATCCGCGACGGCGGTGCGCCCAACGGCGTGCTGCACTTCCCCGCCGATGGCCGGTTCGACATCCCGGCCCTGGTGAAGATGGCGCGGGACTGGCCCGGCCTCGAAGGCATGGACCTCGCGAAGGAGGTCACGACGCGCCAGGCCTACACGTGGGAAGAGGGCCTGTGGCAGTGGGGCGAGGGCTTCGCGCCTTCCCCCGCGAAGAAGCACAAGGTCGTCGCCGTGGATTACGGCGCGAAGCGCAACATCCTGCGCTGCCTGGCCGATGCCGGCTGCGAGGTGACGGTGCTGCCCGCCACCGCGACGGCCGAGGACATCCTGCGCCACCAGCCCGACGGCGTCTTTCTTTCCAACGGCCCCGGTGACCCTGCCGCCACCGGCGCGTATGCCGTGCCGGCGATCCAGGGCGTTCTCGAAAAGCAGGTGCCGGTGTTCGGCATCTGCCTCGGCCACCAGCTCCTCGCGCTCGCGCTCGGGGCGAAGACCTACAAGCTCGACCGCGGGCATCGCGGCGCGAACCAGCCCGTGCAGGACCTGGAGACGGGCAAGGTGGAGATCACCTCCCAGAACCACGGCTTCGCGGTGGATGAGAAGACGCTCCCCGGCAACGTGCGCGTGACGCATCGCAGCCTGTTCGACGGCACCAATGAGGGCATCGCGGCAACCGACCGCCCGGCCTTCTCCGTGCAATACCATCCGGAGGCCTCGCCAGGCCCGTCCGACAGCCACTATCTGTTCCACCGCTTCACGGCGCTGATGGAAAAGGCCCGCTGATGTTCGCCCAAGCGATGTTTGCCCTTGGGGGCCGCGTCGCCTTCGTCACCGGCGGCAATGGCGGCATCGGCCTCGGCTTCGCGCGCGGCCTGGCGAAGGCGGGTGCGGCCGTCATGCTCGCGGCGCGGGATGCGGCCAAATCGGCCGAAGCCGTTGCGGAGCTGCGCGCGCTCGGCGCCACCGCGGACGCCGTCACCTGCGACGTCACCGACGAAGCCTCGGTCAACGACGCCGTGGCGGAGACGGTGGCGCGGCTCGGCCGCCTCGACATCCTGGTGAACAACGCGGGCACCAACATCCGCGGCCGCCCCGAAAGCTACGCCACCGAGAACTGGCACGCCGTCCTCGACACCAACCTCACCTCCGCCATGCTCTGCGCCCGCGCGGCGCATCCGCATCTGAAGGCGGGTGGCGTGGGCCGGGTGATCAACAACGGCTCCATGCTCTCGATCTTCGGGATGCCGCTGCATATCGCCTATGCGGCGTCGAAGGGCGGGATCGTGCAGCTGACCAAGTCGCTCGCGACCGCCTGGGCGGCGGACGGCATCACGGTGAACGCCGTGCTGCCGGGCTGGATCGACACGGCGCTGACGCGGAAGGCGCGGGCGGACATGCCCCAACTGGACGCCAATGTCCGCGCCCGCACGCCGATGGGCCGCTGGGGCGACCCCGCCGATTTCGAGGGCATCGCAGCGTTCCTCGCGAGCGACAGCGCGCGCTTCATCACCGGCACGGCCATCCCGGTGGATGGCGGGTTCTCGGTGCAGGGGTGAGTGATGGACTACCGCAGATGTCTCGAAGAGGCGAAGAACGACGAAGCTCTCCTAGTCTCTATTTACGCTTATTTCGACGCGAATAGGGAATTAGATCGAATCGGACATGCCCAGGCGCTAGCGCTGCGCGGCACGGAAATTCTTGGGAATGAAGCGTCAGCCGCCTTTCGGGCGGTTATCTTTGAGCAGCTTCAGAACGGACTGAGGAGCGTTACGGACGCCAAATTTCTTTTCGATGACGGCATCGTTTTGCGCCCGACCGCGACTGGATTTCTTCGGGTTCAGGAGTTGGCCGGTGATATGCAAGAGACCGTTGGATGGCCGACCGACCGGCTTCAGTTAAACATCATCCCTGCTTCGGATCGGTTAGTGCGATTGGATGACAATGATCCAAACCGCACGACAGCCGTTGAAGGCATTGAGAAGATTGAGCATGCCCTGACTACAGGAGCGAACGACCTTCCTTTGGATGCCGAAGAACGCCGGGTTGCAGCCGATGAACTGAAGTCGCTCCGATCCCGTCTTCAGAGGGGCTGGATCCGAGCCGGGGAGCTCTCCCACGCGGTAACTAAGGGAAGCGTTGTCGTATGGCTGCTCGATAAGCTAGCCGCGCACGCACTCAACGCTGTCCTTCTTGCAGTCATGGGTGCGCTCCTGGCCATATCGCGGCTGGCCGTCGGCTGATGCCCTCCCTCGAAACCCTCCTCGTCTTCGCGGCCCTGTCGCTCGGCCTCGCGGCCACGCCGGGCCCGAACATGCTCTACCTCGTCTCCCGCGCGCTGGCGCAGGGGACGCGGGCGGGGATGGTTTCGCTCGCGGGCTGCCAGACCGGCTCGCTCGCCATCATGCTCGCGGCGGCGGCGGGGATCACCGCCGCCCTCTTCGCCGTGCCCTATGCCTGGGACGTGCTGCGCATCGGCGGCGCGCTCTACCTCGCTTTCCTCGCCTGGCAGTGCCTGCGCCCCGGCGGCCAGCCGCTTTTCGCCCCGCGCCCCCTGCCGGCCGAGCCCGATGCCCGCCTCTTTGCCGTGGGCTTCGCCACCGCCGCGCTGAACCCGAAGGTCGCGCTGTTCTACGTCGCGGTCTTCCCGCCCTTCCTCGACCCGGCGCGGGGCGACGTGTTCACCCAATCCGTCATCCTGGGGGCGGTGCAGATCGCCACCTGCACCGCCTTCGACGCGCTGCTGGTCTGCGGCGCCTCCGGCACGGCGCGCTTCCTCTCGACGCGGCCCGCCTGGCTCGCCGCGCAGCGCTACATCCTGGGCGGCGCGCTCGCGCTGCTCGCCCTCAAGCTCGCCGTGACGGGACGCGAGGCATGACCGCGCTGCTGCTCTTCATCCCCTGCGTCTTCCTCGCCGTGGTGCTGACCGTGATCTGCAAGCGCGTCACGCCGCACACCCCGGCGGCCATCGGCCTCTCCATGCTGCTGCTCGGCTCCTCGCTCTACTGGTTCACCGATTTCGGGCGCTGGACGGTGGTGGGCCTCGTCGCCGCCTCGCACGCCATCGTCGGCCTCGCCCTCTGGCTGAAGGAGACGAAGCGCCTTGGATAACCTGCCCTTCGCCCTCTTCGCCCTCGGCTATTCGGGCCTCGTCCTGTTCTGGCTGGCCCATGCCCTGCGCAAGCTCTACCCGGCGATGCGCGCGGCCCTCATGGCCTTCGGGATCAGCGCCGCCGTCCATGGCGTGACGATGCTCTTCGTCCCGCCCGAGCACGTGCCGACCGCGCTCGCCTTCTGGGGCGTGCCGCATCTGCTGCTGCTGCCGCTCCTGCTCTGGACGGCGCGGCGCCACGCGAACCCGCCATGATGCTCCCCTTCAACGGCGCCAATGTCTCGGTCGCCGCGGCGCTCGCCGCCTTCGCGCTGTTCCTCTGGATCGTGGCGCCCTATGGCGCGCTCGACTGCGACGACCCCGCCTGGCGCAGCGCCGGCCCCAACGGCGCGAAGGTCGAGGCCTGCGCCCGGGAACGCCCGGCCGCCATGGGCGGCCAGGGCTCGGGCTTCCTCATCCTGCGCGACGGCGCCGGCTGGATCCGCGGCGTGGCGGAGGTGACGGCCATGTCCACCCTCGCCGCCGCCCAGGCCAGCTGGACGGCCGCCGGCATCCGCATCGCCCACCATGCCGAATGGCGCCTGCCCGCCTGGCGCCCGGCCCCCCTCGCCTTCTTCGTCGAGGCCCAGTGGCGCGTGCGCGCCTATCTCGGCCTCATCCCCTCCGACCGCGACTTCCGCTGAGAGCCCACCATGCCCAAGCGCACCGACATCCAGTCCATCCTCATCATCGGCGCCGGCCCCATCGTGATCGGCCAGGCCTGCGAATTCGACTATTCCGGCGCCCAGGCCTGCAAGGCGCTGCGCCAGGAGGGCTACCGCGTCATCCTGGTGAACTCGAATCCCGCCACGATCATGACGGATCCGGGCCTGGCCGATGCGACCTACATCGAGCCGATCACGCCCGAGATCGTCGAGAAGATCATCGCCAAGGAGCGCCCGGACGCGCTGCTGCCCACCATGGGCGGCCAGACGGCGCTGAACACGGCCCTCAAGCTCGACGCCGCCGGCGTGCTGACGAAGTACGGCTGCGAGCTGATCGGCGCCAAGGCCGAGGTCATCGACAAGGCGGAAGACCGTCAGAAGTTCCGCGACGCGATGACCAAGATCGGCATCGAGAGCCCGCGTTCCGGCATCGCCCACACGATGGACGAAGCGCGCGCCGCCCTCGAGACCATCGGCCTGCCTTGTGTCATCCGCCCCTCCTTCACGCTCGGCGGCACGGGCGGCGGCATCGCCTACAACCGCGAGGAGTTCGAGCAGATCGTGGGCGCGGGCCTCGCCGCCTCGATGACGAGCGAGGTGCTGATCGAGGAGAGCGTCCTCGGCTGGAAGGAGTTCGAGATGGAGGTGGTCCGCGACCGCGCGGACAACTGCATCATCATCTGCTCCATCGAGAATCTGGACCCGATGGGCGTCCACACCGGCGACAGCGTGACCATGGCGCCGGCGCTGACGCTGACCGACAAGGAATACCAGCGCATGCGCGATGCCAGCATCGCCTGCCTGCGCGAGATCGGGGTGGATACCGGCGGCTCCAACGTCCAGTTCGGGATCAACCCGAAGGACGGGCGCATGGTCATCATCGAGATGAACCCGCGCGTCAGCCGCTCCTCCGCGCTCGCCTCCAAGGCGACCGGCTTCCCGATCGCCAAGGTCGCGGCGAAGCTCGCCGTCGGCTACACGCTGGACGAGCTGACGAACGACATCACCAAGGTCACGCCGGCCAGCTTCGAGCCGACGATCGACTACGTGGTGGTGAAGATCCCCCGCTTCACCTTCGAGAAGTTCCCCGGCACGCCGGCCACCCTCACCACCTCCATGAAGTCGGTGGGCGAGGCGATGTCCATCGGCCGCAGCTTCGCCGAAGCCTTGCAGAAGGGGCTGCGCAGCCTGGAGACGGGGCTCTCCGGCCTCGATCCCGTGGCGCCCCCGGGCGATGGCAGCCCGCAGGCCTTCCACGCCTCGCTCGCCAGCCCCCGCCCGGACCGCATCCTCATGGTGGCGCAGGCGCTGCGGGCCGGCATCCCGGTGGACGCCATCCACGAGGCCTGCAAGTTCGACCCCTGGTTCATCCGCGAGGTCGAGCGCGTCGTCCGCGCCGAGCGCGAGATCGAGGCGAAGGGCCTGCCGACCGAGGGGGCCGCGCTGCGCCGCGTCAAGGCGCTCGGCTTCTCCGACAAGCAGCTCGCGCGCCTCACCGGCAGGAGCGAGGCCGACGTGGCCGCTCATCGGGAGAAGCTCTGCGTGCGGCCCGTCTACAAGCGCATCGACACCTGCGCGGCCGAATTCGCCTCCGACACGCCCTACATGTATTCGACCTATGAGGGCGGCTTCGGCGAACCCGTCTGCGAGAGCCGGCCGACGGACCGGAAGAAGGTCGTCATCCTCGGCGGCGGGCCGAACCGCATCGGCCAGGGCATCGAGTTCGACTATTGCTGCGTCCATGCCTGCTACGCCCTCTCGGACAAGCACGAGGGGACGCAGGGCTTCGAGACCATCATGGTCAACTGCAACCCCGAAACCGTCAGCACGGATTACGACACGGCCGACCGCCTCTATTTCGAGCCGCTGACGCCCGAGGACGTGATCGCCCTGATCCGCACCGAGCAGGCCGGCGGCGAGGTGCTGGGCTGCATCGTGCAGTATGGCGGGCAGACGCCGCTCAAGCTCTCCCAGGCGCTGCACAAGGCCGGCATCCCCATCCTCGGCACGAGCGCGGAAGCCATCGACATCGCCGAGGACCGGGAGCGGTTCCAGCTCCTGCTGAAGGGCCTCGGCCTCAAGCAGCCGCAGAACGGCATCGCGCGCGACCTGGAGGAGGCGCTGAAGGAGGCCGAGCGCATCGGCTACCCCGTCGTCGTCCGCCCGTCCTACGTGCTGGGCGGCCGCGCCATGGAGATCGCCCACAACGCCGAGCAGCTGCGCCGCTTCGGCGCCGAGGCCGTCCGCGTCTCGGGCGAGAACCCCATCCTGATCGACCAGTATCTCCAGGACGCGATCGAGGTGGACGTGGACGCCATCGCCGACCGGGCGGGCAACGTCTACGTCGCCGGGGTGATGGAGCACATCGAGGAGGCCGGGATCCATTCGGGCGACAGCGCCTGCTCCCTGCCGCCCTACTCGCTGCCGCCGACCCTCGTCACCGAGATCAAGCTCCAGACCGACGCGCTCGCGCGCGCGCTGAAGGTCCAGGGGCTGATGAACGTGCAGTTCGCGGTGAAGGACGGGGAGATCTTCATCCTCGAGGTGAACCCCCGCGCCTCCCGCACGGCGCCCTTCGTCGCCAAGGCGACGGGCGTGCCCGTGGCGAAGATCGGCGCGCGCGTGATGGCGGGCGCCCTGCTGACCGAGTTCAAGCTCGACGACGACGCGGTCAGCCGCCACGTCGCCGTGAAGGAGGCGGTCTTCCCCTTCAACCGCTTCCCGGGCGTGGACGTGCTGCTCGGCCCCGAGATGAAGTCCACCGGCGAGGTCATGGGCCTCGACACCAGCTTCGAGCGCGCCTTCCTGAAGTCGCAGCTCGGCGCCGGGGTGAAGCTGCCCGAGGGCGGCACCGCCTTCGTCTCTGTGCGCGAGCGGGACAAGACCGCGGCCGTCGGCATCGCGCGCCGCCTGACGGAACTCGGCTTCCGCATCCTCGCCACCCGCGGCACGGCGGCGAAGCTGCGCGAGGCCGGGATCGAGGCGACCGTCATCAACAAGGTCCTGGAAGGCCGCCCGCATTGCGTGGACGCGATCAAGAGCGGGGACATCCAGCTCGTGATCAACACCTCGGGCGGGGGGCAGAGCGTGTCGGACAGCTTCGACATCCGCCGCTCGGCGCTGACGCAGGGGGTGCCGCACTACACAACCATGGCGGGCGCCCGGGCCGCCGTGGGCGCCATCGCGGCCCTGCGCGCGGGAACCCTTGATGTGGCGCCTCTGCAATCCTACTCTACAGCCACTTTTTGAGCCGGGAGGGGGCGATCAGGTCCCCTCCCTCCCCCTCACCTCCGGCGTGTCTTTCCGGAAATTCATCCGGGGTGGGGAAGTATTGCTGGCAACCAGTCGAAGGACGTCGCTGTGCAGAAGTTCCCGATCACGGCCGAGGGCCTGGCCAGGCTTGAGGACGAACTGCGTCTGCTCAAGAGCGAGGAACGGCCCGCGATCATCCGCGCCATCGCGGAGGCGCGCGCCCATGGCGACCTCTCCGAGAACGCCGAGTACCACGCGGCGCGGGAACGGCAGTCCTTCATCGAAGGCCGCATCGCGGAGCTCGAGGCGATCATCCCGTCGAGCGAGGTGATCGACGTCTCCAAGATGAATGGCGATCAGGTCCGCTTCGGCGCCCGCGTCACCATCGTGGACGAGGAGACCGAGAAGGAGAACACCTATCGCATCGTCGGCCAGTATGAGGCCGACATGAAGACCGGTTCCATCTCCATCTCCTCCCCGCTCGCCAAGGCGCTGATGGGCAAGCGCGTGGGCGACAGCGTCGAGGTTCCGGCGCCCGGCGGGGCCCGCGCCGTCGAGATCACCTCCGTCCGCTTCGCCTGATGCTCGACCTCCTGGCCGCGCCGGTCACCGCCGCCGACATCCGCGCGGCGGCGGGCCGCATCGCGGGCCGCATCCTCCGCACGCCGACCATCGAGAACCCGGCGGTCAACGCCGCCACGGGCGCGCGCGTCTTCCTCAAGCTCGACAACCTCCAGGCGACGGGCGCCTTCAAGGAGCGCGGCGCGGCCAACCGCCTCGCCCTGCTGACGGAGGCTGAGCGCCGCGCCGGCGTCATCGCCATGTCGGCCGGCAACCACGCCCAGGCCGTCGCCCGCCACGCGACCCTCGCCGGCGTGCGCTCCACCATCGTCATGCCGCGCTTCACGCCCGCGACGAAGGTGCTGCGGACCGAGGCCTTCGGCGCCCGCGTCGTGCTGGTCGGCGAGACCCTGGCCGAGGCCGCGACCCACGCCCACGGCCTCGCGCAGGAGGAAGGGCTCACCTTCGTCCATCCCTACAACGACCCCGGGGTGATCGCCGGCCAGGGGACGCTCGCCCTCGAATTGCTGGAGGACGCGCCCGAGCCGCCCGACGCGCTGATCCTGCCGGTGGGCGGCGGCGGCCTCGCCGCGGGCTGCGCCATCGCCGCGCGGCAGGCCGCGCCCGCCACCCGCGTCTTCGGCGTCGAGGTCGAGGGCTACCAGGCCATGCGCCAGCGCCTGGCGGGCGAACCCGTGCAGGTCGGCGGCCCGACCGTCGCCGAGGGCATCGCGGTGCGCGACGTGGGCGAACTGCCTCTCGGCCTGCTGCGCGACCTCGGCGTCGAGGTGCTGGTCGTGCCCGAACGCGCGGTCGAGCAGGCGATCGCCCTGCTGGCCGAGGGCGCCAAGACCGTGGCCGAGGGCGCGGGCGCGGCGGGGCTGGCCGCCGTGCTGGCCCATCCCGAGCGTTTCGCCGGCCAGCGGATCGGCACGGCGGTCTGCGGCGGCAACATCGACGCCCGCGCCCTGTCCAACGTGCTGCTGCGCCAGCTTCTCCGCGACGGCCGCATCCTGCGCCTGCGCTTCGACATCCCCGACCGCCCCGGCATGCTGGCCGACATCGCCGGCCGCATCTCGGCGCTGGGCGGCAACGTGATCGAGGTGCAGCACCAGCAGCTCTTCGGCGCGCCCACCGTCCAGAGCACCGAGCTGCACCTCATGGTGGAGGTGCGGGACGCCGCCCAGGGCAACGCCATCATCGCCGCCCTCGAAGCCGGGAGCTACGTCGTCCGCCGCGTGTGACGGCCGCCCTCAGCCGGCGGTGATGCCGAGCGCGCGGACCGTCCCGCCGATCTCCCGCACGTCGCGCTCCACGAAGGCGGTGAAGGGCTGCGGGCCGAGCGGCGCCGGCGTGATCGCGTGGTCAAGGAGGCGCGCGCGCATCGGCTCGGCCTCCACGGCCTTGACGATCTCGGCGCTCAGCCGCTCGGCGATCGCGGGCGGCAGGCCGGCGGGGGCCGAGAGGCCCACCCAGTTCGCCGCCAGCAGGTCGGGCAGGCCGCCCTCGGCCGTCGTCGGCACGGCCGGCGCGACGGCGCTGCGCCGGGCGGCGCTGACGGCGATGCCCCGCAGCCGCCCGGCGGCGAAGTGCTCGACATATTGGGGCAGCGTGTCGAAGGCGAGCGGGACCTGCCCGTTCAGCAGGTCGGGCAGCAGCGGGGCGGAGCCGCGATAGGGCACGTGGGTCAGGCGCAGCCCGGTCTGGCGCTGGAACATCTCGCCCAGGATGTGCCCGACGGAGCCCGTGCCCGACGACCCGAAGGAGGGCGGCTCGCGCTGGGCGCGGACCCAGTCCACGAGGCCGCGCAGGTCGGTGACCGGGATGCTCGCGCTGTTGACCACCACGGCGACCGGCGCGGCGCCGATGAAGGCGACATGGGTGAAGCTCCGCACCGGGTCGTATCCCGCCTGCGGGTAGAGCGGCGGGGAGGTGGTGATGGGCGCGGTGTTGGTCAGCAGCAGCGTGTAGCCATCGGCCGGCTGCTCCGCGACGTGCCGCGCGGCCAGCGTGCCGCCGGCACCCGGGCGGTTGTCCACCACGAAGCGCTGGTGGAAGACGGGCGACAGGACCTCCGCCAGCACCCGCGCCACGATGTCGGAGGAGCCGCCGGGCGGGAAGGTGACCACGATGCGGACGGGGCGCGTGGGCCAGGCGCCCTGCGCCCGGCTGACCGCCGGTGCCGCGAAGGAGGCGGCGGATGCCGCCAGAAGCGGCAATTGGCGACGACGCATGGCGTTCTCCTCGGCCTTGCGGCAGGGGCGTTGCAAGCCCCGTGCCGGAAGCCGCGGGCGAACGGCGTCAGCGGCGCCGCACGGCGGCGAGGCCCGCCAGCCCGAGGCCGAGCAGCGCGAGGGACGCGGGCACGGGCACCGGGGTCGGCGGCGAGCCGCGCGGGGTGACGCCCGGCCGGAAGGGCTGGCTGTGCATCTCGCCGTCGCCGCGGAAGCTCGCCGCGAAGAGCGTGCCCTCGATGGGCGTCGTGTTGCTCACCGCCGCCTTGGGGGCCAGCACCGTGCCGCCCCATTGCACCCGGACATCGAGCGTCACGGCGTCCACGAAGTTCCAGATCACGTCGCGCGCGACGGAGAGCGCGTTGAGGAAGTTCCCCGTCGCCGTGAAGGACGCGCCGGTGACGTTGAACACCGCCCCCTCGCGCCCGTTCAGGTCCACCGCGAAGGAGGCGTAGGAGGCGAGCTCCGCCGTGGTCAGCGCGAAGACGGCGAGGCCGGTCCCCGCGCTCGCCTGCAGCATCACGTTGTTCGGGAACCCGGGCGGCGCCGCGGGCGGCGCGCTGTCCGCCGCCATGCCGGCGAGCTGCGCCGAGAGCGCGTTCAGCGGATCGGCGAAATGGGCCTGGAAGCCCGGCAGGCTCGCGCCCGTCGTCACGCCGCCGCCGCCATTGTCGTTGATGATGGCGGCGGACGCGCCGCCGATGGCCGCCCCGCCGCCATTGTTGACGTTGAGCGGCCCGCCGGCGGTGACGTCGCCGTACACCGTCAGCGCCCGGAAGGCGGAGGCCGCGGCGGCGCCGGGGTTGTTGAAGAAGGTCGCGCCGTGGGTGAGGTTCCCGCCCACCACCGTCCGTCCCTCGACATCGGAGGTGCTGGCGAAGTCGCCCGTCACCACGATGTTGAACTGGCTCAGGATCTCGTTGGCGGTGAGCGGCGCCGCGCCGGACGGGGCCGCGAGGAGCGCGCCGGCGAGGCCGGCCGCGAGGAACGCCATGCGCATGTGACCTCCGATGCCGGCGGGGCCGGGCTTCTGCTCTCGGAGGCTTGAATGCCGAAGCGCGCGCGTGGTTGTGCGCCGCATTCACGCGAAGAACCGGCGGAATCTACAACTTTCGGTTGCCCTCCGTCGCGCGCGGCGCGAGGCCGTAGGGCGCGACGAGCCGCCAGACATGCGGCGGCAGCATGTGGCGCAGCAGCCGCGGCTTCTCGCGCCGCAGGTGGACGACGCTCTCCACCGCCTTCATCTCGACGCGGGCGCGCGCGAATTCGAGGCCGCGCGGCCCGATGCGCGGCATCAGCCAGGCGACGAGCGGGCGCAGCCAGCGCGGCATGCGCCGCAGCGGCAGCCCGCCCGCGGCGCGCTCGGTGTTGGCGAGGAAGCCCTTCACATGGGCCTGCCGCCGGCTCTTCGTGCCGGGGGCGGCGAGCGCGACCTCGCCGTCCAGCAGCGCCAGCAGTTCGGCGCCGCGCGCGTTGCGGACGATCAGCCATTGCTCGCCCTCGCCGCCCATGTAGCCCACGGTGATGTCGGCGAGCGCGTTGGTGTAGTCCACGCAGCTCCGGCAGGTGAGCGGGAAGAAATCGGCCGGCAGGTCGGAGAGCGGGAGCATCAGGAAGGGGATCAGCCGCCGCCGCCCGTCGGCGTAGCGCAGCTCCACCTGGTAGTCGGCGCGGAACTCGAGATAGGTGATGGCCGCCGGATCGGCCTCGAGCAGCGCGAGAAACCGGTGGAAGTTCGCCGTCGTCGTGTTGTCCGAGCACGGCGTGCCGATGACGGTGACGCTCTCGAAGCCGAGCGTCTCCTCGATCGCGCGCAGCGCGTGCACCTGGCAGGGAATGCCGATGACGGCGATGCGCCGGTGCCCGGCGGCCGCGGCGGGCTCCAGCAGGGAGAGCAGCGGCGCGTAGCCCATCCGCATGCCGCGGCACGCCGCCATGTCCCCGGCCCGCGTGACGAGGACGGGCATGGGCTTCCACCTGTCCGCCGGGTCGGGCGCCACGGCCAGCACCGCGTCCACCGCGCCCGTCTCCAGCAGCCGCTCGGCGAGGCGCGTGGTGATGCCGGTCCATTGCGCGCCGGGGCGCGGTTCCAGCATCCGGGCGCGGTGCATGGCGCGGAAGGGTCCGAAATGCAGCTCGTCCGGCCGGGCCTCGTCGCGCGCGCGGCCATGGATGCGCGCCTCGAGCGCCGCGTAGTCGGGGCGGAGGAACTGGCAGGCCGTGCCGCAGGACTTCGCGCGCGACGGGATGCGCGAGAGGCCGCAATCGGTGCAGAGCGCCCGCGGAGCCGCCGGCCCCGGCTCGGGCGCCCAGGGGCCAGGGGAGCCGAACCCAACGCCCTCACCGCCATCGCGCATGCCGGCTTCGCCCCTCCGTCCTCGCGGGCAGGCTAGGCCCGCCCGAGCGGCCCCCACAAGGGAAACCGGCCGGGGAAACCCGCCGGCTTGCGCGCCGCCCGTTTCGGCCGCAGGACGCGCGGCGAAACGAATTCGGGAGAACACGCGATGCTCGCCACCGCCATCGTCGGCATGGGCCGCTGGGGACAGACGCTGGTCAACAGCGTGCAGGGGAAGAACGGCGCCAACATCCGCTTCGTCGCCGGCTGCACCGGCACCCCCGCCAAGGCCCGCGACTACGCGGCCGAGAAGGGCATCCGCCTGCTCGACGGCTACGAGGCCGTGCTCGCCGATCCGGAGGTGAAGGCGGTGGCGCTGGCCACGCCGCACGGCCAGCACGCGGAGCAGGTGATCGCCGCCGCCCGCGCCGGGAAGCACGTCTTCGTGGAGAAGCCCTTCACCCTGACCAAGGCGAGCGCCGAGGCCGCGGTCGAGGCCGCGCGCCGGGCGGGCGTCGTCCTCGCCCTCGGCCACAACCGGCGCTTCCTGCCCGCCGTCGCCGAGATGAAGCGCCTGCTGGCCGCGGGCGAGATCGGCACGCTGCTGCATGTCGAGGGGCAGTTCAGTGGCCCGGGCGGCTTCGCCTACAAGCCCGGCGCCTGGCGCGCCGACCGCGCGGAGAGCCCGCTCGGCGGGATGGGCGGCATGGGCATCCACATGGTGGACATGATCATCAACCTCGCCGGGCGGTTCTGCGACGTGCGGGTGGTGAGCCAGGCGAAGGTGCTGCCCACCATCGACGACACCACCGCGATGCTCGCGACGCTCGAGAGCGGCGCGACCTGCACCTTCGCCACCCTCGCCGCCGCGCCCCGCTTCTGGCGCGTCGCCCTCTTCGGCACCGACGCCTGGGCCGAGCTGCACGGGCATGAGCGCCTGACGGTGTGCCAGCGGGACGGCGATCCGGTGACGCGCGACTTCCCCGTCACCGACATCGAGCGCGCGGAACTCGAGGCCTTCGCCGCGGCGGTCGCCGGCGGCGCGCCCTACCCGCTGCCCTGGGAGGAGGCGATCCACGGCGTTTCGGTCTTCGAGACGATGATCTTCGCCGCCGAATCCCGCAGCACCTACGCGGTGCCCTGAGCGAGCCTGACGGACGGCCCCGCGCGCGGGGCGCCCGCGGAGCCGCTCGCCGCCGTCGCGAAGCCGCGGCGACGGCCCGCCCCGGCCATTAACGGCGGGGGCGGAACCGCTCTACAAGGCAGGGCCTGCACCCAGTGAGGAGACACAAGGCATGAGCCGCATCAACCGCCACGGCAGCAACCAGATCCTGTCCTCGGCCGTGGAGTATCACAACTTCGTGTTCTGCGCCGGCATGACGGCCGACGATCTCAGCCAGGACGTGACGGGCCAGACGCGGCAGGTGGTCGCGAAGATCGACGCCGCGCTCGAGGCGAACGGCACCGACAAGACCCGCCTGCTCCAGGCCCAGATCTGGCTGAAGGACATCCGCGACCGCGACGCGATGAACAAGGTGTGGGTCGAGTGGCTGGGCGATGCCGGCCGTCCGGCGCGGGCCTGCGTGCAGGCGAACATGGCCGATCCGCGCCACCTCGTCGAAATCATGGTCACGGCCTGCAAGTAAAGGCCGAGACGACGCAAGCAACGCCGCGCCGCTTGCCGGCGCGGCGTCATCATCCGGCCGGCGGGACAGCAACGCCCCCCGGTCGCGGAACGCAATCCTGCGCTTGTTGACGGGCGTCCGCGCGCATTGCTTTCGCGGCCCAACCTTCCCACTTCGGGGCACCGAACAGGACTGAGTCGCGGCGCCGCAAAACTGTTGCATGCGCGCCAGCCACACTGTTGCACATGAACCGGGCGAGGTCCGGCCAAGGACGACAGTCCTATTAACGCGACGCAAACGACAACCCATCGGACAAATCACGACAGGTTTCGCATTGTATCGCCACGCGTGTTGCGGCGGATTGCAGCCCGACGGTAACCGAACGGCGCGGCTGGCCCGCAGCCCGCCGACCGGGATCCAGGAGGGATTTGCATGCGACTTTCCGCCGTGGCGCTGACCTTGACGCTCGCCCTCTCGGCCTTGCCGATGGCGAACCCGGCCGACGCCGCACGGACCGATGGTCGCAGCGAAGCCCGTCAGGGGCAGACGTCCCGTTCAACGCCCCAAGCTTCCCGCGGTTTCAGCCGCTCGTCTGTGCGACATGGCACATCATCGGGCTGGGGCGGCATTTCCTGCGTGCCCTACGCGCGCTCCATCACCGGCATGGACATCGCCGGCAACGGCCGCGACTGGTGGCACAACGCCGCCGGCCGCTACGCCCGCGGGCAGCGCCCCCAGGCCGGCTCCGTCCTCGCCTTCCCGGGCTCGGGCGGCATGTCGTCGGGCCATGTCGCGGTCGTCTCCCGCGTCGTGCACAGCCGCATGATCGAGATCGATCACGCCAACTGGGGCGGCCCGGGCATCCGGCGCGGCACGGTGATGCGCAACGTCCGCGTGATGGACGTCAGCGACGACAACTCCTGGACCCGCGTGCGCGTGCAGGTCGGCTGGGACAACGACACCTTCGGCCGCGAGTATCCGACCTACGGCTTCATCCACAACCGCCCGGCCAGCACCTTCGCCGCGGTCGAGGACGAGATGATCCGCCCGGTCTCCTTCGTCCGCTCCCGCCAGGTCGTGCGCGACACGGCGCGTCCGGCGGCCCAGCGCACCGCGCAGCCGCCGTCCCGCGCCCAGGCGCGCCGCCCGCAGCCGCAGCGCCAGGTCCAGCTCGCCGCCTACCGCCGCTGACGCGGCACCCCGATCGGCGCCATCGCGCGCGCCGATTGGACGCCTCCTCCCGCGCCGTGGATGATCCCGGGCGAAGGAGGTACCCGCCATGCGCCGCAGAGCCATCCCGCCGCTCGGTCTCGCCCTGCTCCTGCTCGGGCCGGCGGCGATCGCGCAGCCCGCCGGGACGCGGGCCGACGATCCGCTGATCTGCCTCGCCAATTCCTCCGGCTACGTCGCGCGCTTCACCCTCGACTGGCAACCGATCCCCGGCGAGTGGCGCCGGGTGGACCGCCGCAACCTCACCGCCGGCGTGGAGGTCTGCCATCGCGTCTGGAACACCGCCTACGCCGTGCGGGTGCGCGTCGAGGGGCACACCGGCTTCGAATGGCGCGACACCTGCGAGGAGCGCTTCGCCCGCGGCGAGAGCGGCAAGGTGACCGCGACCGGGACGTCGCTGCACCAGCGCTGCCGTCGGACATAGCGACGGCACGCGCGGTCAGGCGGCCCGGCTGCGGTCCCAGAGATTGGGCACGGCGGCGTTGGTGTAGCCCGAGACGAAGCGGCGCGTCGCGCTCGTCGCCGGGTCGAAGACGTGGCGCTCCACCGCGCCGATGTTGCCGCCATAGACGTGGATCGAGATGGAGGGCGCGTCGGTCAGCGCGTTCTCCACCCAATGGGCGTCGGTCTCGCCGGAGCCCACCTCCACCACCTCGCCCGGGCGCAGGACGTCCACCTGCCCTTCCCGCATCGGCCCGCCGGGGACGGGGTGCATGGTCACGCTGCGCTCGGTGCCGCGCAGCATGCCGACGAGGCCCCAGACCTTGTGGTTGTGCACCGGCGTCCGCTGCCCGACCCCCCAGACGAAGCTGACGACCGAGAAGCGCTCGAGCGGGTCGCAATGCAGCAGGTATTGCCGGTAGGTCGGCCCGGGCTCGGCCAGCTCGGGCGGCAGCCAGTTGTCATGGGCGATGAGGTCGCGCAGCAGCGCGCCCCCCTCCCGCAGCCAGGTCGCCTCGTCCGGCGTCCGGTCGGCGAGGCGCGTCATCGCCTGCACGTAGCTCCGCAGCCGCGCGATGTCCGTCATGGCGCTCAGCCCTCCCCCAGCGCCCGGCGGGCGGTCGCGGCCAGGAAGCCGCTCGCCGCCGGCAGGATCGCGTCGTTGAAGTCGTAGGCCGGGTGGTGCAGCTCCCGCCCGTCCTCGGCCGGGCCGTTGCCGATCCAGACGAAGGCGCCCGGCACCTGCTTGAGGAACCAGGCAAAATCCTCGCCGGTCATGGCCGCCGCCATGTCCCGCCGCACCGGCGCGACCGTCGCCGCCGCGGCGGCCGCGAGGTCCCGCTCGGCCGGGTGGTTGGCCGTCACCGGGACGCCCGGGCGGAACTCCACCTCGGCCTGCAGCCCGTAGGCCGCCGCGATTCCGGACGCGACCTCGCGCATGCGGCTGTCGAGCAGCCCTCCCACCTCGTCGTCGAGCCAGCGCGCCGTGCCATGGAGCTGCGCGCGGCGCGGCACCTGGTTCTGCGCCTCCCCGGCCTCGACGATGGTGACGCTGATGACGCCGGCCTTCAGCGGGTCCACGCTGCGGGCGACGATGGATTGCAGCGCCACGATGCAATGCCCGGCGCCCAGCATCGGGTCCCGCGTCAGGTGCGGCAGCGCGGCATGGCCGGCATGGCCCTCGAAGGTGATGGCGAAGCGGGCGCCGGCGGCCATCACCGCCGCATCGTGCACGGCGATCGTGCCGGCCGGCAGGCCGGGCCAGTTGTGCCAGCCGAAGATGCGATCCATCGGGAAGCGGGAGAACAGCCCGTCCGCGATCATCGCCCGCGCGCCGCCGCCCCCTTCCTCGGCCGGCTGGAAGACGAGGCGCACGGTGCCCGACCAGCTCTCGTCCCGCAGCAGCAGGGCGGCGGCGCCGAGCAGCGCGGTGGTGTGCCCGTCATGCCCGCAGGCATGCATCACGCCGGGCTTGGTCGAGCGCCAGGGCAGCGTCGCGTCGAGCTCCTGGATGGGAAGGGCGTCCATGTCCGCCCGCAGCCCGACGCTGCGGTTCCCCCCGCCGCGGCGCAGCGTGGCGACGACGCCGTGCCCGCCCACGCCGGTCTCGATCTCGGTGACGCCGAGGCCCCGCAGCTTCCCGACGACGAAGGCGGCGGTTTCGCCCTCGTCGAGTGTGAGGCCCGGATGGGCGTGGAGGTGTCGCCGCCAGGCGGTGAGTTCGGCATGCAAGCTCGGTTCCATGCCGCGAGCCTACAGCGGTTCCGCCCTGACTGTCGTCAGGCCGCGGCCGCGATCAGCCTTGCTGGGCGCGGGATTCGCGCCCTGGCCGAAGGTGCCCGGGACGGCAATCCGCCAGCCTGGTTTCGCAGCGGCCAGGTCGGGCCGTCGGCGCGACGCGCCGCCCGCAGCCGCGCCCACGGGCGGGCACGGGGGCGCGCGGCCGGCGGACAGGCCCGCGCCCGCGCCGGAGGACGGGCTGCGACTCGGCAAGACACATGCTAAGGCCTGCGAAACCTCGGGCCTGCGAAACGGGCGATGCCCCGGTCGCGCATCGTCCCGAACGACCACCCTCAAGCTCGACCGGCCGTGGTCTGCCCCACGGCCTGCTTCGCGTCCCACGCGCCGGCCCGACCCGAACCGGCGGCTCCGCGGAGCGGTTATGGTCCAGATTCGCCGAGGATGAGACTTGATCTCGGCAACCAGGGTTGTATCTAGAAAGCCATACCGCCCGGAGGTTGCAATGAGGTTCGCCGATATCGGCCAGCAGCTTCGTGCCTACCGCGTCGAATCGGGCATGCGCGCCGAAGAGATCGCGGCCCGGCTCGGTGTCTCGCGCGCCGCCCTCTACCGCTACGAGAAGGGCGAGGTCATCAAGCTCGAGACCATCCGCCGCCTGGCGGAGCTGCTGAAGGTCTCGCCCCTCGCGCTGCTGGGCATCGGCATCGAGTATTTCGGCCGCCCCGCCGCCTTCCAGGAGCGCCTGCGCGGCCTCGAGGAGCAGGCCGACCAGCTGCTGCTCGTCGGCGGCGCCTATTCCTGGCCGCTGACCGGCGACGCCTTCGAGGGCGCGCTCTCCGAAGCCTGGGCCCAGTCCGTGCCGGCCGGTCCCGAGCGCACCATCGCCATGGCCGCCGTCGAGCAGACCCTCGGCGCGCTCTCCGCCCGCAAGCGCCTCTACGCCCAGAAGCGCCCGACCGTCATCGCCGTGCTGAGCGAGGCGGCGCTGCGGCAGTTCCTCTCCGACGGCGTCGCCGGCCACCTCGCCATCCCCGAGGCCACGCGCACGCGCTGCAAGGTCGCCGCCGCGCAGGAGGCCGAGTCGATCGCGAACCTGATGGAGAGCGTGCCGATCGGCCTCCAGATCGGACTCGCCACGGGCAACGCCGCCTCCATGCCGTTCATGATCCTGCGCGGCCGCGACCGCGCCCACGTCGTCACCGCCCCGCTGCCGGCGGACACCGCCCCCTCCTCGACGGTCGGCGTCTCCGGCATCACGGCCGCCGACGAGGCCGTCTCCATCCACCAGCGCGTGGCCGAGGCGATGTGGCGCGACGCGCTGAAGGGCAGCAACGCCGCCAACCGCGTGCGCGAGCTGATCCGCGCCGCGGCGTGACGCACGGGGGCGCCGGCCCCTCGCAGCGCCCGCGCCGCGACGGCGAACCGGCCGGAGCGGCGGATGACCGTCCCCGTCGTGGCGGAAGCGCGATCCCGCCTCGCGGGATCACGCCGGCACCTCAATCCGCCCGGATGCCCGCCGCGCGGATGATCGGCTCCCACTTGGCGATCTCGGAGCGCAGGAAGGCCGCGGCGCTGTCCGGCGTGCTGCCGGCCATCACCTGCATCGTCAGCTCCTGCAGGCGGTTGCGGACCGCGTCCGCCGCCAGCGCCCGGTTCACCGCGCCGTTGATCGCCTGGATGACCGGCGCCGGCGTGCCCGAGGGGACCAGCACCATGTGCCAGGTGTAGGCCTCGTAGTCGGCGACGCCCTGCTCGATGAAGGTCGGCAGGTTGGGGGCGATGGGCGAACGCTCCCGCGTCGAGATGCCGAGCGCCCGCAGCTCGCCGCGCTGCATCATCGGCACCGCCCCGGCCGCGACCTCCATGATCATCGGGATGCGGCCCGAGAGCACGTCCGGCATGGCGGCCGAGCTGCCGCGGAAGGCGATGTGGTTCATCCGCAGCCCGCCCGCCATGTGCAGGAACAGCTCGGTCGCCAGGTGCACCGCGCCGCCATTGCCCGAGCTCGCATAGTCGAAGCGGCCCGGATTGGCGCGGACATGGGCCACGAATTCCTGCACGTTGCGCGCGGGGAAGTTCGCGTTGACCATCATGATCATCGGGATCTGCCCGACGAGCGCGACGGGCGTGAAATCGGCGATGGGGTCGAAGGGCACGCGGTCGAACAGCGCCTTCACCACCGCGTGGCCGATCGTCGTGTAGAGGATGGTCAGCCCGTCCTTCGGCGCCTTCGCCACGATGTCGGTGCCGATGATGATGCCCGAGCCGGTGCGGTTCTCGACCACGATGCGGTTCGGCAGGTGGCGCGACATCTCGTCGGCCAGCAGCCGCGCCGGGATGTCCGTCGGGCCGCCGGCGGCGAAGGGCACGACCATCCGCACGGGCTGGCTGGGCCAGGCCCCGCCACCCTGCTGGGCGGCCGCGAGGCCGGGAAGGAGCGCGGGCAAGGCGAGCGCCGCGCGGCGGGTGATGGACATCGGATGACCTCCCTGTGAAGCGTTGCGCGGGAGGGTGGGGCTTCGCCCCCCGATGATCAATGGGCGGCGGGCTCCATGCGTCGTCCCGTCTCCGCATCGAAGACGTGCAACGATTCGAGCGGCAGGATGACGCCGAGCGTCCCCTCGCCATGCGCCGTGCCGGGCAGCCGCGCCGTCAGCGCCGTGCCGTCCGGCAGCCGGCCATGGATCACCGATTCGCCGCCCAGCGGTTCCACCAGCTCGACCTGCATGGAGAGGCCGCCGGTGCCCGGCAGCAGATGCTCCGGCCGGATGCCGAGCGTCACCTTGTGCCCGTCGGGCGCGCCGCGCCGCCCGTCGGGCAGCGGCAGCAGCAACCCGTGGTCGAGGCGCACGGCCGTGCCGCCCGCCTCCAGCGTGCCGGGCAGGAAGTTCATGGACGGGCTGCCGATGAAGCCCGCGACATAGGTGTCGGCGGGCTTCGCCCAGACCTCCATGGGGGTGGCCACCTGCGCGGCGCGTCCCTGGTTCATGACCACGAGGCGGTCGCCCAGCGTCATCGCCTCCACCTGGTCATGCGTCACGAACAGGCTCGTCACGCCGAGCCGCTTCTGGAGGCGCCGGATCTCGGCCCGCATCTGCACGCGCAGCTTGGCGTCGAGGTTCGAGAGCGGCTCGTCGAACAGGAACAGCTTCGGCTCGCGCACGATGGCGCGGCCCATGGCGACGCGCTGGCGCTGCCCGCCGGAGAGCTGCCGCGGGCGACGGTCGAGCAGGTGGCCGATGCCGAGCAGGTCCGCCGCGGCCTGGACGCGCTTGTCGATCTCGAGCCGCGGCAACCCGCGGATCTTCAGGCCGTAGCCCATGTTCTGCGCCACGGTCATGTGCGGGTACAGCGCGTAGTTCTGGAACACCATGGCGACGTCGCGGTCGGCCGGTTCGAGCCCGGTCACCTCCTGCCCGCCGATGATCACCTGCCCCGAGGTCGCGGTCTCGAGGCCGGCGACGATGCGGAGCAGCGTGGATTTCCCGCAGCCCGAGGCGCCGACGATGACGATCATCTCGCCATCGGCGACGTCGAGGTTGATCCCGTGGAGGACGTGGGTGGACGCGAAGGCCTTCTTCACGTCGTGGAGATGGAGGGTGGCCAAGTTCGTCTCCTAACGGGCCGCGGGGGTCGTCGGCGCGGTGAGCAGGCGCCGGCTGAAGAAGGCGACGGATACGCCGTTCTCTACCGTCGCGCTGTCGCTGAGGACATGCGGCTCGTCCCTCGCGGTCCGGATGAGGACGAGGGTGGGCCCATCCGGCGCCGTGGGTTGCTGCACGCTGACGATCCGCTGCGCCAGCATGAAGCGAGCATACGCTCTCCGGACCTCTGCCGCGGCGATGCCCTCGCCGAACACTTCGCAGACTCCCACGTCGGGGCGCCAACGGGCTCGGACCGGGCCCACGGCGGTGGACCTTGCCCAGGTTGGTCCGGGCACGCGACCGGACTCCCCGGCTGGGGCAAAGCGGCGCTGGAGAGCGGCGGCCTCGACCGCGCGGCCGTCCAGCTCGGCGCAGATGACGGCGAAGTCGTCCACCAGCGCGTCGGCCATCCCGGCGCGCGCCGCGCGCGCGGTGTCATCCGACGGCGCCACGCAGCCCGCGAGGAGCGGCAACGTCAGCAGTGCCAGGGTCCGGCGCATGCTACTTCTCGGTCTCCGTCAGGCCCTTCACGAACCAGCGCTGCATCAGCACCACCACGGCCACCGGCGGCAGCAGGGCGAAGACCGCGGTCGCCATGATCACGTTCCACTCGTTCTGCGCGTCGCCGCCGCCGATCATCTTGGTCAGGCCGACGACGATCGTCTCCAGGCTGCGGTCGTTCACGACGAGCAGCGGCCAGAGATACTGGTTCCAGCCATAGATGAAGAGGATGACGAAGAGCGCCGCGATGTTCGTGCGCGACAGCGGCAGCACCACGTCCCAGAAGAAGCGCAGCGGCCCGGCGCCGTCGATCTTCGCGGCCTCCACGTACTCGTCGGGGATGGTCAGGAAGAACTGGCGGAACAGCAGCGTCGCCGTGGCCGAGGCGATCAGCGGCACGACGAGGCCGCCCATCGTGTTGATGAGCTTGAGGTCCACCATCACCTGGAAGGTCGGGATGATCCGCACCTCGACCGGCAGCATCAGGGTGATGAAGATCAGCCAGAAGGCGAGCATCCGCCCGGGGAAGCGGAAGAACACCACGGCGTAGGCGCTGATCAGAGAGATCGCGATCTTCCCGATGGCGATGGCCAGCGCCATCAGCAGCGAGTTCATCAGCATGGTGCCGGCCGGCACGCCCATGTAGCGCCCGCCGCCCGTGCCCCAGGCCTGGGCGTAGTTCGCCACCGCCTCGCCCCCCGGCAGCAGCGGCACCTCGCCGCGGCCGATGGTGTTCACGTCATGCGTCGAGCCGATGAGCGTCAGGTAGATCGGGAAGGCGAAGATCAGCACGCCCAGGATCAGGCAGGCATGGGTGACGAAGGCCTCGCGCTTCTGGCGGCGGCGCGTGCGCTCCGCCAGCACGCGGCTGTCCATGACGGCGCCCGACATCAGTAATGCACCTTGCGCTCGATGTAGCGGAACTGGACCACGGTCAGCGCGATGACGAGGATCATGAGGATGACCGACTGCGCGGCCGAGGAGCCGAGGTTCAGGTTCATCACGCCATCCGTGTAGACGCGGTAGATCAGCGTCTCCGTCGCCTTGCCCGGCCCGCCCTGCGTGAGCGAGTGGATCACGCCGAAGGTGTCGAAGAAGGCGTAGACGAGGTTCACCACCAGCAGGAAGAAGGCGGTCGGCGTCAGCAGCGGGAAGACCACGGTCCAGAAGCGGCGCATCGGCCGGGCGCCATCAATGGCGGCGGCTTCGAGCACCGACTTCGGAATGGATTGCAGCCCCGCGAGGAAGAAGATGAAGTTGTAGGAGACCTGCTTCCAGGCCGAGGCGAGGATCACCAGCAGCATCGCCTGCCCGCCATTCAGCTTGTAGTCCCACGGGATGCCGAGGCCGTTCAGCATCCGCCCGAACAGGCCGATATTGGGGTGGAACATGAAGAGCCACAGCACGGCGGCGACGGCGGGCGCGACCGCGTAAGGCCAGATCAGCAGCGTCTTGTAGGTGTCGGCCCCGCGGATGTGCTTGTCCGCCTGCACCGCGAGGAACAGCGCGACGGCGAGGGCGAGCCCCGCCACCGCCGAGGAGAACAGCACCGTCCGCCCCGCAGCATCGAGCCAGGTGGGGTCGGTCAGGACGTCGGCGAAGTTCTCGAAGCCCACGAATTGCGAGGAGAGGCCGAAGGCGTCCTCCCGCAGGAAGGACTGGTAGACGGCCTGGCCGGCCGGCCAGAAGAAGAACACCCCCGTGATGACGAGCTGCGGCAGCAGCAACGCGACGGGCAGGACCCAGCCCTTGAAGATCACCTTCTTTTGCATCGTCTCTCCGCCCGCCCGGCAGCCGCCATACCAACCCTGCCGCGCGAGCGGAATGGGGGGGCAGAGCCCGCCCCCCTCACACCCGCCGGCTCCCGCGCCCGCAAGGACCGCGGGAGCGCAGCAAAACCCCGGTGGGGAATTACCCGCGGTTCGCGCGCTCGAAGTTGCGCAGCACGACGTTGCCGCGCTGCACGGAGTTGTCCATCGCCGCCTGCGCCGTCTGCTGGCCCTGCAGCGCGCGCTCCATCTCCTCCTGCATGATGGTGCGGATTTCGACGAAGCCGCCGAGGCGGATGCCGCGCGTGTTGCCCGTCATCTGCCCGCCACCGCGCAGCAGCTGCTGGATCGGAATGTCGGCCCCCGGGTTCTGGGTGTAGAAGCCCGTGGCCCGCACCTGCTCGAAGGCCGTCCGCGTCACCGGCAGGAAGCCCGTCTCGGTGTGCCAGCGGGCCGCGACCTGCGGCTGGCTGATGAAGCGGTAGAACTCCGCGATGGCGCGGTTCTCGTCGGCCGAGCGCGTCGCGTTCGGGCCGCGGTTCATCGCCCAGAAGGCCGCGCCGCCGATGATGGAGTTGAGCGGCGCGCCGTTCACGTCGTCATAGAAGGGCAGCATCGCCGCGCCCAGGTTCTGCACGCCGCCCGGCAGTTCGCGCTCGAAGCGGGACCGCGCGCCGGAGGAGGCGAAGGTCATCGCCGCCTGGCCCGAGGCGAAGATGGCATCCCCCGCGGCGTCGCGGCCGCCCCAGCGGAAGGTGCCCTCGCGCCCCATCTCCATCAGCGTGTTGATGTGGCGGACCATCAGCGGGTTGTTCACCCGCAGCTCCGCGTTCAGGCCGCCGAAGCCGTTGTCGAGCGTGGCGAGCGGCGTGTTGTGCAGCGCGCTGAACTGCTCCACCTGCGTCCAGGTCGGCCAAGCCGTCGTGCTCGGCACCTCGATGCCCGCGGCGCGGATGCGCTGCGCGAACTGGCGGACTTCTGCCCAGGTGCGCGGCCCCTGGTCCGGGTTGAGGCCCGCGCGGCGGAACATGTCCTTGTTGTAGAACATGATCGCGGTCGAGCTGTTGAAGGGCATCCCCATCATGCGGCCGTCGGCCAGGCTGTAGTAGCCGCGCACGGCCGGCAGGTAGTCGTCGAAATTGATCTGCACGCCGGTCTCGGACAGCAGCTCGTGCAGCGGCTTGATGGCGCGGCCTGCGGCCATCATCGTGCCCGTGCCGACCTCGAACATCTGGACGATGTGCGGCGCCGTGCCGGCGCGGAAGGCGGCGATCGCGGCCACCATCGTCTCCGGGTAGGAGCCGCGGAAGGACGGCACGACGCGGAAGCGCTGCTGGCTCTCGTTGAAGGCCTGCACGATCGCCTCGAGCTGGCCACCGAGCGGCTGCGGGAGACCGTGCCAGAACTGGACCTCGACCGGGCCACCCTGGGCCAGCGCGGGGGCGGCGATGGGGGCAACGGACGCCGCCAAAGCGGCCTTTCCGAAGGTGCGACGCAGCATGTTGGGGGTCTCTCCCTGAAGCTTGAGGCCGGGCGCTATTGGACGCGCGCCGTTGCCTCTCTGTGACACATTTGCGTCAGTCGCGTGAAGGGGATTTCAGGTCGTTAACCGTGCGTAAAGCTCAGCGTCGGTCGCCCCCTCAGTCCCGAAGATCAGCACGCGGCTGTCGGGACCGAGGCCGAGCGCCGCCCGCCCCTCCTCTTCCCGCGCGGCCAGCAGAAGGGCGATGAGGCCGGCGACCGCGCTCTCCCCCGCCTCGACGCCGCGAACGGCCATCGCCTTCATCGCTTCGGGCACGGCGGCGTCGGGCACGGCCGTGAAGGCGAAGGCGGAACGTTCCAGCTCCTGCCACGCCAAGAGCGAGGGCTCGCCACAAGCCAGCCCGGCCATGACGGTGTCGAGCTCGCCCGGCACCGTCACCGCCTCCCCCGCCGCGGCCGATTCGAGGAGGCAGGCGGCCTTCTCGGGCTCCGCCACGATCAGCCGCGGCGCGGTGCCGCGCATGGCGCGCAGCTGGACGGCCACGGCCGCCGCCACGCCGCCCACCCCGCCGGGCACGAAGACATGGGTCGGCGCCTCGCCCATCTGATCGAGCGCCTCCTCGGCCATCAGCCGGTAGCCCTGCATCACGTCGCGCGGCACCTCGGTGTAGCCGGGATAGGAGGTGTCGGAGACGACGAACCACCCCTCCGCCTCGGCCGTGCGCTGCGCCGCGCGGACGGCGTCGTCGTAGTTCCCCGGCACCTCCCGGATCTCGGCGCCCCAGCGCGCGATGGCATCGCGCCGCCCCTGGCTGACCGTCTCGTGCACGAAGATCACGCAGCCGGCGCCGAAGCGATGCGCGCCCCAGGCGACGGAGCGGCCATGGTTGCCGTCGGTCGCGCAGGTGACGGTGATCCGCCGCGCGGCCTCGCGGAACTCGCCCGCTTCCAGCGCGGCGGAGGCGGCGTGGGGCGTCACCTCGCGCCGGGCCAGCTCGCCCTGGAGCAGCTTGAACGCCGCATAGGCCCCGCCCAGCGCCTTGAAGCTGCGCAGCCCGAAGCGCGCGCTCTCGTCCTTCCAGGCGACGCGCGCCACGCCCGCCGCGGCCGCGGCGTCGGGCAGCTCGACCAGCGGCGTGGGGGCATAGCCCGGCCAGGCGGTGATCTCGGCCCGGGCGCGGCGATAGCCGCCCTCCGGCAGGACGACGACGCCCGGCGTGCCGTGGCGCGGGTTCACGAGGAGGCGGAAATCATGGGTCCCGATCATGCCCGCCACCTTGGCCGGGCCCCGCGGCACGGGCAATGTCCGGCCCATGCGCATCACGATCCTGGGCGGCGGCGGATTCCTCGGCCGCAAAATGGCGGCACGGCTGGCGGCCGAGGGCCATCTCGGCGGCCGCGAGGTCTCCGGCCTGACGCTCTTCGACATGGCGGAGCCGGCGCCGCTCGAGGCCCCCTTCCCCGTCGCCCGCCTCGCCGGCGACGTGACGGACGCGGCGGCCCTCGCCCGCGCCATCCCCGAGGGGACCGGCGCCGTCATCCATCTCGCCGCCGTCGTCTCGGCCCAGGCGGAGGCCGATTACGCGCTCGGGCTGCGGGTGAACCTGCAGGGCACGCTCGCCGTCATCGAGGCGTGCCGCCGTCTGGCCGCGCCCCCGCGCGTCGTCTTCACCTCCTCGGTGGCGAGCTTCGGCGGCGGGCAGGCGGCCAACCTGCCCGACGACGCGCGCCAGACGCCGGCCAATTCCTACGGCGCGCAGAAGGCCGCGGCCGAGCTGCTGCTGGCCGATGCCTCGCGCCGCGGGATGCTCGACGCCGTCTCCATCCGCCTGCCGACCGTCATCGTGCGGCCGGGGCGGCCGAACAAGGCGGCCTCCTCCTTCGTCTCGGCCATTCTGCGCGAGCCGCTGCTGGGCCTCGAGACGACGCTGCCCGTCCCCGACGATTTCCGCGTCTGGGTCTGCTCCCCGCGCCGGGCGGTGGACTGGCTGACCCACGCGACCGCGATGGACACCGCCCCGCTCGGCCTCGACCGCGGCATCAACCCGCCGGGCCTCTCCGTCAGCGTGGCCGAGATGCTGGCGGCGCTGACGCCGGAGCAGCGCGCGCGGGTGAAGCGCGAGCCCGACGCGACCGTCGCCGGCATCGTGGGCGGCTGGCCCGCCTCTTTCACGGCCGATCGCGCCCGGCGCCTCGGCTTCGCGCCGCAGGACGGCGTGGCGGAGATCGTCGCGCAGTTCCTGGCCGACGACCTGGCGGCGACGCGGGCCGAGCGCGGGCTGTGATCGAGCTGACGCGCTTCGTCCTCGGCGACGGGCCGAAGCGCGTCGCGCCCTTCAGCCACGCCGTCCGCGCCGGGGACTTCCTCTTCGTCACCGGCCAGATGCCGACCGATCCGGCGGACAACACGCGCTGCGTGCCGGGCGGGATCGAGGCGCAGACGCGCCAGGTGATCGCCAACCTGAAAGCGGTGCTGGCCGGCTGCGGCGCCGCCTGGGAGCGCACGATCATGGCCCGCATCTACCTGACCGAATTCCAGCGCGACTACGCCGCCATGAACGCCATCTGGGAGGCGAGCTTCCCGGTGGGGCAGTTGCCGGCGCGCACCACGGTCGGCGTGACGGGCCTCGCGGTGGGCGCCCTGGTCGAGGTGGACCTCGTCGTCGCGCTGTAGGCGCGGCCGATGACCGCGATCGGGCACGCCCTATCGCCTCGGGGCGGCCATCGCGCCACGATAGCGGTGTCGGAAGGAAAGCCCGCCATGATCCCTCGTATCGCCCTCGCCGCCGCCCTCGCCGCGGCCGGTCTGTCCGGCGTCCTGGCCGCCGGCGTCCCGGCCCGGGCCCAGGGGATCAGCTGCCCCGCGATCTCGATCGTCGCGACCGGCACCAGCACCGCCATGGTGCCGCGCATGGGCCCCGGCTCCGACCTGCTGACGCAGAGCGCGGTGTTCCAGAACACCACGGCGAACGAGGTGCAGTTCACGATCACCATCGTGCACCGCGCCTTCCAGCAGAACTTCGTGATGGGGCAGACCTACCGCCTCGCCGGCGGTGCCCGGCAGGACATCACGCTCGGCAACGTTGTGAAGCCGGGCGTCGCGCTCAGTGACATCCGCCTCGGCGTGCTGCCGGGGTGCACGCGATAGCGGAGAGGCGAGCCGCCAGGGCCGCCCCTCCCGGCATCGCGCCGCACGCGCCGTCACCGCGGCGCCATCCCTTCGCCACGGCCGGCGTTCCGGCCGCAGGCGATCGTCAGAAGGAACCGTGCTGTGACGATTTCCCGCATCGCCCTCGCCGTCGGCATCCTCGCGGCGGCGGGCCTCGCCGAGCCCGAGGCGGCCCACGCCCAGCCGGGCTGCGCCGCCCTGTCGGTCGTCTCGACCAGCACCGGGACGCAGCGCGTCCCGCGGATGGGCCCGGGCTCCGACCTGCTGACGCAGAGCGTCATCGTCCGGAACGCGGGCGGCAACGACGTCCGGTTCAGCATCGCGCTGGTCCACCGGGCCTTCCAGGAGGATTTCGTGACCGGACGGACCTACGACCTGCGCGCGAACGGCCAGATGACGATCATGCTGGGCAACGTCCTGAAGCCCGGCCTGAGCCTCGACAGCGTGCGCGCCGGGATCCGGATCACCTGCCTCTGACGGCGGCCGCGCCCCCGGCACAGGGGCGCTCGCCACGGCGGCGAGCGCCGCCTCGCGGCTTCAGGCGGCGAGCGCCGCCCTGACCGCGGCCAGCGCCTCGGGGGCCCTGG